>NZ_JAWVWO010000005.1:0-319365 GCF_033657265.1 Flavobacterium sp. MMLR14_040 | reverse complement strand
AGTTACTGTTCCGTTTGCATTTAATGTCAATCCTGTTGGAACCGTGATTCCGGTCAATTTTACTTCTCCTGGATTTGTTCCAATAACAACCGGATTTCCGTTTAGAGTATCGTTAGCTGTTAAAGATGCTGTTGTTCCTCCTGTATTGCCATTAAGTGATATTGTTGTTTCTGTAACAGCGTCGATTGTTGGTTTTCCAACAACAACCACTGAAATTACTGTATCACAGTTTGTTGGATTTGTAATTTCACAGATGCTGTATTCCACGTTATAGTTTCCGGCTGCAGTATTCGCTGCAACAGTTACTGTTCCGTTTGCATTTAATGTCAATCCTGTTGGAACCGTGATTCCGGTTAGTTTAACTTCTCCGGGATTTGTTCCAATTACAACCGGGTTTCCTTTTAGAGTATCGTTAGCTGTTAAAGATGCTGTTGTTCCTCCTGTGTTTCCGTTGATGGATGTTGTCGTTTCCGTTACAGCGTCAATAACTGGAGCAACAACTGTTATTTTAACTGATGCTGTACTGCAATTAGTTGTATTTGATTTTTCACAAATTGTGTAATCAAATGAATAAGTACCAGCAGGAGTTTGTGGTTTAACTGCTACTGATCCATTTGTAGTATTAAAGGTCAAAACAGAAGGTAAACTACTTGCTAAAGTAACATTTACATCACTTGTAACTACAGCACTACAGTTTAAAAGGTCATTACTTAAAACATTTGAAATGGCAACTCCTCCAGAAAATCCATTAAGTGAAGACACAGTATCATCATTTGCTTTAATTGGGCCTACTACTTTTACCGTTTGCGTACAAGTTTGCGTATTTCCTGAAACATCTTTTGCTGTCCAAGTCACAGTAGTAACTCCGATTGGAAAGCTTGATGGTGCATTATTGGTAACCGCGATTGTTCCGGTACAATTGTCAGTTGTTGTTGGTGTTCCTAAAACAATTCCTGTAGCAACACATGAATTGGCATCGGCTACAGCCGTAACATTCGACGGACAGCTAATTGTTGGTTTTTGGGCATCGGTAACTGTTACTGTTTGAGTACAAGTCTGCGTATTTCCTGAAACATCTTTGGCTGTCCACGTAACGGTTGTAACTCCGATTGGAAAGCTTGATGGTGCGTTATTGGTAACCGTGATTGTTCCTGTACAGTTGTCAGTTGTTATTGGTGTTCCTAAAATAACTCCTGTAGCAACGCATGAATTGGCATCGGCTACAGCCGTAACATTCGACGGACAGCTAATTGTTGGTTTTTGGGCATCGGTAACTGTTACTGTTTGAGTACAAGTCTGCGTATTTCCTGAAACATCTTTGGCTGTCCACGTAACGGTTGTAACTCCGATTGGAAAGCTTGATGGTGCGTTATTGGTAACCGTGATTGTTCCTGTACAGTTGTCAGTTGTTGTTGGTGTTCCTAAAATAACTCCTGTAGCAACGCATGAATTTACATCGGCTACAGCTGTAACATTCGACGGACAGGTAATTGTTGGTTTTTGGGTATCGCTAACTGTTACTGTTTGAGTACAAGTCTGCGTATTTCCTGAAACATCTTTGGCTGTCCACGTAACGGTTGTAATTCCAATTGGAAAACTTGATGGTGCATTATTGGTAACCGTGATTGTTCCTGTACAATTGTCAGTTGTTGTTGGTGTTCCTAAAATAACTCCTGTCGCAACACATGAATTGGCATCCGCTACAGCTGTAACATTCGACGGACAGGTAATTGTTGGTTTTTGGGTATCGCTAACTGTTACTGTTTGAGTACAAGTCTGCGTATTTCCTGAAACATCTTTTGCTGTCCACGTCACAGTAGTAACTCCGATTGGAAAGCTTGATGGTGCATTATTGGTAACCGTGATTGTCCCTGTACAGTTGTCAGTTGTTGTTGGTGTTCCTAAAATAACTCCTGTCGCAACACATGAATTGGCATCGGCTACAGCCGTAACATTCGACGGACAGCTAATTGTTGGTTTTTGGGTATCGGTAACTGTTACTGTTTGAGTACAAGTCTGCGTATTTCCTGAAACATCTTTTGCTGTCCACGTAACAGTTGTAACTCCAATTGGAAAACTTGATGGTGCATTATTGGTAACCGTGATTGTCCCTGTACAGTTGTCAGTTGTTGTTGGTGTTCCTAAAATAACTCCTGTAGCAACACATGAATTAGCATCGGCTAGAGCCGTAACATTCGACGGACAGGTAATTGTTGGTTTTTGGGTATCGGTAACTGTTACTGTTTGAGTACAAGTCTGCGTATTTCCTGAAACATCTTTGGCTGTCCAAGTCACAGTATTAACTCCGATTGGAAAGCTTGATGGTGCATTATTGGTAACCGTGATTGTTCCTGTACAATTGTCAGTTGTTGTTGGTGTTCCTAAAATAACTCCTGTCGCAACACATGAATTGGCATCCGCTACAGCTGTAACATTCGACGGACAGGTAATTGTTGGTTTTTGGGTATCGCTAACTTTAACTGTTGAAGCAGCTGATGTATTTTCACAAGTCGTAGTAGTATTTGTAACTTTAACTTTATAATCTCCATCAGCTGTAACAACTAATGTAGAGGCTGTTTGCCCTGAAATTACAAGATTATCTTTATACCAAACATAAGCAGCAGGACTTGTATTGGTAACTGCTGTCAATGTAGTATTATAACATGAAGTTAGTACTCCTGTTACGGAAGCTGTTGGAGTCGGATTTACGGTTATGTTTCTTGTAGCGTTTGCATCATTACAACCACCTGTTCCTGTAACTTTATATGTAATCGTAGCTGTACCTGCAGCAATTCCTGTAATTAATCCACTTTGTGCATTTACTGTAGCAACTGCTGTATCACTACTTGCCCAGCTTCCACCCGAATTTCCATTTGATGTAAAAGTAGTCGTTCCTGAAATACAAATATTTTGTGTACCTGACAACGTACCTGCATTTGGCGCCATTGCGGTTGTTACCACAACAGGTTTAATATCTGAACATCCTGAAGATGTGGTTCCTTTTATATAATAGGTACCCGCTGTAGCAGCAGTTGGTGTGCTATATGTTATTGTAGCAGCCGCATCTGTCCAATATGAAAATGTTAAATTAGCTGTACTTCCTGTTGTAATTGCAGGAACAGTAATATCAACTTTTGAAGGTGCACATACTGAAGCAGGATTCGTAACAATAACTGTTGGTAAAGGATTTGGCGTTGTTGAAGCACTAGCCGAATTATTTGCTGAGTTAGTATCCGAAACAGATGCGGGTATTATTGCTGTATTGGTATAAACTCCGTTAGCATTTACTTTAGCAACAATTTTTAATGTTACGGCTATACCTGCATTGATATCACCAATACTCCAAACTCCTGTTCCTGAATTATAACTTCCTACCGATGGAGTTGAACTTACAAAAGAATAACCCGTAGGAAGCAAATCATTTACAGAAACTCCTGTAGCATTATTTACGCCTAAATTAGATAAGGTTAATGTAAATTCGACATTGGACCCCACACACGGTGTTGCTTTGTCTACTGTTTTTGTAATACCTAAGTCCGTACATAAAGTAACTGTTACAGGTTTTGATTGAGTCTGCGCACCACAAGTTAAAGTTGACGCTACGGAATATGAACCTGTTTTAGTTGCAGTATATGTATTTGAATTGGCACCTGTAATAGCAGTTCCATTATAATACCACTGATATGGAGTGAATCCACTTGGAGTTGATAACATGGCTGAACTATTAGTACAACCACCTCCCGAAATATAACTGAAAGTTGGATCTTCTGGCTGAACAGCAAAATTTGAGAAAAATCCTGCCATAGAGAATCCTCCACCTTGTTGTACAATCGAAACCGTTAATTTAGCATCACTTGATATGGAAAGAACATCCGGACTTCCGATCTGAGTGTCTTCAAAATTTATCAAATACCATCCTGTCGTTCCCAATTGATGACGCGGAGAAACTCCTGATTTTGTTTCGATATCTACACTATTTACATATACTTTTGATACTGCATCTTTTAAAAGAACATATCCAAAATAAGGTAATGAACCTGTACCGTAATTTCTAAATTTTGCTGTCTCTATAAATTTCGATCCTCCACATTCTGAGACAGGAGCAATTGTCGAAATATCAACTTCACAAGATTGAGCTGTTCCTGAGTAGACAACAACATTGTTATCTGCAGAAACTCTTGAAGCTGAAAAATTAGCTCCCGAAACACCATTCAAAAAAGTAAAAAAACTACCCGCTGTTGCTAATGTTGTTGTTTTTGTTGATACTAAAGCTCCGGTTACCGAATAAGTATCTACAATAACTTTTGTATTTGGTTTAGTTGCAATTACAGTAGTTTGTTCTGCCGTATCGTTTCCTTTTCCTCTTTCTATAAAATATTCTGAACCTAAAACCGCTTCTGGCGGAATTTGATTAAAAGCTCCATCTCCACAACCATTTGGTGTATCAATAAAAGCAGAAGTATTCATAACACTTGGGTTTGAAGTTTCTACTAAAGTTCCAATTGCTGCTTTGAATAAATAACTTTGTCCTGCATTTAAAGTTGCTGTTACAACACCTCCAATTGTTACGGTTGTTCCGTTTGTAATTGCCATTACACTGTAAATTGGACGTTGATCACCGTAATTATTGAAATTTCCAAGAGAACCATCTCTATAATATCCAACTCTAAATCTTATCCCGATTCCGGCATCACCAAAACTAGTCAATGCTGCATTCCCTTTAATATCCTGATCAGAACCATCGCCACCCAAGGCATCAGAAGCTACGTTTCGTAAATTAATAGATATCGGAGCACTACCCGTAACGATTAATCCTGCAGCATTTAAAACTGTATTAAACGCAAACGCAGGAGCTGCACTCGGTTTTCCTGCAAATCTATATATTGCAGGTGTTCCTTTTGAAGCTGTAAGTGTTGTTATAACTGTACCATCACTTTTTGAAACGGTAATATTTACAGTTGCTGTTGAATTCGTCGCAATAACAATTTCATTTGCTTTACTAAAATACTGCCAAGGCGCTGGCGCTATATAATGCTTGGTATAAAACTGAGCCGAAGCATTATAGCTAATCATTAAAAATAAAATAAAAGTAAATAGTTTAATTGAATTAAACTTTCTAAGAGTAAAGTTACACATAGACAACTGTAATTTGAATAATAGAAATATTAGATGCTGAAAAATCAAACGATATGTTCAGCATATAGGACAGATACGATAAAAGAAAGGAAATGGATTTTGAAAATCTCATAAAAGATTTTTCAAGAACAATGCAAAAAGAAAGTAGTGTTTGGACCATAAGTAATTATAGGTTCAAGACTAAAATTGTCTCTGGATTAAATTAGTAGTTTTGGAGCCGCGAAATTATATAAAGCCCTCTATACTAAATACTTTCGTCGACAAACTACCAAGATAAACGTTGAACGGCACTTTTTATCAGCAAAAATTAACTTAAGCATGCGCATAAATTAACTATTTGATAATAATAATGCAGAAAATTCTTAATTTTTTATCAAATCTTTTGTTTTTAAAGAAAAAGATGCGAAAACAACAACAACACCTTACAAACAAACAAGTGAACATTCAATCTAACACTCTATAAATCAATCTGTTATTGTTTTTATTAAAACAAAAATAACCTACAACTTTTTACAGCCATATTAGGAATATTATTCAAAGAAAAAATAATCGAAGAAAAAACAAAAAAAAGGAATAAATTTACATTTAAAATGTAGAAAAATTAAAAATAACTTTTATTCAAGAAACTTAATATTACGTTTTAAGCCCTCGAATTTTGTTCTTTTGATAGGAGAATTTTTAAAAACAGTACGAAAAGTTTCTTCTGTAATTTCAATCCAGTCTTTTTTTGTAAAAGAAAGCAAATCAGGATTAGGATTGAATAATGGTTCTGAATGCGATTTTGAGAATCTATTCCAGGGACAAACATCCTGGCACGTGTCACAGCCAAACATCCACTCGTCAAATTTACCTTTCATATCATAAGGGATATTTTCTTTTAATTCGATGGTGTAATATGAAATACATTTGCTGCCGTCAACAACATGAGGGGCAACTATCGCTTGTGTGGGACAAGCATCAATGCAGGCTGTACAAGAACCGCAATGGTCTGTAGTGGCATGATCATATTCAAGATCTAAATCGAGAATAAGCTCTGCAATAAAATAAAAAGAGCCTACTTTTTGGGTTATGAGATTGCTGTTTTTTCCAATCCAGCCCAAACCACTTTTGGCCGCCCAGGCTTTATCCAGAACCGGAGCAGAATCGACAAAGGCACGCCCGGAAACATCTCCAATATTTTCCTGAATAGAAAAAAGAAACTCTTTTAATTTCTCCTTGATTACAAAATGATAATCCTGACCATAAGCATATTTAGAGATTTTGAAACTTTCCTGAGTTTGAGATTCTTCAGGATAATAATTTAATAAAAGCGAAACGACACTCTTAGCATCATCAACCAATAAAGTAGGATCTAATCGTTTGTCAAAATGGTTTTCCATATAAGCCATTTTGCCATGACTGTTATTCTTTAACCAATTTTCAAGTCGGGGCGCTTCCTGTTCTAAAAATCCAGCTTTGGAAATACCACAAGAAAGAAACCCAAGCCTTTTTGCTTCAGCTTTTATAAATTTTGAATATGTTTCTTTAGCATTAATTGTCATCTTTTAGAGAATAAAACTTTTACTCCAACAGGCTTCAATGTAATTAATGGATTGAACTGTATTTCACTATTGACAGATGTAATAGTGAATTTTTTTACTAAATAAGAAATCGTCAAACACATTTCATAAATAGCAAATCCTGCTCCAATACACATTCTGGGTCCTGCTCCAAATGGATAAAAATATTGCATTGATTGTTTCTTCTGTTCACCCAGAAATCTTTCTGGTATAAATTCTTCCGGATTTTCCCAATACTTTGGATTTCGGTGTAATTCATAAAAAGAAACACCAATTAATGTTCCTTTCTTAATATTATAACCCGCTAAATTATCATCTTCAACATTTTCCCTGTCAGTAATCCAGGCTGGCGGATACAAACGCATAGCCTCATTTAAAACTGCATTTGTGTAAGTCATTTTCTGAAGCTGCTCAACAACATTTTCCGTTTGAGATTCAATAGCTGTAATTTCATCTAAAACTTTTTGTTGTATCTCAGTATTTGTTCCCAAAAGATAAAGCGTAAAAGTCAAGGCATTTGCAGTAGTTTCATGACCGGCAATAAATAGAACTTTAATCTCATCAACCAATTGCTTTACAGACATTCCTTCTCCTGTATCTTCATATCGTGTTTCTAAAAGCATATTAAGTAAATCATTAATATCTTCTTTAGACCTGCTCCTCTCCTCAACAATCTCCCTGATAATACTATTGTTCTCTTCTGCCAATTCAAGATGTTTCTTAACCTGACCAGTTACAGAAAACCACCAGGCTTTATGTGGAAGCCTAATTTCTTTAATTAAAAAATTCTGTACTTCTTCGATAATATATTTAATGCGAATTAATTTTTCTTCTGAAATTGAAAGTTCGAAAAGAGACTTCGCAACAACATTAAAGGCTAACTGGCTCATAATTGGAAAAAGATCAACAGGTTTTTCCTCAATTAAATCATCAAGCTCTAAAACAATTGTTTGATTCATATTTTCAACTAGCTGATTCATCTTTTGCTTATGAAATGCAGGTTGAATAAGCCTTCTTTGTTTTAGCCAGAAATCACCGTCAACAGTTAAAAGTCCTTTTCCTAAATATTTAGAAAGATAAACAGACTGAAACTTAGATTTATGATAGTTCTTTTGATTTTTTTGCAAAATATATTGGGCAACTTCATTATCTCTTGATAAAATTATGTGCTTAGAAAAGCCAATTCTTAGAGAAAAAGAATCTCCAAACTTATCAAAATATCTTTTATGAAAAGGAATAGGATTTTTACGCACTCCTTCAGCATCCAAAAAAAATCTAAATATTGAAAGTCGGTTAGGGTAATTATATTTTTTATTCTCAGACATTTTAAACAGAATTAAAACAATCCGCCCTGAATGTTAGTATTTATTTTCCCTAAATGCTTATAAGCTTTATCAGTTACTTCACGTCCACGTGGTGTACGCATAATAAACCCCTCCTGGATCAGGAATGGTTCATAAACCTCTTCAATTGTTTCACTGCTTTCAGAAACAGCAGTAGCTAAAGTTGAAAGTCCGACAGGTCCGCCTTTAAATTTATTGATGATAGTCAACAAAATTTTATTGTCCATTTCATCAAGACCATGAGCATCAACGTTTAATGCTTTAAGAGCATAGCGGGCAATTTCAATATCAATAGTCCCGTTTCCTTTTATTTGAGCAAAGTCTCGAACTCTTCTTAATAATGCATTTGCAATACGAGGTGTACCACGGCTTCGTCCGGCAATTTCAATTGCCGCGTCAAGCGAAATTGGCATTTTTAATATCGAAGCACTTCTCTCAACAATCGTCGTTAAAAGTTCCGTTGTATAATATTGTAGTCGGGATGAAATTCCAAAACGCGCACGCATTGGAGCGGTTAATAATCCAGATCTTGTTGTTGCACCAATTAAAGTAAAGGGATTCAAATTGATTTGCACTGTTCTGGCATTTGGCCCAGATTCAATCATAATATCAATTTTAAAGTCTTCCATAGCCGAATATAAATACTCTTCTACAATTGGACTTAAACGATGAATCTCGTCAATAAACAAAACATCCCTTTCATCAAGATTTGTCAATAAGCCGGCTAAATCACCAGGTTTATCCAAAACGGGACCTGAAGTAATTTTAATCCCTACTTCAAGTTCATTTGCCAAAATATTAGCCAAAGTAGTTTTTCCAAGTCCTGGGGGTCCGTGAAAAAGTGCGTGATCTAATGCTTCTCCACGTTGGTTAGCAGCTGCCACGAAAACTTTTAAATTTTCTAAAACTTGGTCCTGTCCGGCAAAATCATCAAATGACAGCGGACGCAATCTTTTTTCAAGATCTAGTTCTTCAGGGTTATATCCTTTTGTAGTAGGATCTAAGTTTTCATTCATCTTACAAAGATAGACAAAGTAATCAGTTTGTAAAACAGATAATTTTTAATAAAATTCAGAACTTCAGGAACAAATCTGCATATCTAAATTCCCAATTCCAATAATTGAGAACATTTCCGTAATTGAAATTTTCAGCTAAATACTAATTTCCAAAAACAAAAAAGGCCATCTTTTCAGATGACCTTTCTTTATTATTTCTTAGTGGTGTAAAACTTCTTCACCTTCTTTCATTGGTACATTTTGAGGGACAAAATCTACATCATGATTTGGGTTACTGTAGTCATACGGCCAACGGTATACGTGAGGAATTTCTCCTGGCCAGTTACCGTGAATATGTTCTACTGGAGTTGTCCACTCTAATGTTGTTGATCTCCATGGATTTTGAACAGCTTTCTTACCGTAGAAAATACTACTAAAGAAGTTGTATAAGAATACTAATTGGAACGCACCTCCTACAAGAGCAAATGTTGTAATTAAAACATTCACATTTTGTAAATCATCAAATAATGGGAAGTTTGTGTTTGTATAGTAACGTCTTGGTAAACCAGCTAATCCGATAAAGTGCATTGGGAAGAATACTCCATAAGCACAAACTGCCGTTACCCAAAAGTGAATATAACCTAAGTTTTTATTCAACATTCTTCCGTACATTTTAGGGAACCAGTGGTAAATACCAGCAAACATTCCGTAAAGTGCAGATATACCCATTACTAAGTGAAAGTGAGCAATTACGAAGTAAGTATCGTGAACGTTAATATCTAAAGTACTATCTCCTAAAATGATTCCAGTTAAACCTCCAGTAATGAAAGTAGAAACCATTCCGATAGAGAATAACATCGCAGGGTTGAATTGTAAGTTACCTTTCCATAAAGTTGTAATCCAGTTAAATGCTTTTACAGCAGATGGGATTGCAATCAATAAAGTGGTAAAAGTAAATACAGATCCTAAGAAAGGATTCATACCTGAAATAAACATGTGGTGTCCCCAAACAATAGTTGATAAAAATGCAATTGCAAGAACAGACATAATCATCGCTCTGTATCCGAAAATTGGTTTACGAGAATTCGTAGCCATAATTTCAGAAACAAGTCCCATTGCTGGTAAGATTACAATATAAACCTCAGGGTGACCTAAGAACCAGAATAAGTGTTCAAATAAAACTGGAGAACCACCTTGATAATGTAAAACCTCTCCTGCAATATAGATATCAGATAAGAAGAATGAAGTACCAAAACTTCTATCGAAAATCAATAATAATGCAGCTGACAATAATACTGGAAACGAAATAACACCAATAATAGCTGTTACGAAAAATGTCCAGATTGTAAGAGGAAGTCTAGTCATAGACATTCCTTTAGTTCTTAAGTTGATTACAGTAACAATGTAATTTAAAGATCCCATTAAAGAAGATGCAATAAAGATAGCCATTGAAACTAACCATAAAGTCATACCTGTTCCAGAACCTGGAATCGCTTGTGGTAAAGCACTTAATGGTGGATAAATTGTCCAACCTGCAGAAGCTGGACCAGCTTCAACAAATAATGAAGACAACATTATTACAGCAGACAAGAAAAACAACCAATATGAAATCATATTCATGAATCCAGAAGCCATATCTCGCGCACCAATTTGAAGTGGAATAAGTAAGTTACTGAATGTTCCACTCAAACCAGCCGTTAGTACAAAGAATACCATGATGGTACCGTGAATTGTTACTAAAGCCAGATAAATATCATTTGCCATTACACCGTCTGGTGCGAATTTGTCTCCTAATAAAACATTAAAAATTTTAAAAGACTCCTCTGGCCATGCTAATTGCATTCTGAAAAGCAAAGACATTGCAATACCAATAATACCCATGATAATACCTGTAATCAAGTATTGCTTAGCAATCATTTTGTGATCAATACTAAAGATATATTTAGTAATGAACGTGTCTTTATGATGGTGTTCGTGCTCGTGATGATCGTGTCCGTGATCGTGATCGTGCGCTTCTGCTGACATATATGTGTACTTTAAATTTTCTTAAATAAATATTATTTCATAGCAACTTTAGCTACAGCTGCTTTTACAGTATCGATAACTGCTTTTACAGTATCTTTAGCAATAGTACTAGCGCTATCTGTAGTAGCTCCTGCTCCCTCAGCTGGTTTTTCTGCAGCTGCTGCCGCTTTAATATCCTGAGCTAAAGTAGTTTTTTCACTTAACCATTTTTTATAATCTTCCGGAGTATCAACAACAACTTTCATTTGCATGTTGTAGTGAGAAGCTCCACAAATTTTATTACATAATAATAAATAATCAAATGTATAAGGATCTAAAGCTGTTCCACCTTTTGCAACTAATTCTGTACTTTTTTCAGATCTAAGTTTGTTAATGTTTGCAACTTTCTCTACCATAAATGGCAACTCTCTGTATTCAGCAGTTGTATAAGTTGGAATAAAAGCAAACTCAGTAACCATTCCAGGTACACAGTTCATTTGCGCTCTAAAGTGAGGCATATAAGCTGAGTGTAATACATCTTGAGAACGCATTTTGAAATGTACTTTTTTGCCTTTTGGTATATGCAATTCAGAAACAATAATATCATCCTGAGCATTAGGATCAGACATGTCAACACCTAAAGTATTTATACCTTCGATTAAACGAACGTTAGCTTTTCCTAAAACATTATCTTGACCTGCATATCTTGCAGTCCATTTAAATTGTTGAGCATATAATTCAATTTCAATTACATCTTCATCTTTATCAACAAACATAATATTGTTCCATGCATACAATCCATAAAGAATTAAACATGCTAAAACTACAGATGGAATTATACTCCAAATCGCTTCTAATTTATTACTATCAGCAAAAAATAATGCTTTTCTATCTTTATGTCCTCTGTTTTTAAAAGAAAACCAATATAATAAACCCTGAGTAATAAACTGAACTACAAAAATTAAAACCCAAGTAATATTCATTAAACTATCCACTAAAAGCCCATGCTCTGAAGCTGGCGTATGAAGCGCTAAACCACCCCATTTTAGTAAACCGTAAATTGTAAATATATATATGAATGCCAGAAAGCCAAACATAACATATCCCTGAATATTATTATCATTATCTGATGCAACCTGAGAATCGTCCGAAGAAGATCCTACCTGAGTAAGATCAAATATCTTGGTCAATTGCCATAATGCAACTGCTAATAAAACTAAAACTACAATTACCAACAAACTTGTCATCTGTTTATTTCTTTAAATATTAATAATGAAAATGTTTACTTTCTTCAATGAAAGGATTTCTTTTTGCTAACAGAGGAGCTTTAGTCAATGCAGTAAATACTACAAAAATAAACAATCCTAAGAAGAAAAGAATAGATGCAATTTCAGAAACTCCAATAAACCATTTATCTCCAACTGTACCAGGCATAATCATATTAAAGAAATCAACATAGTGACCTAATAAGATAACAACACCAGCCATTACAATAACCCAGCTTAAACGCTTAAAGTCTGTATTGATTAATATCAATAATGGAAAAACGAAGTTCATAACTACAGCTCCAAAAAATGGCAAGTTGTATAATTGAATTCTTGTTACAAAATAAGTTACCTCTTCAGGAATATTAGCATACCAGATTAACATGAATTGTGAGAACCATAAATAAGTCCAGAAAACACTGATACCAAACATAAATTTAGCTAAATCGTGAATGTGACTTGTATTTACATATTCTAAATATCCTTTAGATTTCAAGTATACAGTTACTAATGCGATAGTAGTAATTCCACTTACGAAGAAAGAAGCAAAAACATACCATCCAAATAAAGTACTAAACCAGTGTGGATCAAAAGACATAATCCAATCCCAAGACATGATAGACTCAGAAACGATAAAGAAAACTAAGAATCCAGCAGATAACTTAAAGTTCTTTTTGTAATATAGATCATCATTAGCTTCATCTTGAGCTAAACAATTTTTTCTTGAATAATGACGGTATAAATTCCATCCTAATAAGAAGATTCCCGCTCTAACAATCCAGAAAGGAAAGTTTAAATATCCCGATTTACCTGCAATAATTTCATCATAGTTTGCACTATTTGGATCTGTTACTCCCTCTCCTAACCATACAAAAATATGATTAAAGTGTAAACCGCAAAGAACCAAAATAATAAAGAAGATTACAGAAGCAACAGGCAAATAAGCTGTAATACCCTGCATAACTCTAAACAAAACTGGAGACCAACCTGCCTGAGCAACTTGTTGAATAGCATAAAATGCTAAAACTCCCATAGAAAGCAACAAGAAGAAAATACAAGCAACATACAAAGCAGACCAAGGTTTGTTTTGTAATTGGTGCAATACATGCGTTAAGTGTTCTTTGTGCTCATCAGCAGCACCTACTTCTGCATGTTCTCCGCCTTTATGTGATTCATGTGAAACTTCAGCAGCTTCATGATGCCCGGCATCTTTATGAGAAGCTTCAGTCGCTTCTGCATGCTCAGCTCCATGAGAACCATGTGCATCCGCAGCTAGAATTTTTTCAACTTCTTGAATATCTTTAGGAGCAGTTAAAAAACCATATCCAATTCCTAAAACGCCAACGGCCATTAGGATGATAGAAAAAGTTTTTAATTTACTTGAAAATGTATACATATCTATTACGATCAGTTTGTTCAACAATTATAATTGGCTTTTTAGTTTTAGAACATAGTCAGCAACTAACCAACGTTCGTGGGCACTTAATTGATTTGCATGTGAACCCATTGCATTTAAACCATAAGTTTCAACGTGAAAGATACTTCCTTCAGTAATTACTCTGTCTTTATAGCTAGGTACTCCAAGAAATTTTTCTCTTTCAACCAATTTACCTTTACCGTTACCAGTTGCACCATGACAACTGATACAATAAATTTCGAAAAGTTCTTTTCCTTTTCCAGAATTTCTTTCGATAGAATCCAAAGGTGATTTTAAATTAGCTTTAGCCAATTCATAACCTGCTGTTGAATTTTCATATTCATAAGGCTCAAAACCTCTATTAATAGTTCCTTCTACAGGAAGCTGTCCTTCTTTTCCACCTTTAAATATTTTTGCCTCTGAATAAGTTTCATAACCTACAGATTCATACATATTAGGGAAATACTGATAGTTTGGTGCCGAATTATTGTGGCAAGATGAAACTAAAATAGTTATACCAACTAAAAGTGTTATTTTATATATCCTTTTCATAGCTACAATTAATTCTTTTCAATTACTTTAACTTCAACAGCTCCTGTACCTTCGAAAAAAGAAACAAGTTCTGCTTCATTATCATTTACAGCAACCTCTATTAAGAAGTGGTCATCTGTTGTTCTTACATCAGGATTTTCAGCTTGTTTGAATGGCCATAATCTACTTCTCATATAAAAAGTGATTACCATTAAGTGGGCAGCGAAAAATACAGTCATCTCAAACATAATTGGCACAAAAGATGGCATATTCTGAATGAAACTAAAACTTGGTTTTCCACCAATATCCTGAGGCCAATCATGAATCATAATATAACTCATCATTGTTGTTGCAACAGAAATACCAACACATCCATATAAAAAAGCACAAATTGCTAATCTTGTTGGTGCTAAACCCATAGCTTTATCCAATCCGTGAACTGGGAATGGAGTAAAAACCTCTTCAATATGATGATGAGCAGCTCTGGTTTTCTTTACTGCATCCATCAAAATATCATCGTCATTATAAATGGCGTATATTACTTTATTACTCATGATGTGAATCTTTATTTGCTCTTTCTCTAATGTAATTATCTCCTGTTCCTTTCAAAATTGTTTTAACCTCTGCCTGAGCAATTACAGGGAATGTTCTTGAGTATAATAAAAACAACACGAAGAAGAAACCAATTGTTCCAATAAAAATTCCAATATCAACAAATGTTGGTGAGAACATTGTCCAAGAAGATGGAAGGTAATCTCTATGTAAAGAAGTAACAATAATTACGAATCTTTCGAACCACATTCCGATGTTTACTACAATCGAAATAATAAATGAGAACATGATACTTGTTCTAAGTTTTTTGAACCACATAAATTGCGGAGAGAAAACATTACAAGTCATCATTGACCAATATGCCCACCAGTAAGGTCCGGTAGCTCTGTTTAAGAATGCATATTGCTCATATTCTACACCTGAATACCAAGCTACAAATAATTCAGTGATATATGCAACACCAACAATAGAACCAGTAATCATGATAATGATATTCATCAATTCAATATGTTGTAATGTAATATATGCTTCAAGATTAGAAACTTTTCTCATAACGATCAACAATGTATTTACCATCGCAAATCCTGAGAATACCGCTCCAGCAACGAAGTATGGAGGGAAAATTGTTGTATGCCATCCTGGAATTACAGAAGTAGCAAAGTCCATCGATACAATCGTGTGTACAGAAAGTACAAGAGGAGTAGCTAAACCAGCTAATACTAAAGATACTTCTTCAAAACGCTGCCAGTCTTTCGCTCTACCACTCCATCCAAAACTTAGGATAGAATATACTCTTTTATTGAAAGGTGTTATTGCTCTGTCACGTAGCATCGCAAAGTCAGGTAATAAACCAGTCCACCAGAAAACTAATGATACTGAAAGATACGTAGAAATTGCAAATACGTCCCAAAGTAATGGCGAGTTAAAGTTCACCCATAGAGATCCAAATTGATTTGGAATAGGTAAAACCCAGTATGCCAACCATGGACGCCCCATGTGAATAATTGGAAATAAACCTGCCTGAACTACTGAGAAGATAGTCATAGCTTCTGCAGAACGGTTAATAGCCATTCTCCAACGTTGACGGAAAAGTAATAATACCGCAGAAATTAATGTTCCGGCGTGACCAATACCAACCCACCAAACGAAGTTCGTGATATCCCAAGCCCAACCAACTGTTTTATTTAATCCCCATGTTCCGATACCGGTAGATACGGTGTAAATTATACAACCTAACCCCCAAAGGAAGGCTAT
Organism: Flavobacterium sp. MMLR14_040; assembly: GCF_033657265.1. Taxonomy (NCBI): domain Bacteria; kingdom Pseudomonadati; phylum Bacteroidota; class Flavobacteriia; order Flavobacteriales; family Flavobacteriaceae; genus Flavobacterium; species Flavobacterium sp. MMLR14_040. Next base: position 303,309 of record NZ_JAWVWO010000005.1, on the reverse strand, counting down.
TAATGCGATTGAAAATACAATCCACCATTGTTTGTTTGCAGGCCCTTCAACAGGTGCGGCTACATCTACAGTTACATCGTGATAAGATTTATCACCTATAACTAAAGGTTTTCTAATGGGTGCTTCGTAGTGAGACGACATAATCCTTTATATTGTTTCTTATTAATAATTTTACTAAGTATTTCTAACTTTTACGTGATAGAAAACATTTGGTTTTGTACCAACATGCTCTAATAAATGATACATTCTTTCGCTTTCTGCTAATTTAGCAACAGCGCTTTCTTTATCATTTACATCTCCAAACACCATTGCCCCAGATGAACAAGCTGCAGAACATGCGCAAGCATTGTTGAATTCATCTTTTGCCACAACTCTACCTTGACGTTTTGCCTCAAGAATAACAGCTTGTGTGCTTTGGATACAGAATGAACATTTTTCCATAACTCCACGAGAACGAACGTTTACGTCTGGGTTTAATACCATACGTCCTAAATCATCATTCATGTGGTAATCGAATTCACTGTTTTTGTTGTACAAGAACCAGTTGAAACGACGTACTTTATAAGGACAGTTGTTTGCACAATAACGAGTACCAACACATCTGTTGTATGCCATATGGTTTTGACCTTGACGACCGTGAGATGTAGCAGCAACCGGGCAAACTGTTTCACATGGTGCATGGTTACAGTGTTGACACATTACTGGTTGGAAAGCAACTTGTGGATTATCTCCAGGTTTTTCCATTTCATTAAATGTAGATAATGAACTAGATAGACCAGCAATGTTTTCTTTTCTTTCGTTATCACCTTCAAAAGTACTTTCAGAAGAATAATATCTGTCAATACGTAACCAGTGCATATCACGGCTTCTTCTTACCTCTGCCTTACCAACAACAGGAACATTGTTTTCAGCATGACAAGCAATAACACATGCTCCACATCCTGTACAAGCATTTAAGTCAATTGAAAGATTAAAGTGATGTCCTGTAGAACGATCAAATGATTCCCATAAATCGACTGTTGTAGCTTCAACCTCCTGGTGATCTAATGATACCATTGGTTGTTCATTCCAGTGTTTAGCATCTTTACTATTGAAGATCTCTAAAGTAGTTTCTTTAATGATATCTCCTCTACCCATTAATGTTTTTTGTCCCTGAACACAAGCAAACTCATGCTCTCCATTTGCTTTCGCAATAGAAACAGACTGAACACTATTAAAGTTTTTATATAAAGCGTAAGCATTTAAACCTACTTGCATTTCTTCTTTCAAAGCCGCTTTACGACCGTAACCAACAGCTAAACCAACTGTTCCAATAGCTTGTCCTGGCTGAACAATTACCGGTACATTTTCTAATTTAGAACCATCCGCAGTAGTAATTGTAGCATAACTTCCGTTTAAACCTCCGTTAGCAACAATTTCATTTGTTAAGCCTAATTTTTTAGCATCTGCATTTGAAACAGTAACATAGTTATCCCAAGAAACTCTTGTGATTGGATCTGGAAACTCTTGCAACCAAGGATTGTTTGCATGCTGTCCGTCTCCCATACCTGTTTTAGTATACAACACTAATTCAAAATCACCAGTTGATTTTGATTTTGAAACTGCATTTGCAGCAGCAGAATAATCAAAAGAACCACCAGCTAATGCACTAGAGCCAATTACAAAAATACCATCATGTAATACTTTATTCCAAGAAGAACCTACAATAATACCAGCTGAGTTAACCTTAAGGTAATCGTAGAAATTTCCAGAAACTCCGTTTAATGACAATAAAACGTCTTGAAATTGTTTTGTATTGAATATAGGACGAATAGTTGGTTGAGTTAAACTATAAGTACCTTTTGTAATTTCAACATCTCCCCAAGATTCTAAGTAATGAGGTGCCGGAGCAGCAATTGTAGAAATCGAAGCAGTTTCATCTTCTTTTAAAGAAAAAGCAACTGAAGTTTTTACTTTTTTCAATCCAGACACAAAAGAAGCTGAATCAGCTAATGTGTAAACAGGATTAATTCCACTCATGATTAAAGTATGAACACTTCCAGCATTCATATCTTTTATTAATTGAGATACAACCGCATTAGAACCTTTTCTAATTTGTCTTGTACCAGCTGTATTATAAGCTTCACTAGCCAACACCTGGTTGATAGCCAAAACTAATAATTGAGCATTTTTATCTTCAATTCCAGATATTAAAACTCCTTTAGAACCAGCAGCTCTTAACTGTTGGGCAGCTTTAACTACTTCTGTTTTGTACTTAGCTTCTAAAGAAACCGGAACAGAAGCACCTGCAACGATATTATATATTTGAACTAAAGCCTGTTTTTGATCAGCAGTTGTCATTGGGACACGCTTATCAGCAGCAGCTCCAGATAATGTCATATTTGATTCAAACTGAAAATGACGAGACATTTTTCCATTTTGAGGAATACGTCCCTGAGCATATCCAGCATCGTATCCACCACCTTGCCAGTCTCCTAAGAAATCAGCACCAACAGAAACGATTAATGAAGCTTTTGAAAAATCATAATCAACTAAAGCTCTTTCACCATATACAGTTTCAAATGCATCTAATGCGTCTGACGAAGAAACCGCATCATAAACAACATGTTTTGCATTAGGATTTTTAGCGATGAACTCAGCTATTAATTTTTCAGTAGATGGACTCGCCAAAGTATTAGTCAACAACACTACTTGTCCTCCTTTTGCTTTTGCATCAGCAAGACTTGACTTAATTTTCAAGTCAACAGCAGACCAGCTACTATTTTTACCTTCCAATTTAGGTTCTTTCAAACGCATGCTATCGTATAAAGCTAAGATAGATGCATGAATTCTCGCATTGGCTGAAAATTTAGCTCCAGAAATAGTATTGTTTTCAATTTTAATTGGACGACCCTCACGAGTTTTTACTAATAAGTTAGCAAAATCAAAACCATCAAAAACAGTAGTTGCATAATAATCTGCAACACCAGGAATGATTTGTTCCGGTTGTAACACATAAGGGATAGACTTGTGAACAGGACCTTCGCAGGCAGCAAGTGTAACAGCTGCTGTACTAAACCCTACGTACTTTAAAAAGTCACGACGTGAAGTTCCAGATGAAGCTAAAGCATCTGAATTTCCTAAGAATTCATCCGTAGGAATCTCTTCAACAAATTCGTTATTTCTAAGCGCCTCAACAATAGAACTATTTTCTAGTTCTTCAACACTTTTCCAGTATTTTTTGTTTGATGACATTGTATATAAATATTAAAATCTTAATAATTCGATTAATAGTGGCATTTACCGCATTCTAAACCTCCCATTTGCGCTGCAGTCAATTTTTCTACACCGTATTTTTTAGAAAGTTCAGCATGAATTTTATCATAATATGCGTTTCCTTCCATCTTAACATCAGTTTTTCTATGGCAATCAACGCACCATCCCATTGTTAATTTAGAATATTGTTTCATGATTTCAAATTCTTGTACCGGACCGTGACAAGTTTGACATTCAACTCCTGCAACAGAAACGTGTTGTGAGTGATTGAAATACACAAAATCAGGTAAATTATGAATACGAACCCATTTCACAGGTTTAGTTTTTCCAGTATACACTTGTTTAGTTTTATCCCAACCAACAGCATCATATAACTTCTGGATTTCACCATCATAAAATGCTTTACTGTGATCTGCAGTAGCAGTAGTTTCAGCAACTTCAGAAATGTTTTTATGACAGTTCATACAAACATTTAAAGAAGGAATACCAGCATTTTTACTTACACGTGCAGCAGAGTGACAATATTTACAATTGATCTCGTTATCTCCAGCGTGAATTTTATGAGAATAGTGAATTGGCTGAATTGGCTCATAGTTTTGATCTACACCAACCTGCATCAAAAATCCATACACAAAATAACCACTTGCCAAAAGTAAAAATATAGAAGTTACTAATACTAAAAATTGATTTTTAGCAAAAGCTTTCCAGATTGGAGTTCTAGCCTCTCTAGGCGCCACTACAATACCATTATTACTAGCAACTTTAGTTAATACTTTGTTTACCATGAATAACATGACAACCAAGATAGCCATTACCAAAGCAAGAGCACCTAAAATAATATTATTAGAAATTCCACTTCCTTCCTGTACACCACCGGTTGGCAATACAGCAGTTCCAGGAGCACCAGGAGCTGGCGCAGCTTTTTCTTCAGAAGTATAAGCGATAATATTATCAATATCACCTTCAGATAATTGAGGAAAAGAAGTCATTACAGACTTGTTGTTTTCTTCAAAAAGTTTTACTGCAACAGGATCACCTGACTTAATCATGTCAGAACTGTTATGAACCCACTTGTAAATCCAAGCCATTTCATGCTTAGCAGCAACTCCTCGTAGAGCAGGACCTGTTGATTTAGCATCTAGTTTGTGACATGCAGCGCAATTTGCATTAAAAAGTTCTTTCCCTTTTACTGGATCACCACCTGCAGTTGCAGCCGGAGCAGCAGCTTCAGGCGCCGCCGGAGCAGCAGCAGCATCTTGAGCAAATGAAGTTAGGGAGAAAATAAGCGTTAGCGATAAGCTAAGCAGCAATTTTCTTGAGATCGAATTATGGTTACCCACCTTTTTCATATAGTATAATAATTATCTACTAATTTTTGGTATGATTTTTTCTGTATTAGTTAAGTAAAAATCTATACCCTCTTTTAAAACTTGCACAAAAATACGACTTATGAACTATTCTCAAAACCTTAAAATACTCTTAAATATCAATTTATATCAATTCTAAATAATATCAAAATTTTTAATACAAACTTTAAATACTATTTTTGCATAAAAACCATCACATTATGAGAATTTTAACTCCTTCAAAAAAAGTTTTCTTAACATTAACAATGATAACTTTAGCCTACAACATTAATGCGCAAGACCAAAATTTAACATTGACTCAAGACCCGAAATTTGATCAATTATTAAATGATAAGCGTAAAATTAACACGTCGTTAACCACAAACGATACTTATAAAATTCAAATATTCAGCGGGAAGAGTGAAGAAGCAAAAAAAACCTTAACTGATTTTAAAAGAGAATATAACAACATTGATGGGACTATAATTTTTAACACTCCTAATTATAAAGTTCTTGTTGGAAATTTCAAAACAAGGATAGAAGCTGAACGTAATTTAGCCGAAATCAAGAAAAAATACAAAAGCGTTTTTTTAATCAAACCGAGCAAATAAGCCTTCTTTTAAAGAGACGATTTCAAAACCATTATATCAGGCCGTTTTCTTTATCCTAAGGTCACAAAAACAAACAAGAACATTCCTTGTGCTTTCTGAATAAATCTAACAAAACAGATCGTTTAAAACAAAAAAAGCCCCAATTTACATTGGGGCTTTTTATATTTATAAATATTATTTCAATTTTTTCTTGATAGCAACTTCATGGTAAGCTTCAATAACATCTCTTTCTTCTATGTCATTGTAACCTTTAATTTGAATACCACAATCGTAACCTTTAGAAACTTCTTTAACATCGTCTTTGAAACGTTTTAAGGCAACAAGCTCACCTGTATGAACCACTACTCCGTCTCTAATAACTCTAATTTTAGAAGTTCTCATAATTTTACCATCCATCACCATACAACCAGCAATTGAACCTACTTTAGAAATTTTGAAAATCTCACGAATTTCAGCAGTTCCTAAAATTTCTTCTTTCATTTCAGGAGCCAACATTCCTTCCATTGCATCTTTCAAGTCATCTATCGCTGCGTAAATAATAGAGTAGTAACGGATATCGATTTCTTCCTTATCTGCAAGTTGTCTAGCATTTCCAGCAGGACGAACATTAAATCCAATAATAATCGCATCAGATGCAGAAGCCAACATAACATCAGTTTCAGTAATTGCTCCAACTCCTTTATGGATAATATTAATTTGAATTTCTTCTGTAGAAAGTTTAGAGAATGAATCCGATAACGCTTCAACAGATCCATCAACGTCTCCTTTAAGGATTACGTTTAATTCTTTAAACTGACCAAGAGCAATACGACGACCAATTTCATCAAGTGTAATATGTCTTTGTGTACGTACAGATTGTTCACGCATTAATTGAGAACGTTTTGATGCAATTTGTTTTGCTTCTTTTTCGTCTTCAAAAACGTTAAACTTATCACCTGCAGTTGCAGCACCATCAAGACCCAAAACAGAGACAGGAGTCGAAGGACCAGCTTCTAAAACAATATGCCCTCTTTCATCATGCATTGCTTTAACTTTTCCATGATGTTTTCCAGCTAACATATAATCTCCAACTTTCAATGTTCCGTGTTGAACTAAGATTGTTGATACATATCCTTTTCCTTTATCTAAGAAAGCTTCAACAACTGTTCCTTGTGCTGCTTTATTTGGATTAGATTTTAAATCTAAAATTTCAGCCTCTAATAAAACTTTCTCTAATAATTCTTTTACTCCTGTTCCTACTTTTGCAGAAATATCATGTGATTGAATTTTTCCACCCCAGTCTTCAACAAGTAAATTCATACTAGCCAAACGCTCTTTGATTTTTTCAACATTAGCATTTGGTTTATCAATTTTATTGATTGCAAATATAATTGGCACTCCTGCAGCTTGTGCATGAGAAATTGCTTCCTTAGTTTGTGGCATGATATCATCATCCGCAGCTACAACAATAATAGCAATATCGGTAACCTGAGCTCCACGTGCACGCATCGCGGTAAACGCCTCGTGCCCCGGAGTATCTAAGAATGCAATTTTCTGACCATTATCTAAAGTAACTCCATAAGCTCCAATGTGCTGTGTAATACCTCCAGACTCACCAGCGATAACATTTTCTTTACGAATATAATCCAGTAAAGATGTTTTACCGTGATCGACGTGACCCATTACCGTAACAATTGGTGCTCTTGTTACTAAATCTTCTTCCTTATCTGCAACTACCTCAATAGCTTCTTCAATATCTACAGTAATAAACTCAACTTCGTAACCAAATTCATCAGCGACGATTGTTAATGTTTCTGCATCTAAACGCTGGTTCATGGTTACCATGATACCCAGTGACATACAAGTTCCAATTACTTTAGTAATCGGCACATCCATCATGATTGCAATTTCACCTACAGTAACAAATTCAGTAACTTTAATAGTTTTACTTCCTTCATCAAGTGCTCTTTGCTCATCATCAGATTTCTGACGGTGCGTTTCTCTTTTATCTCTTCTATATTTAGCTGCTTTTGATTTTCCACCTTTACCCTGAAGTTTTTCAAGAGTTTCTCTAATTTGGTTTTTTACTTCCTCTTCAGTTGGCTCAACTTTAGCAACAATAGCCGGACGGTTTCCTTTTACAAAACCAGGTCTTGCGCTTCTGTTTGCATTAAAACCTCCACCACCAGTGTTTGGAGTGATTTTATTAGGATTTGGTGTTCCCGGCGCATTACCAGTTGCTGGTTTTGGCGCACCCGGAGTTCCTGGCTTAGGAGCAATTCTTTTACGCTTATTTTTATTAGCGTTATTTCCTGCTCCCGGAGCACCCGGTTTATTTGGTGTTATCTTAGGATCTTCTTTCTTTTTCTTAGGCTTGTTAAATTGAGATAAATCAATTGTTTGCCCAGTAAGAGTAGTTCCTGATAATTTTTGATACTGAGTAGTGATAGTCTCCTCAGCCGTTGCAGGATCTGTTGAAACAACAGGTTCTGATGCTACTTTTGGAGTTTCAGCTTTTACTTCTTTTTTCTCTGTAATAATAGGTTTCTCAACCTTTTTCTCTTCAGAAACTACAGGAGCTACAACAGGTGGCTCAGGCTGTACAATTTCTTTTTGAACAGGTTTTTCTGGTTGAGTTGGAGTAACAACTGCCTTTGGTTCTTCGACTTTAGCCGGTTCCTCAACAGGTGGTGTAGAAACAACTGCAGGTTTCTTTGGATTTAAATCTATTTTACCAACTTGAACAGGCCCTGTAACAACAGCTCTCGCTTTGATAATCTCTTGTTGTTTTTGGCGCTCTTCGTCCTGTCTGCGTTTGTCTTCAATTTCTTTCTCACGCTCAACACGTAATGCTTCTTTTTCTTTTCTTTTTTCTTCTCCTACCTCTTTAGAAGCTTCCTTATTCCCCTTATCGCCCGCAAATTGGCTTTGTAGGATATTAAATTCGCTATCAGAAATTTTCGCATTTGGATTTGCATCAATAGCAATTCCCTTATCTTTTAGATAATCAACAGCTCTTTCTAACGAAATATTTAATTCCCTTAAAACCTTGTTTATTCTTATTACTCTCTCTTCAGACATATAACCTTTTTATTATTACCTTTTTCGTTGTGTTGTTAGAGCAGATACTCAGCTAACTCTTAGCTATCAAACTCTTCTTTTAGTATTTTCATAACGTCAAGAATAGTTTCCTCTTCTAAATCCGTTCTTCTTACTAAATCTTCTACTTCTTGCTTTAAGATACTTTTTGCTGTATCTAAACCTATTTTAGCAAATTCTTCAATTACCCAGCCTTCGATCTCGTCTGAAAACTCTGTTAATTCAACATCGTCTTCATCAGCAGTTGCACCTGCAACATCTCCTTCACGAATAACATCTAACTCGTAACCTGTTAGCTGACCTGCTAATTTAATATTGTGACCTCCTCTACCAATTGCCTTAGAAACTTCTTCTAATTTTAAGAAAACTTCAGCTCTTTTGTTTTCTTCATCAATTTTGATTGAAGAAACTTTTGCAGGGCTTAATGCTCTCGTAATAAACAATTGAATATTGTTTGTATAATTGATTACGTCGATATTTTCGTTTCCTAACTCACGAACAATTCCGTGAATACGAGATCCTTTCATACCTACGCAAGCTCCAACAGGATCAATTCTATCGTCATAAGAATCTACCGCTACCTTTGCTTTTTCACCAGGAATACGAACTACATTTTTAACTGTAATTAAACCGTCGAATACTTCAGGAATTTCTTGTTCAAATAATTTTTCTAAGAACTTTTCAGAAGTTCTTGACATGATAATCTGAGGCTTATTTCCTTTTAATTCAACGCTTTCAATAATTCCACGAACGTTATCTCCTTTACGGAAAAAGTCAGATGGAATTTGTTTTTCTTTCGGAAGTACAATTTCGTTTCCTTCATCATCAACTAAGATAACTACTCTAGGACGCACGTGATGTACTTCTGCAGTATAAATATCACCGATAATATCTTTAAATTGCTTGTAAAGATTGGTATTATCGTGTTCGTGAATTTTAGATATTAAGTTTTGACGCAATGCCAAAATAGCTCTTCTTCCTAAATCGATCAATTTAACTTCTTCAGAAACTTCTTCACCAATTTCAAAATCCGCTTCGATCATTCTTGCTTCAGTCAAGGTAATTTCTTCGTTCTCAAAATCAAGATCTTCGTCGGCAACGATTACTCTTCTTCTCCATATTTCCATATCTCCTTTATCAGGATTTATAATAATGTCGAAGTTATCATCAGAACCGTATTTTTTCTTCAATGCATTTCTAAACACGTCCTCTAAAATTGCCATAAGCGTTACACGATCAATAAGTTTATTATCTTTAAACTCTGAGAATGAATCGATTAATGCTAAATTTTCCATACGAATTCTTTAATTAAAATGTTACTGTAACAATTGCCTCTTTAATTTCTGTATAAGGTATTTGTTGCTCTTTTTGAACTGTTTCTTTTCCTTTTCCTACTTTTTTCGGTTCTCTTGCTTTCCAAGACAAAATTATAAAAACATCGTTAGCTTCTACTAATTCTGCTTCAATTTTTTCAGTTTTTGTAGTAACAATCAACGTTCTACCTACATTTTTCTTGTATTGTCTTGTCATTTTCAGAGGCGATCCTACTCCAACCGATGCTACTTCAAGCGAAAAATCCTGCTCTTCACGATCCAGATTATTCTCGATTGCGCGACTAATATCGATACAATCCTGCAACGCCACTCCATTATCCCCATCTAAACCTACACTAATTTTGAAAGAATCCGAAATAGCAAGATCAATCAAAAAGATTGATGGCTTTTCCAGGAGAGCCTCTGTAATTAGTTCGTTTACTTTTTCTTTAAATGTCATAATTTTATAAAAAGAGGGGACACTTAGTCCCCTCATTATTTAGATTTTAATAAATAACGGTGCAAATATAGTGTTTTTTTTATAAATCAAAATAAATACATTGCTCTAAAATATTTCTTATCTTTATATAAGCATTAAAAATAAAGAATTTTACCTTATTTAACCCTGAAAGTTATGAAACGAATTCTAGTACCTACAGATTTTTCAGAACATGCTGAAGACGCTTTAAAAGTCGCCGCACAGATTGCCAAAAAAAATGATTCTGAAATCATCATTTTACACATGCTTGAGTTACCGCATCAAATGAGCGATGCAATTTTGGGCGGTGTAAGTATTCCAGAAACCATGCTTTTTATGAAAAAAGCAAACGAAACACTTGACGAAATCTCATTAAGGCCTTATTTAGACGGAGTTCCTGTGACGGAGATTGTAAAAATGGACAAGCCTATTCACGGAATCACTCAGATTAGCAAAGATTATAATGTTGATTTAGTCATAATGGGATCACATGGTTCTTCTGGAATTGAGGAATTAGTGATTGGCTCAAATACTGAAAAAGTGGTTCGGAATTCTGAAATTCCTGTTTTGGTCATTAAAAAAGACGTTTCAAACTTTAACGCAACTAATATCGCTTTTGCTTCGGATTTTTCTGACGAAACTAAAAAACCATTTGAAAAACTATTGTCTTTCACAAAATCATTCGATTCAAAAATACATTTGGTTACTATATGTACACCAAATAGCTTTAAACCAACTCATGTTGTTGAAAAAGCAATGAAAGAATTTATTTCAGAATTTAATCTTACCAATTATTCAACACACATTTACAATGATACCAATATAGAAAAAGGAATTATCAATTTTTCCAATAGTATAAATGCAGACATAATAGGAATGTGTACACATGGAAGAACCGGTTTTGCACACTTTTTCAATGGAAGCATTAGCGAAGGTTTAGTAAACCATACCGTAAGACCAGTTATTACTTTTAAAGTCTAAAATCAAAATTTATGTCAATATAATTACTTTAAATTAGTTACTATACAAAGCCTTTCAATAGAAAGGCTTTGTTATTTTCACTAAAAATAGTGAGCTTTCTAACAAAGTAAATTTGAGCTTTTTAACAAAGTTAGCATTACTATTAATCAGGATCTTTGTCAAATAAAATCATATATAAAAATATCATGAAAACAATAGACAAGATTTACATTAATGGAGAGTTTGTAACTCCGCAAGGAACAGAATATTTTGACCTTATCAGCCCAACCACGAATGAAAAACTGGGAAAAGTTCTTTTAGGAAATCAAAAAGACACTCAAGATGCAATCACTGCAGCAAAAAAAGCTTTTGAAACTTTTTCTAAAACAACTACTGCCGAAAGAATTCACTATTTGCTGAATATCCAAACCTCTATTAAAAAAAGAAAAGAAGAATTCATTAATACAATGATTGAAGAATACGGAGGAACAACTCCATTTGCAACAATTAGTTTTGATTATATGCTAAAAAGTTTTGACTCGGCAATTCAATTATTAAACACTTATAGTTTCAACAAAATTATGGGAGAATCCGAAGTCCAGATGACACCAATTGGCGTGGTTGGAATTATTATTCCATGGAATTCAAGTAATGGTTTCATCTGTGGCAAACTCTCAACAGCAATTGCCGCGGGATGCACAACAGTAATAAAACCAAGCGAAATGAGTGCTCAACAAACACAATTAATTACAGAATGCCTTCATGAAGCCGGCTTGCCAAAAGGCGTTTTTAATATTGTTAATGGTTTAGGCGAAATTGTTGGCGCCGAAATAAGCAGTAATTCTGATGTTGCCAAAATTTCATTTACAGGCTCTACAACTGTTGGAAAAATCATCGCAAGAGAAGCCGTTAACACCATGAAACGCGTTACGCTTGAACTTGGAGGAAAATCTCCCAATATAATTCTTGATGATGCTGATTTTTCAAAAGCAATTCCGCTTGCCATGGCAGCAGCCTATATGAATAGCGGACAGGCCTGTATTGCAGGAACAAGGTTATTAGTTCCTGAAAACAAACTGGAAGAAGTCAAAGCTTTAATTAAAAATCATGCCGTTAATATAGTAGCCGGTGATCCTAAAAATTCAAATACTACGGTTGGCCCGATGGTTAGCAATAAACAATATGAGCGTGTTCAAAGTTATATTCAAATTGGAATTGACGAAGGTGCCGAAATTTTAATTGGAGGTTTGGGAAAACCCGAAGGATTAGAAAAGGGTAATTTTGTAAAACCAACTGTTTTTGTAAACGTAAAAAACAGCATGCGAATCGCACAGGAAGAAATATTTGGACCCGTTTTATCGATCATTACTTATACAACTGAAGAAGAAGCTATTAAAATTGCAAACGATACCACTTACGGATTACAAGCTTATGTAAGCTCTTCAAACGAAGACAGAGCATACAAAGTTGCTTCTCAAATTAATGCGGGACGTGTACAAATAAACGGAATTAAACATGATCCTATGGCTCCTTTTGGCGGATTTAAACAATCAGGAATTGGCCGGGAATTTGGCACAATTGGACTTGAAGCTTATCTTGAATCAAAAGCCTTAATTCGATAAAAGTAAATACAAAGATCTGGAAATCTTCATAAATAGATTTTCAGATCTTTTACTAACTTTACATTATGGCAGCAATTACAAATACAAAACCCAAAATACTATATTCTTGTTATTTTGCGCGCAGTCGCGAAGGTGAACATTTTATTCCCGAACATGTTTTTAGCTACCAGGTTTCGGGAGAAATGATCGCGTCTGACAGTAAAAATACCTATCATTCTAAACCGGGTGATTTTCGCCTTAGCAAAAGAAATCATCTAGCTAAATTCATAAAAATCCCACCTGAGGGAGGCGAATTCAAATCGATATCACTTTTTTTAGATCAGGAAATTTTACGAGAAATAAGCAGCGAATACAACATCACGATTCACAAAAAAGCAGACTCAGCATCTATGATTCCACTAGCACCCGATCCGCTGTACAAATCATTCATAGAATCTCTAATTTCTTATCTCGAAGTAGAACAGGAAAACAACGAAGCTTTGTTTAAACTAAAAATAAAAGAAGCGGTTCATCTTTTAATCAAAGTAAATCCTGAATTAAAGAATATTCTATTTGATTTTACCGAACCCGGAAAAATAGACCTGGAAGCTTTTATGAACAAAAACTTTCATTTTAATGTACATCTAAATCGTTTTGCATATTTAACCGGCAGAAGCCTTGCTACTTTTAAAAGAGATTTCGAAAAAGTATTTCAGCAAACGCCTGGAAAATGGCTGCTAAACAAAAGACTTCAGGAAGCTTATTACTTAATCAAACAGGGAAATTCTCCGTCAGAAGTTTATATTGGAGTTGGTTTTGAAAATTTATCGCATTTTTGTTTTTCATTTAAAAAGAAATTTGGCGTAGTTCCTTCTTCCTTATTTTCAAAATAGATATTTTAATGGCTAAATTATTACAGCAAGCCCGCTATATAATCCAAGAAAATTAGAAACTCAAATTTCTCATTTTCTTGGATTTTTTCATTTTTTTGTTTACAATAATAAGGCATGAAGTATTTAACAACATCACTTTATTTCAATAATACTTTGTTTATTCACAGGATATCACGAAACGAACTCAACAACACTGTTAACAACACTGTCAACAAAATTGTGAACATTCCCCCTTATTACTTTAATTCTATTAACCGTTTCCTCAATGCCTGCCTCAATGTCTGCCGCTAACCCTCCGCCTTGCACTTGTTTCATTTCAGAAGCATCTAACTCCGTAAAATTGAATTTTTTTAAATTATCCATAATTTTAATTTTTAGAATTATTATTTAGTTAAAACAAAAATGTATTGCAGTATTTTTTTATCACATTAAACATATACAAAATACTGATATTCAGATAAATGAATCAACATTATTACTTAGGATCAAAAATAATTACATTTTGACCGCTATAAAAAAATAATTAAAGAAAGAAAATGAGAAACTCACGTTTTCTCATTTTTTAGTATCTCTTCAAAAATACTTGTCATCAAGAAGTTAAAGAAGGTCTATTACTGATCCTGATACATTAAGTCTTTTAGTTAAAGGAATGCTATCGAGATAGTTTATTACGGAGGTATCGACAGCGCGATCAACATTCTCTACTACCCTAATACCATCATTCAGAGACAGATCAAGAGATTCATCAACAGATCTTATCGCCAAAAGAATCCTGCCTCCTCCTTGCACTTGTTTCATTTCAGAAGAATCTAACTCTGTAAAATTCAATTTTTTTAAATTATCCATAATTTTAATTTTTAAAAATTACTACTTAGTTAACAACAAAAAATGTACTGCAGTGTTTTTTTGCTGCATCAAATATACGTAAAATATTGATAATCAAGTAATTAAATATAAAAATATGCGATATTTAGATAAAAACTATATTACTTAGTTATAAAACATAATTAAATAAGTATAAAAAAAGCCTTACAGATCCGAAGTATGACCCAATAGAAATTAGCTTTTTTGTTTTAAACCTTTTACCTTTTAGTTAAAACAAAACGTCTGCTTCTTTCGCTAAATTTACATACGTAAAACACTATCATATGGTTTCATAAACTAGAAAAAAAATTACAAAAGATAAAAACTACCCAAGTTTGCTAGAAAATAAAATTAAAAAGAGGAAAAAAAGGAGTAAAAAATTCTTATTGATCCCAATTAATCAAATACAATTTTAATTTCAGTATTCTGACTAATTCTAGCCAATCTTCTTTACAGCCAATAAGTAAAACTAAACTTTAATGTATAAAAACATAGTCTACTTTGGTTTGTAATATCCCAAGTTTTGGATTGCTGTATATTTAGAATTTCATATCTCAATTTATTGCATAAAAAAAGCCTCTCGATTTGAGAGGCTTTTTATGTTGGTCTACAAGGACTCGAACCTTGAAAGACTGCACCAAAAACAGTTGTGTTACCATTACACCATAGACCAGCAGTGCCGTTAAGCGAGTGCAAATTTAATTTAATTTTTAGTTTACGCAAACTTTTTATAAATAAACCGTAAACAAAAATTTTTTATAAAAATTCAAACCACATAGAGATTAAATAAACAACGAAATTTAATTTTATTCTCTATAAAAATTTTACTCTCTCTTGTAAAATTGAAAATTACTTATTTTACAAAATCTCTAAATTTATTACATAAAAAAAGCCTCTCGATTGAGAGGCTTTATGTTGGTCTACTAGGACTCGAACCTAGAAAGACTGCACCAAAAACAGTTGTGTTACCATTACACCATAGACCAGCAGTGCTGTTAAGCGAGTGCAAATTTAAAGCTTTTTTTAGTTTGCGCAAACTTTTTGATAAAAAAAATCAATTTTTTTTCCTTTTTATTTCTTCTAAATTTTTATTACAACCGCAAGTATTTCACAAACAACACGTTACTTTAAGCAAATACTTTTATAGATTTTTTTGTTAATGCTCGTTTCTTTACACAAAAAAACATTTTCTTTGTAGGATAGAAAACATACAAAATTTTAACACCTAAATATGGCACAATTCAATTTCAATAAATGGAATACAATTATTGGTTGGTTTGCATTTGCAATCGCTTTAATTACTTATACACTAACTGTTGAACCTACCATGAGTTTTTGGGATTGTGGTGAATATATTGCTACAGCTGCTAAACTGGAAGTTGGTCACCCTCCGGGAGCGCCTTTATTTCAAATGATGGGTGCCTTTTTTGCCATGTTTGCTATAGATAAAGAACATGTGGCGGTAATGGTAAATATGATGTCTGTATTTTCTAGCGCATTTACAATTTTGTTTATGTTTTGGTCTTCATCAATGATTTTGAAAAAAATCATTGCACGATTTACTGAAATTGATAAAAACAATTCGGTTGTTATTTTAGGAAGTTCTTTTGTTGGAGCTCTTGCTTATACATTCTCTGACAGTTTTTGGTTCAACGCTGTTGAAGCCGAAGTTTATGCCATGGCTTCCCTATTAATTGCATTGCTTTTTTGGCTTGGATTACGTTGGGAGCAAGATATGGACGAACCTAAAGGAAACAAATGGTTATTAATCATTTCACTTGTTATTGGACTTTCGTTTGGAGTTCACTTTATGGCTTTATTGACCATTCCTGCAATTGGTTTTCTTTACTATTTTAAACACTACGAAAAAGTTACCATCAAAAATTTCATTATTGCAAATGCTGTTGTAATTGCTATTTTGTTGTTTATTTTTAAATTACTTCTTCCGCTTACAATGGCATTTTTCGGTAAAACCGAAATATTCATGGTAAACAGCATGGGGCTGCCTTTTAACTCTGGAACTATTTTCGTTGGCTTAGTATTTATTGCTTTCTTTTATTTTGGATTAAAATTTACCAAACAAAAAGGATTGGTTTTCTATAATACTATCATTCTTTGTATTCTTTTTATCTTAATAGGTTTCTCTACCTGGATGATGCTGCCTGTTCGTGCTAACGCAAACACAGTAATTAACGAAAACAAACCATCAGATGCTACTGAGGTTTTGGCTTACTATAATCGTGAACAATATGGTGTAAATCCGTTGTTTTACGGACCGCAATACACAGAAGTATTCGCTGGTTTAGATGCAAAAACGCCTTATTTAGACAAAAACCCAAACTACGAAAGAGATTATAAAACCGGCAAATATATCATTACCAATAATTATAAAAATGCAGAGCAGAATACTGATGATAATCAAAAAACGATTCTGCCAAGAATGTGGAGTACCGAAACGGGACACATTCAAAACTACATCAATTTTACAAATCCACCTCAATTCAAAATAAACCCTAATTATCCTTATGAAGATGATTTGGCAAAATACGGAATTGACGCCAGCCAATTAAGCGAAGAAGAATACAATAAAGCTACTGCTCAATTGCGTAATGAAGTTGAGAAGACAGTTTCTGAATTTAGAAGAGCTTATGCGCAAAAACAAATTGACAATGAAGGTTATGTAAAATTCCTTAAAAGTTACGGTGATTATTTAATCATAGAAAAACCAACAACTGCTGATAATTTCAGTTTTATGATTGAATATCAATTTGGATATATGTACTGGAGATATTTAATGTGGAATTTTGTTGGTCGCCAAAGTGACGTTCAGGGAAAATATGACAATCTGGACGGAAACTG
Source organism: Flavobacterium sp. MMLR14_040 (assembly GCF_033657265.1). Taxonomy (NCBI): domain Bacteria; kingdom Pseudomonadati; phylum Bacteroidota; class Flavobacteriia; order Flavobacteriales; family Flavobacteriaceae; genus Flavobacterium; species Flavobacterium sp. MMLR14_040. The sequence goes on along the minus strand of NZ_JAWVWO010000005.1, from coordinate 286,051 downwards.
GATTAGCGGAATTAAACCTCTGGATTCAGTACACCTTGGTTCTCAGGATAATTTGCCATCGGATGTTTTAAATAACAAAGGAAGAAATGTTTACTTCTTTCTGCCCTTTATTCTTGGTCTTATTGGTTTGATGTACCACGCAAATAAAGATCTTAAAAGCTTTTATGTGCTTTTAGCTTTGTTTTTATTTACCGGAATTGCTTTAAAAATATACTTAAACGAAAGACCTTTTGAGCCTCGTGAAAGAGATTATGCACTTGTAGGATCATTTTATGTATTTGCAATCTGGATAGGCTTTGGGGTTTATTCTTTATATGAAAGCATTCAAAAATATGTAGCCCCAAAAATTGCGGGTCCAATTATTATTGCGGGAAGTTTATTAGCAGCGCCAATTTTAATGGCGTCTCAAAACTGGGATGATCACGACAGATCTAATAAGCGTACGGCAGTTGCAATGGCAAAAGCTTATCTGGATTCTTGCGACAAAGATGCTATTTTATTTACCATTGGTGATAATGATACTTTCCCTCTATGGTATGCACAGGAAATTGAACATTTTAGAACCGACGTAAAAATCGTAAATACGAGTTTATTTATGACGGATTGGTATATTGATCAAATGAAGGCCAAATCTTATGAATCTGATCCGCTGCCTATTTCGTTTACGCATGCAGAATATGTGGGTGACAAACTGGATTATGTGGCTCATATACCAAAAATAGAAACTCGTTGGAATATTAATGACTTTATTAGTTTTATTAAGAATCCAAAATCGACTGTTGGTTTACAAAACGGACAAACGATTCACTTTTATCCAACAAATAAAATCAGAGTAAATGTTGATAAAGCTTTAATCATCAAAAATAAAGTTGTCAACCCTAAATACAACGATTCTATTGTTCCTTATATGGATATTGATATCAAAGGAAGCGCGATCTACAAAAACCGCTTAATGATGTTGGATATCTTAGCGAATAACAACTGGAAACGTCCTATTTATTTTAGTGGAGGTGCTTTTGATGATGAAGATTATTTATGGCTGAAAGATTATTTACAGCTAGACGGAATGGTGTACAAATTGGTTCCTATTAAAAACACACCTTCTAAAGATGGCGGACCTATGGATATGGGGCAAATTGACGCTGATAAAATGTATGACATTGTAATGAAATGGGATTGGGGCAACAGCGAAAGTGAAAAAATCTATCACGATCCTGAAACAAGAAGAAATAGCATTACATACCGCACAAACCTGTCGCGTTTAATGTATAAACTTATCGAAGAAGGAAAAATTGACAAGGCTAAAAACATTATCAATTTAGCCATGACAAAAATGCCTTTAGATAAATTTGGTTATTATTCATTAGTAGAGCCTTTTGCCGGAGGATATTATCAAGTAGGAGAAACTGCAAAAGCACATGATTTACTTGGCAAACTAGTTCAAAAATACAGAGAGAACTTAGATTATTATAAAACCTTAACTTCAGGAGACCAATCTGATTTGGCGATTGATATCATTACAGATATTGAGCGCTACAGAAGCTTGTTACAGGTTATGAAAGAAAATAAGGATTCGGCTTTCTATGAAAAACACAAAGCTACTTTCAATACTTATGTGAATATTTTCGAACGCTTTGGCAGAGAAAAAGAATAATAAGATACGAAAAACATATTAATTAAAAAAATGTAGCATTATTGAAAAATAGCGCTACATTTTTTATTTTTACATATATCTAAAATAATTTCAAAATGAGCTTTTATTGGGTAAAAACTAATTCATTTATAAAAAGGGTATTTTCTAAATATTGTTGGGATATTCCGAACAATGAAAAGAAAATCTACCTCACTTTTGATGATGGCCCTACTCCTGAAATTACTGATTGGGTTTTATCTGAATTGAAAAAATTTGATGCAAAAGCGACTTTTTTCTGTATTGGAAAAAACATAAAAGCCAATTTATCCTTATTTGAAAAACTAATTAAAGAAGGTCATTCAATAGGTAATCACACTATGAATCACGTTAACGGATGGAAAAGCCAAACGAATGATTATATAGAAAATGTGAAAAATTGTGCTGCGGTTTTAGAAGAAGAAAAAATCGAAAAATCTTTAATATTTCGTCCTCCTTACGGGAAAATCAAAAAAGAGCAATCTAAGATTTTACGAAATCTGGGCTATAAAATAATAATGTGGGATGTTTTGAGTGCCGATTTTGATCAAAGCATTACACCTGAGAAATGTCTTGAAAACGTTACTAAAAATGTAAAATCAGGAAGTGTAATTGTATTTCATGACAGTATTAAAGCTTCACAAAATTTAAAATTTGCGTTACCTAAAACACTGCATTTTTTAAAAGAAAACGGATTTGCTTTTGATATTATTCATTAATATCCTTTCAGGAGAGTTTCCTTTATACGCTAAATTGATCCTGAACGATCCCTATAATAGTATTCGCATCAAGTTCTCCGGATTGTCTCCAGATCATTTGTCCTTCTTTATAAATCATTAAAGTAGGAAGTCCTTTAATACGTAATGCTTCAGCCAGCTCCTGATTCTTATCTACATCAATTTTAATCACTTTGGCTTTATCGCCAAGCGCAGCCGCAACATCTTTAATAACAGGATGCATAGATACAGATGATTCGTTCCAATCAGTGTAAAAATCAATTAACACCGGAACTTGAGCATTTATAAGTTCTCCAAATTTTGACATAAAACCAAAAATTTAATTCTTTTAATCTTTTAAAAAGAGATAATTAATACAAATGTAGCATTTTTAACGAATTAAGCCACATTGTTGCCTTTTTTTAGTTCAATCACCGTTATTTCCGGCATGATACCAACTCGTCCCGGATAGGCATGAAACCCGAAACCGCGGTTTACATAAACATATCTTCCTACATTTTCATAAAGGCCGGCCCATTGTTTATAAATGTATTGCGCCAGACTCCATTTAAAATATCCCGGAATTTCAATTCCAAATTGCATTCCATGTGTATGTCCTGCTAGTGTTAAGTGAAAATTTTTAGGATGTTCTTTAATCTCAGCTTCCCAATGACTTGGATCATGGCTCATTAAAACTTTAAAATCGTCCTGATGAACATTTTGCGAAGCTTTATTTAAATCCCCTGCTTTCTTAAAATTCACACCCCAGTTTTCAACACCAATAATTGCAATTTTATCATCGCCTTTTTGAATGTAAGTATGTTCGTTTAATAAAAGTTTAAAACCTATTTGCCCGTACAGACTTTTAATTGCCTGGAAATTTTCATCTTTTTCTTTTTCAGAAGGCCACGTCACATATTCTCCGTAATCATGATTTCCTAAAACTGAAAACTTACCATATTTATACTCTTTTATTCTATTAAAAGCCGTTAACCACGGATTCATTTCTACAGCATGTGTATTTACAATATCTCCGGTAAACAAAATTATATCTGATTCTTGTTCATTAATTAAATCAATAGCATAATTTATTTTTTCGGGATTATCGAAACTTCCGCTATGAACATCTGAAATCTGAGTAATTTTAAATCCATCAAAAGCATCCGGTAAATCAGGAAAAAAGATCGTTTGCTTAAAGACCTTAAAATTATATTTCCCTTCAAAAATTCCATAAATCAAAGATAAAAAAGGCACTGCAGCAAGTCCCAATGCAATTTGACTTATAAACTTTCGTCTGTCCGGCATCATTTCTTTTCTTGGAGCATTGTAAATAAAATAATTCAAAATACTCGCCCCTACTCTAAAAATATCTTCGCCAAACATTACCAATGTGAGAACAATTTTTGGAACATAGACCAACAACATCAACCCTGTTGTAAACATAAACTGTTTGGTTTGACCAACAGAACGATCTACTTGTGAGAAAGAATAAATTATAAAGATTAAAATAAGCAGGCTAATCACTTGATAACTAATCAAAACCCATCTTAATTTGATTAAGGTACGAAAGGCTTGATAAGAATAGAACTCAATAAATAAAAAAAGGGCACAAAGAATAACAAAACGAATTATCATGTAGGTATAGTTTTAAGCAAAGTAACAAAGAATGAAAATTTTATTGCTTTTTATTATCAAAAATTTAACTCAAAAAAGAAACAAAAAAGCTGATAGATTTCTCTAACAGCTCTTTCTCTGACTAAAAATTATCATTGTCAACTAATTTCATAAACCAAACCAACAATTTATGAACCCAAAATGAAAATCAATCGTTATTTTTTAGCTTTTGCAGTTTCTGTTTTTACTGCTTCTGTTTTTGCAGCTTCTGCTTTTTTATCTGCTTTTTCTGCTTTCTTTTTTGCATGTTTTGTAGCTTTAACTTCTTTTGTTGGAGCTGTTTGAGCTGGAGTAGTTTGAGCGCTTACCATTGCTGTTGTTCCTAAGATTGCTACAGCTAACATTACTAATTTTTTCATGACTAAAGTTTTTATGATTATTATTGTTTCATTATTTATAAGCCAAAGATATAATCGCCAAATGAAGACAAAATGAAGAAATTATCTTACTAAAACAATTAACATTTAATTGGCTTTTACAGCATTTGGAAACAATAATAAAAACGTCGTTCCATGATTTAAAGTCGAAGTAACTTTAATTTCAATGTGATGAAAAACAGCAATACTTTCTGCAATAGCAAGACCTAAGCCTTGCCCATCCTGATCTGAACTAATGCGGGTAAAACGAGTGAATATGCGTTCTAGTTGAGATTCATCCATTCCAATTCCGGAATCGGAAATAGATAAAAAGTAATTTTGATTTGAAAATCCGTCGCTAACTTTGACATTTCCATTCTCTCGATTGTACTTTATCGCATTGGTTACCAAATTATACAACAAAATATGAATTAGTGTTTTATTTCCTGTAAAATGAAAATCGTGCCGAATCGCATTTTCAAACCGCAAACCTTTATCTTCAATTCGATCCTGTAAATCTTCGTATAAACCATTTACGATTTCATTAAAATCAATATTTTCATTGGCTTCATATTGATTGTTTTCGATTCTGGAAATCAACAATAAATTATTAATGATTTTTTTGAGCATGTCGAGTGTTTTGAGTGAACTGGCGATTTTATCAATTGCATTGTCATCCAAAGAACCATTTTGAAGCAAGTTTTCCAATTTGTTTTTTAGCAAAGCAATTGGCGTAAGCAGCTCATGAGAAACATTCGAAATAAATTGTTTTTCTTTTTTGAAAACAATTCCAATGCGGTCCATCATTTGATTTAAAACCAAATCCAGTTCCCTAAAATCTCTCGATTTGGCATTTATGGGCGTATAATCAAACGCTTCGGGTTCATTTACGCGCCTTATTTTAGTATCGATAATTTTATAAAAAGGTTTAAGTAAGTATTCTATATAAAAAGTATCTGCCAAAAAAGTGACCAGAAGAATAACGACCAAAACGATAATAATAAACAGCTTGATAATAAACGTAAGATCATTTACTTCGCTAAGACTGCTGCCAATTTCGAGCTGATAATGCTGATTTTCATACGTAAAATGATGACGAAGAATTCTATATTCATTTTCTTCACCTTCAATAATTCGGAGATCGTTGCTAAAAGTGGTTTTGTTTTGTTTTGGTTTAATTGAGGTTCTCGACAAAACTAAAAATTCACTGTGTAAAGTCGAAAACTGAGAATAGGTCTCCGTAGAATCACCTTCGTTTTCGATAAAATCATTAATTTCATTTTGGTTTAAATGATCAATGAATTTTTTCTTCTTTTCGAGTAATCCGTTATTAATGTGTTTATAAACTACATTCTGAACTAAAATCGGCAACATCAACCATAAAACTAAAATCACCAACAAACGTGTTAGTGCATTAAAAATAGCGAGCTGATGTTTTATTTTCATCGTTTATTTATTCGTTTATACGATACCCCACATTTCGTACGGTTTCGAACCAATCTATGGCGGTATGTTTGTCGAGCTTTTTTCGGAGATTTCGAACATGAACATCAATGAAATTAGAATCTGAATTGACTTCGAGAATATCTCCCCAAATATGCTCTGTGAGCTGTAATCGTGTAATTACCCGATTTTTATTCAGAACCAAATACTGAAAAATATCAAACTCTTTTTTCGTCAAATTAATCGGAATTGAATCATAACTTACTTTATAATCCTGCAACTGTAATGAAAATCCATGTATCAGTAAATCATTTAAAGTAAAACCATGTATTCTGCGAATTACAGCAAATATTCTGGCGCTAAGTTCTGTCAAAGCAAAAGGCTTTGTCAAATAATCATCGGCACCAAGATGCAGTCCATTAATTCTGTCGTCGAGTTCGCCGCGTGCAGTAATAACAATTACCGCTATTTTAGATTTTGATTTTCTAACGGTTTTCAAAACCTCAAAACCATCTCCGTCAGGCAAACCAAGATCAAGCAGCATGGCATCATAATCGTTACTGTTTATTTCTTCTAAAGCATCAGCACATGTATTTGCAATTTTACATATATAGCCCGTGTTGCACAAAAAGTCGTAAACTTCTGCAGCAAGTTCTTTATTATCTTCAACAATTAAAATATTCATAAGCCAATGTTCTATGGGATCAACGTTAAAATGTTGTAGAAAATATTAAAAAATTATAGTCCTAATTATTTTTACCGCAGAGAACTCAAAGGTTTTTCGCAGAGTTCACTAAGATTAAAGTTGTGTTTACACAATCTAAGTCCGCAAAGCTTTGAGAACTTTGTGATTTTACTAAACTTAGTATATTTAAAAACTTTGCGTTCTCCGTGGTAATTTTTTTCTCTCTACAGGTTTTAGAATTGATCTGTTGTAAGCGCAACTAAAGTAAACAATTCTAAAAAGCGTGGTTCCCAATTATTAAAAAATTAACGAATCAAAAAAAAGCTGATAAATTTCTCTATCAGCTCTCTCCATAATTATCCTTTCTGTTTTTCTGCCCTTACAATTCTTCGATAGCAAAACAAAAAAAATATTATTTACTTGCTTTTGCAGCTTCCGGTTTAGCAGTTTCTGATTTTGTTGTCATTTTTTTCTCAGATTTTGCTTTTTTCTCAGCTTTGGTTCTCGGGTGTTTTGTTGCTTTAATTTCTTTAACCGGAGCTTCTTTTCCTTTTGCAGGAAATGCACTTACCATCACACTTGTTCCTAAAACTGCTACTAATAACATCAATAAATTTCTCATGATTTCTACTATTTAAAAATTATTACTTTTTATTTTACAGATCAAATTTACCTCTGTAAAATGAAGAGAAAATGAAGAAAATAGCTACCCTGAATATTTTAACGAGATATTAACGGTTTATGTTTTTCTACCATATAAGCTATATAAGTCCATTTAATTATAAACGGAATGTTAGACTCAATGCTTTGCATCTCTACAATGCTACGCGTCCTTACTAAAATGAACTCATATAACTTATATGGTGAAAAAAAAATTCTTATTAGTCTAATTTTTGAGAACCCAATTGTTTATTTTTACAGACTAATATTTTTTTTATGTCAACTCAAAAACGTCTTTTTCTTCTCGATGCTTATGCATTAATTTTTCGTGGATATTATGCCTTTATAAAAAACCCGCGAATTAACTCAAAAGGAATGGATACATCAGCGATCATGGGATTTATGAATTCGCTTTTAGATGTTATAAAACGTGAAAAACCGGATCATTTAGCTGTAGCTTTTGATAAAGAAGGAAGCCAGGTTAGAACTGAAATGTATTCTGATTATAAAGCCAATCGTGATGCAACACCTGAGGCGATTAAAATTGCGATTCCGTATATTCAGGATTTATTAAGAGCCATGCACATTCCGATTATCGAAATGGCCGGTTGTGAAGCTGATGATTTAATTGGAACTATTGCCAAACAAGCCGAAAAAGAAAACTACAAAGTTTTTATGGTTACTCCCGATAAAGATTTTGCACAATTGGTTTCTGAAAATATATTCATGTACAAACCTGCCCGTATGGGAAATGGAATTGAAATCTGGGGTGTTCCAGAAGTTTTAGCAAAATTTGAAATCGAAAGACCAGATCAGGTCATTGACTTTCTTGGAATGATGGGAGATGCCGTTGATAACATTCCGGGATTACCGGGTGTTGGAGAAGTTACTGCTAAAAAGTTTCTGAAAGAATTTGGTACGATGGAAAATCTTTTGGAAAACACACATTTACTGAAAGGTAAAATGAAAGAAAACATCGAAGCCAATAAAGAAAAAGGAATTTTATCTAAAAAACTGGCTACTATTATATGTGACTGTGATGTCGTTTTTAATGAGAATGACTACGAACTTTCTCGCCCTGATATTGAAAAAACAGATGCTATTTTTCAGGAATTGGAATTTAGAAGAATGGCAGAACAATTCGACAATCTATTTAAAGTTGGCGGAGGAAATGAATTAGCCAACAAAGGTGACGAAGCCAAATTATATAAAAAACCACAACCTAAAAACGAGGATCAATTTGATCTGTTTGGAAGTGGTGCAACTATAGACGCAGAAACTGAAGAAAGAACTTCGTTTTACAACACTTTAGAAAACACAACACATTCTTATCAGGCTATTGAAGGTGATTTGGGAATAAAATTGCTTTTACAAAATTTACAAAAGCAGGATTCTGTTTGTTTTGATACCGAAACAACCGGTTTAGACGCATTGCACGCAGAATTGGTTGGAATGTCATTTTCCTATGAAAAAGGAAAAGCATTTTATGTTCCGTTTCCGGAAAGTCAGGAAGAAGCTCAGGTTTTAGTGGATAAATTCAAGCCGTTTTTTGAAAATGAAAACATCGAAAAAATTGGTCAAAATTTAAAATATGATTTAAAAATTCTTTCTAATTATGGCGTTACTGTAAAAGGAAAACTTTTTGATACCATGATTGCGCATTATTTGATTAATCCGGATATGCGTCATAATATGGATATTTTGGCAGAAACCTATTTGAAATATTCACCAAAATCAATTGAAACCTTAATTGGTAAAAAAGGAAAAAATCAAATTTCGATGCGCCAGGTTCCGCTTGAAGATATCAAGGAATATGCTGCAGAAGATGCTGATGTTACTTTACAATTAAAAGAAATCTTCACTGCAGAACTAGACAAAACCGAAACCAAAAAATTATTTGATGAAATCGAAATTCCGTTAGTAAGCGTTTTAGCTGCAATGGAAACCGAAGGAATTCGTTTGGATACGGAGTTTTTAAGTATCATGTCTAAAGAAATGGAGATTGAAATTAAATCTTTAGAAGAAAAAATATACGAAACTGCAGGTGAGAAATTTAATCTGGCTTCGCCGAAACAATTAGGTGATATTTTATTTGATAAATTAAAAATTGGCGGCGCAAAACAAAAGAAAACCAAAACGGGTCAATATGCAACCGGTGAAGAAGTTTTGACTTATTTGGCCAATGATAACCCGATTGTAAAAGAAATTCTGGATTGGCGTCAAATGGTGAAATTACAAAGCACTTATATTTTGGCTTTGCCGGAACAAGTCGATAAAAAAACCTTGCGCGTTCATACCGATTATATGCAAACCGTTGCTGCAACGGGACGTTTAAGTTCTAATAATCCGAACTTACAAAACATTCCGATTCGTACCGAAAGAGGTCGTCAGATTCGTAAAGCCTTTGTTGCCCGCGATGAAAATCACACTTTAATTTCTGCGGATTACTCGCAAATAGAATTAAGAATTATTGCTGCTTTAAGCGGAGAAGAAAATATGATTAAAGCTTTTCAGGATGGAGAAGATATTCATAAAGCTACTGCTGCAAAAGTTTTTGATGTTCCGTTAGAAGAAGTTTCACGCGAACAAAGAAGCAATGCCAAAACAGTAAACTTCGGAATTATCTACGGGGTTTCTGCTTTCGGATTAAGCAATCAAACTTCGTTATCAAGAAGCGAAAGTGCTGCTCTGATCGAGGCATATTACAAAACATATCCAAGATTAAGATCTTATATTAATGAGCAAATAGAATTTGCACGTGAAAAAGGATATGTACAAACCATTTTAGGCCGTCGCAGATACTTAAAAGACATTAACTCTGCAAATGCAGTGGTTAGAAGTGCTGCCGAAAGAAATGCCGTAAACGCACCAATTCAGGGAAGTGCTGCCGATGTAATTAAAATTGCGATGATCAACATTCATAAAAAACTAACAGAAGAAAACTGGAAATCAAGAATGCTGCTTCAGGTACATGATGAGCTTGTGTTCGATGTTCACAACGATGAACTCGAAAAAATTCAGCCAATGATTAAACACGAAATGGAGAATGCTTTTATAATGGCTGTTCCTTTAGAAGTTGAACTTGGTCTGGGTAATGATTGGCTGGCGGCGCATTAATTTAATTTTAGATTTTTATATATCAAAGCGCATTATTGTCGTTGCGAGGAACGAAGCAATCTCACTAATAAGAGATACAAAGTAATTCACAAAAGTGAGGTTGCTTCGTTCCTCGCAATGACTCAAAAACAAAAAAAGACTGTTCAAATGAACAGTCTTTTTTTGATGATTTTTTATTTATTTAAACTTTTCTAGTCGATTCTCTTTCCTTCAACTTTGTTTTAATTACAATAGTTTCGTAATCTGAAGTTTCACCTTCTTTTTCTTCTAAACGTTTGATTAATTGTTTAGCGGCAACTTCTCCAATTTCAATTCCGTGTTGGCTAATTGTAGTTAAACTTGGTGATAAACGTCTTGATGCTAAAATTCCATCAGCAAATCCTATTATCGAAATATCTTCAGGAACTCTAAAACCTTTTTTCAAACTTACCCTTAAAGCAGCAACTGAGTCATTTTCATCCAAAGCAAAAATAGCATCGATTTTATGATCGAAGATTCCATCAATTTTAGCTTTCATATCATCTTCAGAATCGGTACGAAGAATAATTTTTTCGTTTACCGGAATATTATTGTCTTTTAAAGCTTTCAAATATCCATCAGCTCTCAGTTTCCCGACACTTAAATTATCTACAGAAGAAATTAATGCAATGTTTTTGCATCCCAAATTGATTAAATGCTGAGTTGAATTTAAAGCCGAATCAAAATCATCAACTACAACTTTATCACATTCTACTTCATCTGCAATTCTGTCAAACATTACAATTGGCGTTCCGTCATTAATAATAGCAGAAAAATGACTGTAATCTTGTAATTTCTGAGCTTCTTCAGAAACAGAAAGAATAAATCCGTCAATAGTTCCGTTGCTTAGCATTTCAAGCGTATGAATTTCTTTTTCTAAAGATTCATTCGAAATACATGTAATTACATTATACCCTTTTTTATCGGCTACCTTTTCGATACCACTAAAAACCTTTGCAAAAAAGGAGTTCAATATATTAGGTATAATTACACCAATTGTTTTGGTTTTACGATTTTTTAAATTTAGACCAATAACATTCGGTTTATAATTTTTGAGTTTGGCATACTCCTTAATCTTCACCTTCGTTTGCTCACTGATTTCCGGACTGTCATTCAATGCTTTAGACACAGTCGACACAGAAACACCTAGTTCTTTCGCAATTTGTTTTAGAGTTGCTTTAGCTTTCATCTAATAAATGTTTATGTAATTGATACAAATATAGTAGAATTACCGAAAATAAAACAAAAAACACCTATTACTATTTCAAATTATAAGCCATTTTCAAAATAAAGCTAAAAAAGATTGATTTTTTAAAACCGCCCTTCCTAAAATTTCGTTAATAACTTAATACATGTTATTAACCTTATTAAAAACCTTTAATTATGAAAAACGAAGTTAAAATTCATGAAGTAGATCCTTCATTGAATAACAGAAGGAGCTTTCTTAAGCTCAGTGGCTTAACATTAGTTACCGCAGGTTTGGTTTTGGCTGGATGCAGCGATAATGATAACGATGAAGAAATGGATGACACTTCATTGCCTGGAATTCGAAATGGTGTTTTCGATTTGGGATCAGGAGATTTTGGCGTACTAACTTATGCTTATGCTCTGGAACAGCTTGAAGCAGATTTTTATACTAAAGTTGTAAATGCTACAAGTTTCAATGCAACTTTCAACGACACAGAACGTCAGGTTTTGACTGACTTATACCATCATGAAGTAATTCACAGAGATTTCTTCAAAGCAGCTTTAAGCGGAGCGCTTCCTGATCCAAGCTCACAATTACTTCCTTCTCTGGCTTTTAATTATGGCGCTCTAAATTTTAACAGCCGTACCGAAGTTCTTGCTACTGCAAAAGCACTAGAAGATACCGGGGTCGCTGCTTATAACGGAGCGGGAAAATTAATTAAAAGCCCTGATTATTTAGTATTGGCTGGGAAAATTGTTTCTGTTGAGGCAAGACATGCTTCAGCAATCAGAAGTTTGATTAATCCAAATTCTGCAGATTTTGCCGGAGACGATATTATTAACACATCAACCGGATTAGATGTTGCTAAAGATCCTTCAAAAATTCTGCCAATTGCGGGAGGATTTATTACTACAAAATTTACTGCCAAATATTTACCTTAATCTTAACTAGCTAAAACTTAGAAATTATGAATATTTTAAAATTTATAGAAACCTTTACTGATGATAGCTTAATGAGAAGCACTGGCTCTCGCAGAGACAGTTTTTCGCAGTTTGGAAACATAGGAAAAACACTGGCATATGCATCAATCCCATTTGGATTATCTGCAATGGCAAATAAAGCATTAGCAAAAGACATTACGGCAACACCAGCAACTCCTATTGGAGCTTTGCAATTTGCACTGACTTTAGAATATCTTGAAAACGAATTTTACGCAATGGCTTTAGATTCAGGAGTAATTCCTGCATCAGAAAATGGCGGACGCGATTTAAAAGTTTTCCAGCAAATTGCAGCTCATGAAGCTGATCACGTTTCTTTTTTAATTGCAGGATTGGGCGGTAGCATGAGTGCGAATTTTGTTCCGAAACCTACTTTTGACTTTACTGTTGGCGGAGCATTTGATCCATTTGACAATTATCAAACCTTTTTAGCATTGGCACAAGCCTTTGAGGATACAGGAGTAAGAGCCTATAAAGGTCAGGCGGGAAATTTAATTACAACGCCGGATTTATTAACTGCAGCATTACAAATACATTCTGTAGAAGCACGTCACGCATCAGAAGTGCGACGCTTACGCGGATTAAAAGGATGGATTTCTAATGATGAAAGAGGTGCAGGAATGCCCGAAGCAACTCAGGCAGTTTACGCTGGAGAAGGTGTTACGGTACAGGCAGGTTATAATACCGCTACTTTATTTGGAGCAGCCGCCGGATCAGAAGCTTATGATGAGCCACTTGCAACACAACAGGTAGTTGATATTGCCAATTTATTTATTGTTTAACAAAAACAATTCTAAATATTGAACCACCTTCGCGTTATTGTGAAGGTGGTTTTTTTTTATTGTTTTAAATAAAAAAGGGAGGCCCTGATTTTCAGTAGATAAAATAATCTTTTCAGGTATTTGGTTTTAAAATAATTAATTGTACTTTTGCATCCCCTTTATTGGGGATGGAATGTTTAATTAAAATAATATTATGGACGCATTAAGCTACAAGACAATTTCAGCTAGCAAAGCCACTGTAACAAAAGAGTGGATTGTTGTTGACGCTGAAGGTCATAACTTAGGTCGTCTTGCTTCAAAGGTTGCGATGATCTTAAGAGGTAAGTACAAGCCAAGTTACACACCACACGTTGACTGTGGAGATAACGTAATTGTTATCAACTCAGAAAAAATTAACCTTACAGGTACAAAAATGAATGACAAAATTTACATGCGTCATACAGGTTACCCAGGAGGACAAAGAACTTTAACTGCTAAAGTATTGCAATCTAAAAATCCTGCATTATTAGTAGAAAAAGCTGTAAAAGGAATGTTACCTAAAAACAAATTAGGAGCTGAACTTTTTAGAAATCTAAATGTTGTTGTAGGTGCTGAGCATACTCATGGAGCTCAAAAACCTAGAACTGTTAACCTAAACGATCTTAAGTAATGGGAGTTATTCACAAAATCGGTAGAAGAAAAACCGCTGTTGCACGTGTATATGTTTCTGAAGGAACAGGAAAAATCACTGTAAACAAAAAAGAATTCGCAACTTACTTTCCAACTGCAACTTTACAATACAAAGTTTTACAACCAATGTCTATGACAGAAAATGTAAACAACTTTGATGTAAAAGTAAACGTTTACGGAGGTGGTTCAACTGGTCAGGCAGAAGCTGTAAGAATGGCATTAGCACGCGTTATGTGTGAAGTAAATGCTGAAAACAGAGCTATCCTTAAACCAGAAGGTTTATTAACAAGAGATCCAAGAATGGTTGAACGTAAGAAATTCGGTCAGAAGAAAGCTCGTAAGAGATTCCAATTCTCTAAACGTTAATATTACCTGTCTTGTGCATATGGTACAAGACATCATCAATTTATTGAAATTAAAAAACACAGTTGTTGTTGCTCTCCTACCGAGGTAGGAAATAGTTTAGCATCTAAATGTATAAAGCCTGGGAAACCGCCATTTATACATTGCTAATCAACAGAACGTAAACTAGTACAAAAATGGCAAACAAAATAGAAGTAAAAGACTTACTAGAAGCAGGTGTTCACTTCGGACACATGACTAGAAAATGGGATCCAAATATGGCCCCTTACATTTATATGGAGCGTAATGGTATTCACATTATCAATCTATATAAAACTGCAGCAAAAATTGAAGAAGCTAATGAAGCTTTGAAAAAAATCGCTGCATCAGGTAGAAAAATCTTATTCGTAGCTACCAAAAAACAAGCTAAAGACATCGTTGCTGAAAAAGCAAAGGCTGCAAACATGCCTTATATTACTGAAAGATGGCCTGGTGGAATGCTAACTAACTTTGTAACTATCAGAAAGGCAGTTAAAAAAATGTCTTCTATTGATAAAATGAAGAAAGATGGTACTTTCATGACGTTATCTAAAAAAGAGCGTTTGCAAGTTGATCGTCTACGTGCTAAATTAGAGAAAAACTTAGGTTCAATCGCTGATATGTCTAGACTACCTGCAGCATTGTTCGTAGTAGATATCAAAGCTGAACACATCGCAATAAAAGAAGCACAAAAATTAAACATTCCAGTTTTCGCAATGGTTGATACGAATTCTGACCCAAGAGAGGTTGATTACGTTATTCCTGCAAATGATGATGCTTCTAAATCAATTGACAAAATTTTATCTTTAGTAACTGCTGCTGTAATCGAAGGTCTTTCTGACAGAGGTTCTGACAAAGAAACTGAAGTATTTACAGAAGAAGCTGCTGCTGAAGCTGCTCCTGCTGCAGAGGCTGCACCAGCTGTTGAAGCTGCTGCTCCTGCAACTGAAGAATAAATCAAATTTAAATTCCAAATTTTAAATTCCAAAATCCAAGAATAATTAAAAACGTTATGTTGATAATTTATTAAAATTGGAGTTTGGGATTTAAAAGATGGAATTTTTACTTTTAACATTAAAATCAAAATATTATGGCAACAATTACTGCTGCAGACGTAAATAAATTAAGACAAACTACAGGTGCCGGAATGATGGACTGTAAAAAAGCTTTAGTTGAAGCTGATGGAGATTTCGATAAAGCTATACAAAACCTTAGAGAAAAAGGTCAAAAAGTTGCTGCTAACCGTTCTGACCGTGAGTCTTCTGAAGGAGCTGCTGTTTCTTTTGTTAATGCTGACAAAACTAAAGGAGCTATCATCACTTTAAACTGCGAAACAGATTTCGTAGGTAAAAATGAGGCTTTTGTAACTTTGGCTAAAGAATTAGTAGAAAGAGCTATTAACTTCTCTTCTAAAGAAGAATTTTTAGCTTCAGATTTTAACGGAATTACTGTTGCTGAAAAATTAATTGAGCAAACTGGTGTTATCGGTGAAAAAATCGAAATCGGTGGTTTTGAAATTTTAGAAGGCGCTTTCGTTGGATCTTATGTTCACGTTAATAAAATTGCTGCATTAACGGCGATTTCTGCTGCAATTCCTAACGCTGACGTTTTAACTAAAGATGTTTCTATGCAAGTTGCTTCTATGGGAGCTGATACATTATCTTACAAAGATTTTGATCCTGCTTTCGTTGAATCTGAACTTGCTGCTCGTATTGCTGTAATCGAAAAAGATAATGAAGAAGCAAAACGTTTAGGAAAAACTTTAAAAAATGTTCCTAAATATATTTCTTACTCTCAATTAACTGAAGAAGTTTTAAAACAAGCTGAAGAAGATGCTAAAGCTGAATTAAAAGCTGAGGGTAAACCAGAGCAAATTTGGGATAAAATTATTCCAGGAAAAGTTCAACGTTTCATCTCTGACAATACTACTTTAGATCAAGAGAAAGCTTTACTAGATCAAAACTTCATCAAAGATGACAGTAAAAAAGTTGGTGATTATGTAAAAGGATACAACGTTGAAATTACAGGTTTCAAAAGAGTTACTTTAGGTTAATATATTATTTCAATATAAAAAGCCCGAATATTAATTTATTCGGGCTTTTTTATTTCGACAAATGTTCATTAAATCTTTTCTTTAATCGGAAAATTTCTTGCTCGCATCAGCGCATCAGATTTTGGTGCTCTTCCTCTAAAATTTTCATATCCTGTTTCATTATCAACAGTATTTCCAACACTAAAAACTGTATCATAAAGTCTTTTTGCAACTTCTTTATCATAAGGTCCTTTACCTTCCATAAAAGCTTCATAAGCATCTGCATTTATCACATCTGCCCACAAATAACTATAGTAGCCTGCCGCATATCCATCTCCGGAAAAAATATGCGCAAATTGTGGAATTCTGTGACGCATCACAATTTCTGATGGCATATTGAGCTTTTCTAATGTTTCTTTTTCAAATTTATCAGGATCAATAGTTTCAGTTGTTAAATGCAGTTCCATATCAACAAAAGAACTTGAAATTGTTTCAACCGTTGCGAAACCTTCGTTAAAATTTGCTGCCTGCTCTATTCTGTCAACCATAGATTGTGGTAATGGTTCATTAGTTTTATAATGCAAAGCAAACTTATTCAACACCTCAGGCGTAGCAAGCCAATGCTCTAATAATTGCGAAGGAAATTCAACATAATCCCTTGCAACTGCCGTTCCTGCCAAACTTGGGTAAGTCACATTAGAACATAATCCGTGTAATGCATGACCAAATTCATGAAATAAGGTCGTAGCATCATCCCAGGAAATTAAGACAGGTTCATTTTCGTTTCCTTTAATAAAATTACAATTATTAGATACGATAGGCAAAACATCCCCATCCAACTTCTCCTGATCACGACAGGAATCCATCCAGGCACCGGAACGTTTTCCTACTCGCGCATACGGATCAAAATACCACAAACCAACTGCTTTGCCTGTTACTTTATTTCTTACTTCCCAAACACGCACGTCTGGATGAAAAACAGATACATTAGTAATTTGTTTAAAACTTAAATTAAACAATTCACCGGCAACCCAAAACATAGCTTCACGCAAATTTTCAAGCTGTAAATATTGTTTGACTTCATTCTGATCCAAATCATATTTTGCTTTTCTAACTCTTTCCGCATAATAGCGATAATCCCAAGGCTGAATTTTAAAATCACCACCTTCGGCATTTACCATCTTTTGCATTTCGGCAACATCTTGCTGTACTTTTTCGACTGCTGGTTTCCAAACCGAATTCATTAACTCAAGTGTTTTAGCAGGGTCTTTTGCCATTTTATTAGACAAACTCCATTCTGCAAATGAATTAAACCCTAATAATTTTGCCTTTTGAGCACGTAGTTTTAAAATGGAAATCAGCGTTTCATTATTGTCATTTTCATTTCCATTGTCACCTCTTTTAACAAAAATATCAAAAGCTTTCTTTCTTAAATCTCTTCTGGTAGAGAATGTTAAAAAAGGCTCGATTGAAGAACGTGTATTTGCAATACATCCCAAAGCATTTATATTTCTCTCTTTTGCTTCTGCAATCGCAGCATTTTTTATTTCGACAGGTAAACCCTCAAAATCAGCGTTCGTTTCTAAAATTACATACTGACTATTTTCTTCTGCCAGTAAATTTTGGCTGAATCTTGTAAACAGCGTTGCCAATTCCTGATTGATTCCTGCCACTTTTATTTTATCATCATGGTTTAATTTTGCGCCTTCACGAACAAAATTTGTATAATACAGCCAAACCAAACGCTGTTGTTCTCTATTTAGTTTTTCTTTGTCCTTTGAATTATACAAAGTTTCAATGCGAGAGAAGAGCCTATCATTTTGGTACATTTTATCACTCAAAGCTGATAATTTTGGTGACATTTCTGTCTCTACAACTCCAAATTCTTTCGTAAAAATATTAGAACTATATATCCCGTACACAGCATTAATTCTGGCAATTGTTTTTCCTGAATTTTCGAGTGCTGCTATTGTGTTTTCAAAAGTTGGCGCTTCCAAATTATCCGCAATGGCGTCTAGTTCATTTAAATTTTCCTGAATAGCAAACTCTGTTGCCGGCCGGAAATCTGAAACTTTATATTTATCAAAAGAAGGTACTCCTCCATAAGGACCAGACCATTTTTGAAATAATGGATTCTGAAAAGTCCCTTCTGTAGAGGTAAAAGTTGTTGTAGTCATAAGAAATAGTATTATTTTTATTCATGAAAAATAATTTATTAAAGCACAATATTGTTTATCTTAAATGTATTTATAATAAATCATTCACCCAAATTTACAATTTTATTATGCTCAATTTGCTCTTTTAAATTATTAGTTCAAACAATGATTTAAATAGAAATACCTTAAATTTGAAAAATAAATTACCCAAATAACATGTTTAAAACCAAAAAAGAAATTGTATTTGTAATTCTTGCCGGAATATTTATTACTAACGCCGTTGTTGCAGAACTTATTGGAGGAAAGTTGATTCAGATTGGACCATTTGTAATGAGTATTGGTATTTTGCCCTGGCCTATTGTTTTTCTAACTACAGATTTAATCAATGAATATTTTGGGGAAAAAGGAGTTAAAAAACTTTCTTTTATAACAGCCTGTTTAATTGCATATGCCTTTTTGATATTATTTATGGCAATAGTAATTCCGGCTGCAAAAGGAATAAGTCCGGTAAATGACGAACAATTTCAGGCCGTTTTCGGGCAAAGTATGTGGATTATTGTAGGTAGTTTAATAGCATTTATCGCATCTCAATTAATTGACGTTTGGATTTTTTGGTTTTTTAAAAAACGAACCGGCGATAAAAAAATCTGGCTCAGAACAACAGGATCAACAGTAATTTCTCAATTATTTGATTCATTTATTGTTCTTGGAATCGCTTTCTGGTTACCTGGTAAAATCGATTTTGACACTTTTATTTCGTCAGGATTGACGGGATATGTTTTCAAATTATCAGTAGCCGTTTTACTTACTCCGTTAATTTATGCTGGTCATCATTTAATTAAAAAATATTTAGGTGAAGATGATGAAAATCATTCTCAAGAACTATAAGACGAATTACCACAATGAAAAAACACATTATAATTATACTTTTCTCTATAGTATATTGCTTTTCCAGCTGTGGTAACGACGAAAAAAAACAGCCAAAGAAAAAGCTTTATCCTGTAAATTCTTTAAAACCTATCTCTGAAACTATTTCTTCAGATACCATAACTATTACCACATCTATTAAAAACAAACATAATATTACTAACACCAAAAAAATATTATTTCCTAGTAAACCAATTGATAGTTCAACAACTGAAAAGAAAAATATTGCAGACGCAATAAACACCGAATCAAGTAATCAATTAATAAGTTTTGTTAATATTCGTAAAATTCTTTCTCAGGCTGAAATTGGAGAAACCCTGACACAAAAAGACTTAATTCATAATTTTGAAATTCCGAAAGACGCAGTAAAACTAGTAAAAAGTGTTACTAAAACCGCCGAAGATGAAATTGCTCTAAAATGGCATTCGACTTGGCTTATTGAAAAAATTTCAGATGCTAAGCTGCGTGATGGTCGTATGAAAATTAAGTTTGTTGCTAATAAAATGTACACTTCCGGCAAAGCTATAGGCATAAAATACAATAAAAAAATCTATAATGATTTGGTGATTATTGGCCAATCCGCTTATATTCCAAAGGTAAAAGGATATCATTGGCAAATTGGAAAATAACAACCAGTAATCATTTAAATAAAGGAATTTCCTAGTGCATTTTGTCAGTTTTATATTCAAATAAGGTCTCCATTTTCCAATTTAACAAGATCATTTGTACAACATAAAAAAATATTTTTAAAAAAAAACACTTGTATATCAATACATTACACAAAAACACAAAATAAACACGAAAAAACCTGTTATATTATGTTAATTTTTTCAAAAAAAATATATTTTTGCTGAAAATTAACAATTAAAAACCCACCAAAATGAAAAAATTAAGCATTTTATTTTTGTCTGTATTGACATTAGGATTAGCAGCAACATCTTGTAGTAGTGATGATGACAATGGAGGATCAATTGAAGGTAAATGGCAACTTTCTGAAGTAGGAGTAGTTTACAATGGTCAGGAAGCATTACAGCCAGCTACAAATGAAGGATGTGACAACGATATCATGGAATTTAAAGCGGATGGAAAATTTATTGATAGTTATTCAGAATTTACTAATAATAAATGTAACGCCTACACTCAAGAAGGAACGTGGACTAAAGACGGAAGCACATTGACTAAAAAATACGCAAGTGAAGATGAAGAAAAACTTGAAGTTGCTGAATTAACAGGAAGCAAATTAAAATTAAAATTCACTTATTCTGAAGGAGGAATCACAATTTCAGCTGTACAGGTATACAAAAAAATCTAATTTTGAAAAGATACTAATTTTGAAAAACCTCAAATCTTAATTGATTTGAGGTTTTTTTATACATTTGAAATAAAAAATGGAACCGATAAGATGTGGTTGGTGCACCGCCAGCGATTTGTATAAAAAATATCATGACGAAGAATGGGGCGTTCCTGTCTATGACGACCCTACTTTATTTGAATTTTTAATTTTGGAGACTTTTCAGGCTGGGCTTAGCTGGATTACAATTTTAAACAAAAGAGAAAATTTCAGAAATGCTTTTGATCATTTTGATTATAAAAAAATTGCCCATTATTCTGAAAATAAAATTGAAGAATTACTGCAAAATACCGGAATCATCAGAAATAAACTTAAAATAAAAGCAGCAGTTTCGAATGCACAGGCCTTTATGAAAGTACAGGAAGAATTTGGCACTTTCTCTGATTACATCTGGAAATTTACTAACGGAAAACCGATTATAAATCATCCAAAAACCTCAAAAGATGTTCCGGCCACTACTCCACTTTCTGATGAAATCAGTAAAGATTTAAAAAAAAGAGGCTTTAAATTTGTGGGCTCAACTGTAGTTTATGCTCATATGCAAGCAACCGGAATGGTCAATGATCACGCCGAAAACTGTTGGAAAAGAAGCCAGTAAACGGCCGCAGTTTTTAGTTTTCAAAAACAACTTGAAACCTGAAACCTGAAACTTTTTTAAACAACCAAACAAAAATTTATTACATTTGCTTCACACTTTAGGGGTGTCTGCTAAAAAAGCAGGCTGAGATTTTACCCTCTGAACCTGATCTAGTTCATACTAGCGTAGGGAAAAGTAAGATGACTTCTGCGCGCATTTTCATGCGCAATTGTAGCCATTCCTAGAGTAGAGACGCACATCAGTGTATTTCAGTAATCTCTAAATCAAAAAGGAATGGAACTAAAAATCAACCAACAAATCAAAACATTCAATGCTGAATCGCTAAGCGTTCAATCATTGCTCGATCTCGAAATTCCAAACAAACAAAACGGAATTGCCGTTGCCATTAACAACACTATTGTTCCAAAAATTAATTGGAACCAACATTTTGTATCCGAAACTGACGAAATTTTGATTATTTCAGCTACTCAGGGAGGTTAAGTATTAAATTCCAATTTTTAAAATTCCAATTTTCAATTTCATGTAGGACGTAGACGCATTGCTGTGCGTCTCTACAATAACTCATAACTCATAACTTCTTTCCCTATGACAACCGAAGAACAAATCTCCAGAACTCCATTTCCCAATTCTAAAAAAGTATATGTTAGTGGCGAAATTCATCCTATAAAAGTTGCTATGCGCGAAGTTATTCTTAGCGATACCAAGCTTTCAAATGGTGGAATTGAGAAAAATCCGCCTGTCACTATTTATGATACTTCTGGGCCATATACAGATCCAAATATAGAAATCGACATTAGAAAAGGATTACCACGCTTACGCGAAAATTGGATTTTAGAAAGAAATGATGTCGAAATTCTTGAAGAAATCTCTTCAAATTACGGTCAAAGCCGATTGAAAGACGAGAGTTTAAACCATCTTCGTTTTGAATATTTACACCAGCCAAAACGAGCCAAAAAAGGCGCCAACGTCACGCAGTTATATTATGCTAAACAGGGAATAATTACTCCCGAAATGGAATATATTGCGATTCGTGAAAACCAAAGGATTGAACTTTTAAATGAACAAACCAAAGCAATGCAATGTCAACACGACGGCCACAGTTTTGGAGCAAACACACCTAAAAGTAAAATTACACCAGAATTTGTTCGTAGTGAAGTAGCTTATGGAAGGGCCATTATTCCCAACAACATCAATCATCCCGAAAGTGAACCCATGATTGTTGGCCGTAATTTTTTGGTAAAAATAAATGCCAACATTGGCAACAGTGCCGTGACTTCAACTATTGAAGAAGAAGTCGAAAAAGCAGTTTGGGCTTGTCGCTGGGGTGCAGATACCATTATGGATTTGTCTACCGGAAAGAATATTCATGAAACCAGAGAATGGATTATTCGTAATTCTCCAGTTCCAATTGGAACAGTTCCGATTTATCAGGCTTTAGAAAAAGTAAAAGGAATCGCCGAAGATTTGACCTGGGAAGTTTTCCGTGATACTTTAATTGAACAGGCAGAACAAGGTGTTTCGTATTTCACGATTCATGCCGGCGTTTTACTTCGTTACATTCATTTAACAGCAAATCGTGTTACCGGAATTGTTTCACGTGGTGGATCTATCATGGCAAAATGGTGCTTGTTTCATCATAAAGAAAACTTCTTATATACACATTTTGAAGAAATCTGCGAAATTATGAAACAGTATGATGTTGCTTTTTCCCTTGGTGATGGTTTACGCCCTGGTTCTATTGCAGATGCCAACGATGCTGCACAATTTGCCGAGCTGGAAACTTTGGGAGAATTAACAAAAATCGCGTGGAAACATGATGTTCAGGTTTTTATAGAAGGTCCGGGTCACGTGCCAATGCACATGATTAAAGAAAATATGGACAAACAATTAGAGCATTGTCATGAAGCTCCATTTTACACCTTAGGTCCTTTAACTACTGATATTGCGCCAGGTTATGATCACATTACATCTGCCATTGGCGCGGCGATGATAGGCTGGTACGGCTGTGCGATGTTATGTTATGTAACGCCAAAAGAACATCTTGGTTTACCAAACAAAAAAGATGTAAAAGATGGTGTGATAACGTATAAAATTTCGGCACATGCCGCAGATTTGGCCAAAGGTCATCCCGGTGCTCAATATCGCGATAATGCATTGAGTAAAGCTCGTTTTGAATTCCGTTGGGAAGATCAGTTTAATCTGTCTCTTGATCCTGATACTGCCAGAGAATTTCATGATGAAACACTTCCTGCCGACGGTGCAAAAGTTGCTCATTTTTGCTCGATGTGCGGACCGAAGTTCTGCTCTATGAAAATATCTCAGGAAATTAGAGATGTGGCTGCCGCTGAAAAAGGCATGCAGGAAAAATCAGAAGAGTTTATTGAACAAGGGAAAGAGATTTATATTTAAAAAGAAAATAGAAGAAAGAGTAAAGAAAAAAGATATGATCGTAATTACTAATCCTTCTTTCGTTACCGACGAAATTAAAATTATTGAATCTTTGTTTGAAGAAGGATTGTCTTTACTTCATATTAGGAAACCTGGTTTTTCTGAAATGGAAATGGCTCAGTTTATTCATCAGATAAAACTCGAATTTCGATCTAAATTGGCATTACACAATCATCATGAATTAGCGGAAGATTTTGGAATTAACCGAATTCATTTCTCTGAAACAGACAGAAAGAGCATTTTTAATTATTGTGCAAGGTTTTTAAAATCTTACAGGTATACAACTTCCACTCATTCAATTGAAGATTTCAATGCATTGGAAAATGACTTTGAATATGCCTTTTTAAGTCCGGTTTTTAAAAGTATTTCTAAAGAAGATTATTATCCAAAAGAGAATTTATTTGCAGCATTAAAATCAAGAACAAATCACAGTACAAAATGTATTGCATTAGGCGGAATTGATTCTAAAAACATCGAAAAGCCATTAAAAAATGGCTTTGATGATGTTGCACTTTTAGGTACTATTTGGAACAATGAAAATCCTGTAAAACAATTTAAATTATGTCAGCAAATCGCCCATTCATACTTAGTATAGCCGGTTTTGATCCCTCGGGTGGTGCAGGAGTTTTGGCGGATATCAAAACATTCGAACAGCATTCCCTGACTGGATTTGCAATTATAACAGCAAATACAATTCAAACTGAAAATGAGTTTTTTGATATTCAATGGATAGATCTTAGTTATGTCATTCGTTCTATTGAAACTTTATTTGAAAGGTATAAAATCAATGCTGTAAAAATTGGAATTGTTCCCAATCTGCATTATTTAAATCGAATTCTCTCGACCATTAGGTTGTTATCACCTTCAACACAAATCGTTTGGGACCCAGTTTTAAAATCAACAACAAAGTTTGAGTTTATGAGTATTGAAAATCGTTTGGACCTAAATAAAATTTTATCCAAAATTGATTTGATAACACCTAATTATAATGAAATAGAATTGCTTTTCCCGAGTTTCATTCAGCACCAACTTAGAATTCAAAATGAAGTTTCGAGCGTTATTTTATTAAAAGGCGGACATAATCCTTTGGCTATTGGAATAGATCGTTTGTTTCTAAAAGATGAAATAATTGATTTATTGCCCTCGGAAAAAAAATGCTTTGAGAAACATGGCTCCGGTTGTGTTTTATCAGCAGCGATTGCCTCAAACCTTGCATTACATCAAACTCCAAAAGAAGCTTGCACAAATGCAAAAACCTACATAGAGAAATACCTTAGTTCAACATCAACATTAATCGGATATCATTATGTACAATAAACTGCAATACATCTCACAGGGAAATACTATCGAAGAACAATTGTATAATATCCATCAGGCTTTAGATGCTGGCTGTGACTGGATACAAATGCGTTTCAAAAACCAAACTGCCAAAGATACTTTTGCCCTGGCAGAATCAGTAAAATTTTTATGCGAAGAATATCTCGCCAATTTTATTGTAAACGACAATCTTTATCTGGCTCAGCAAATTGCTGCAGATGGTGTTCATTTAGGCTTGACCGACATGAATATTGCTGAAGCAAGAGCAATTTTAGGAAACATAAAAATTATTGGAGGAACCGCAAATACTTTTGAAGATATACAAAATCACTTAAAAAACGGTTGCGATTATATTGGTTTGGGTCCATATCAGTTTACTAAAACAAAAGAAAAACTAAGTCCTGTTTTAGGCTTATCAGGTTATTTTGAGATTATGCAAAAACTTAAAACCAGCAAAATCAAGATTCCGGTTTATGCAATTGGGGGAATAACTTTAAAAGATATTGATCAATTAATAGAAACTGGAATTCACGGAATTGCAGTTTCTGGAATGATCACAGAAAGCGATGAAAAAGCAAAAACCATTCAACAACTAAACGAAAAATTATATGCAAACGTCATTGTTTAATATTGGTGACAAAACCTTCAAATCCCGCTTGTTTTTAGGAACGGGAAAATTTGGTTCGAATCTGGAAATGGAGGAAGCAATTTTAGCTTCAGAAAGCGAATTAGTGACTGTTGCTTTAAAACGTATTGATCTTGAAACAGAAACAGATGCAATTTTATCTCATTTAAAACATCCAAATATTAATTTACTACCCAACACATCTGGTGCAAGAAATGCCAAAGAAGCTGTTTTTGCAGCTCAATTGGCGCGTGAAGCATTAGAAACCAATTGGGTAAAACTCGAAATTCATCCTGATCCAAAATACCTGATGCCTGATCCGATTGAAACATTGAAAGCGACAGAAGAACTGGCTAAACTTGACTTTTTCGTTTTGCCCTACATTCATGCTGATCCGGTTTTGTGCAAACATTTGGAAAATGCGGGAACAACAGCTGTTATGCCTTTGGGCTCTCCTATTGGAAGTAATAAAGGTCTGAAAACAATTGATTTTCTTGAAATTATTATCGAACAAAGCAATGTTCCTGTAATTGTTGATGCGGGAATTGGCGCTCCGTCTGATGCTGCAAAAGCAATGGAAATTGGCGCCGATGCTGTTTTGGTCAATACTGCCATTGCCGTTGCCGGAAACCCGAAATTAATGGCAGAGGCTTTTAGAGAAGCCGTAATTGCCGGTAGAAAAGCATTTGAAGCCAGGATTGCTAATCAGCACAATTTTGCTGTTGGTTCCAGCCCTTTGACTTCATTTTTATATGACTAAAATTATTTAACCGCAAAGTTCGCAAGGTTTTTTACGCAAGGTTCGCAAAGCTTTTTCAATCAAAAAAATTAGACAAAGCTTTGCGAACTTAGCGTAAACCTTAGCGCTCTTTGCGGTAAAAAACCACAATCCAATGAAAACATTTAAATCGGTTTTTGAAAACTACGATTGGAATACCATTCAATATAAAATATACCAAACATCAGCAAAAGATGTCGAGCGCGCTTTATCAAAAACCAAACGAAATCTCGATGATTTTTTAGTTTTAATTTCTCCGGTTGCGCAAAATTATTTAGAACAAATGGCGAAGGAATGCCATGAAATCACCAAGAAACGCTTCGGGAAAACGATCCAGATGTATGCGCCACTTTATTTAAGCAATGAATGCCAGAACATTTGTACTTATTGTGGTTTTAGTTTAGACAATAAAATCAAACGAAAAACACTTTCTGATACCGAGATTAAAATTGAAGTTGAAGCCTTAAAAAATCTTGGTTTTGATCACGTTTTATTGGTTACGGGCGAAGCAAATTACACCGTAAATATTAATTATTTTTTGAATGCAATCGCTTTAATAAGAAAACAATTCTCCATTATTTCTGTTGAAGTTCAGCCGCTTTCTACAGAAGAATACGAACGTTTACATGAGGCCGGAGTTTATTCTGTTTTAGTTTATCAGGAAACCTACCATCAGGAAGTGTACAAAAAATACCATACAAAAGGGAAAAAATCAAATTTTGATTATCGTCTGGAAACGCCTGACCGAATTGGAACTGCGGGAATTCATAAAATAGGCTTAGGCGTTTTATTAGGCTTGGAAGATTGGCGAACGGACAGTTTTTTTAATGCACTGCATTTAGATTATCTTCAAAAGAAATACTGGCAAACGAAGTATTCAGTTTCTTTTCCACGATTGCGTCCCGCAGAAGGTATTATTGAGCCCAATTTCATCATGGACGACAAAGATTTAACGCAACTTATTTGTGCTTATCGCTTATGGAATGAAGACTTGGAAATCTCAATTTCGACTCGTGAAAACGAAAAATTCAGAAATAACATTATCCCAATTGGAGTAACGAGTATGAGTGCAGGTTCTAAAACAAATCCGGGTGGTTATGTCGTTGATCCACAATCTCTGGAACAATTTGAAATTAGTGATGAACGTTCTCCAGAAGAGATTGCCAAAATCATAACAAATTCAGGCTACGAACCCGTTTGGAAAGATTGGGATAAAAGCTATAGTTAGGAAAAATTCCAAAAAATAATTCCAAATTCCAACAATCTAAAATCTAAATCAGCAATCTAAAATGAGTATTATACAAGAATTCCTTCGCTACAACAGACAAACTATACTTCCTGAAATTGGAGATGAAGGTCAGGAAAAACTTAAAAAAGCAAGAGTTTTAGTAATTGGTGCAGGTGGTTTGGGCTGTCCGATTTTACAATATATTTCGACTGCCGGAGTTGGTTTTATCGGAATAATGGATTTTGACACCATTGAAATTCACAATTTACATCGCCAAATTTTATATACTGAAAACGAAGTTGGTCAACTAAAAGCTCTTGTAGCAAAAAAAGTGGTTTCTGAACTAAATCCGTTGATTGAAGTTGTTGCAATTCCTGAAAAATTGACTTTGGAAAATGCCGCAGTAATTATTGAGCAATATGATATTGTAGTTGATGGATCAGATAATTTTAAGACACGTTATTTGGTAAACGATACTTGTGTCGAACTCAACAAAGTTTTAATTTATGGAAGTATTTTAAAATTTGAAGGCCAGATTGCTGTTTTCAATCATAATGGAAGTAAGAACCTAAGAGATTTATTTCCTGAAATGCCCGATCCGAAAGATGTTCCAAACTGTAATTTGAATGGAGTTTTAGGAACTTTACCCGGAATTATCGGCACTATGATGGCACATGAAACACTTAAGGTAATTCTGGATTTACCTGCTTTAAAAAACGAATTAGTACTTTTTAATACATTGAATTGGAGTTTTACAAAATTGAATTTTTAGAAAACAATCTCATCTCCAACTTTAATTAATCCGTTATTTAAACTTACAATATTAGTTCCAAAAAAAACTGAATTGTCAACTTTTCGATATTTACTTAAAGTTTTCAAAGGTTCTTTTTTGATAATGCCTTTTTGCGGATCATTATTTACCATAATACATCTTCCGCAAGGTTTTACATTTTTAAAATCGACTTCTCCAATTTTAAAAGTATCGAAGTTGTCTTCTTCATGAGGAACTTCACTGCTTATAACAATATTTGGTCGAAATCGCAAAACTATAATTTTATCTTCTAATTTTTCATTCAAAAAATCAAGACTTTTTGTTCCAACTAACAAATAAGGATAACCATCGGCAAGACTTACATTGAAGGTTTCTTTTAATGTTGAGCTTTCATGTTTTCGATCTCCGCTTTTGATGATTTTCACCAATTTACACTCAAAACCTAATTGTTCGCTAAACCATTTTGAGGTTGATTTATTTACTTCGACAACTTCACTTTTATCCTCCCAGACTTTGGTGTCTATTGGCTGATCTAAATGTTCATTAACCGAAAATTCTTGTCTAAGCTCTTTAAAAGTAATACTGATTTTTCCATCTGAAATTTGAGGATAAAACTGGCTCAAAATCGGATATTCTCTTTGCGTTATGTGCAGATTTTCAGCATTAATCAACATCCATCGACGATCGTTTTCAAATCCCATTTCTTCAGCAAAAGCTTGTTTGCAGCTAATTCCTGCAAGGCTTTTTATAGGATAAATATAAATTTCTTTTACAGTGTAAATGGCACTCATAATTTCTTACTTTCTAAAATGGACATAAATTCTTCACGATCAATTTCACGACAACCTAAACTTTCTAAATGCGGATTATAAACCTGACAATCTAATAGTTTGTAATTTCTTTCTTTTAACGATTGTACCAATGCTATAAATGCTACTTTAGATGCATTTGATACTTTCGAAAACATACTTTCACCACAAAAAACATGACCTAAATCTATTCCGTATAAACCACCAACCAAAACCTCATCTTGCCAAACCTCAAGCGATTTTGCCATGCCTTCTTTATGTAATTGGCAATAAGCATCGATCATTTCATTTGAAATCCAGGTTCCGTCCTGGCCTTCTCTTTTTATTTTTTGACAATTTGAAATAACCTCCAAAAAATTTTGATTGAAAGTTACTTTAAACTGATTCCTGTTCAAAACATTACGCATGCTTTTTGACACAATTAATTCATCGAGAAACAAAACCATTCTGGGATCCGGCGACCACCAAAGAACTGGCTCTCCTTCATTAAACCATGGAAAAACTCCACTTGTATAAGCCAGCTTTAAACGTTCGGGATTTAAATCGCCGCCTATTGCCAGAATTCCTTCTTCATCGGCTTCTGAAACTGGAGGAAAAAATAAATCTTTGAATACGTAATACATATTTTAAAAATTACAAAATAGAAAATTCCAAATTCCAACTGCTTGTCTGCATACTAATGGCAGAAAATGTTAATAAAAAACAAAAAACCAAACCCCAATTACATATTTATGAATTGGAATTTGGAATTTATATTTTAGAATTTAAACTTTTAGAAAGGCAAATCGTCTGGTTCGTCTTCGTTTAAATTAGTAGCCGGAGCAAATGCTTCTGCAGCAGGCATTGCTGGAGTTTGTCCAGGACCTTCTGGCGCTACTCTTTCGATTCTCCAACCTTGAATACTATTGAAATATCTGGTTTCCCCTTGTGGATTAACCCATTCTCTTCCTCTTAAATTGATAGAAACTTTTACTGCCTCTCCTTGCTTATAGCTACTTAACAAATCGCATTTATCTTGTGTAAATTCGATTAAAATATGTTGTGGATATTGCTCATCAGTAGTAACAACTAATTCTCTTTTTTTGAATGAGGCACTAACTTGTTGCTCTGGGTTTACCACTTTTACTTTTCCTGTAACTTCCATCTTCGTCTATATTTATTATTGTTTCTTTTCTTATTTTTTGGCTAAAAGCACTTTCCAAGCCGATGTAACATCTTCTTTGTCAAGGTATTTCTTAGCCTCCAGATGTATTTTTTCCTGATCATCAGAACTTAAAACTCCTTTCACAGAAAAATTTTCTTTCACAAATATACTAACTTCTTCTGTTGTAGGCAAGGCTTCTATGTTTCCTAATTTTCCAAGATCGTTTCCGTTAAAAACAGGGCTCTCTTTTATAAAATTAGGAATAACATCTACTCCAACACCTAAAGTTGTAAGTGGTTTTTGAACTTCAAAAAGTCCCTGGTTAGACCTTGAATACCAATTATTTCCTAATCGTGAAACCAGATCAATTTTATGCTGATCAATTGCTCCGTTTTCATCTAAAACAGCTTCATGAATGTGCATTTTCACCACTTCACAAAGAATCAGATTTCCTGCTCCGCCTTCTGTTCCAAGCGGAATTATCTGCGTGACTTTGCATTCAAACTGCACCGGAGATTCTTTTACGCGATATGGTTTTACAAAATCTGACGGAATTTGTGTTAATCCTGCCTTTATAAATTCATTTACTCCATCGCCATATTCTGTACTGGCCAATGACGTTTGCTGTACCAAATCATAATTTACAACATTAATAACAACCTCTCGAGTTGCCTCTACATTAATAAGTGTATGTTTAATTGTGTTATCACGCACGCGTCTTGCCGGTGAAAAAACTAAAATGGGCGGATTGGCACTAAATACATTAAAGAAACTAAAAGGCGACAAATTAGGGATTCCTTTTGCACTTATTGTGCTGGCAAAAGCAATAGGTCTTGGGCCAATGGCACTTTGTAAATAACCTTGTAATTTTACCGTTGAAATCTCTTTTGGATCAATGCTAATCATAATTTTTCTTTTTAACCAAATCTCGTTTTGGCAACTACAAAAGTATAGAAATGGTTTAAGTCAGAGAAATAGTTTTAGCCTTAAAAACAAAAATCTTTAGCGCAATCAAAATATTAAATGAGTATATTTCGTTATATTTATACCTCAAAAATTACTTTATGCGTTTTTCTGAAAGTAGAAATACAACTCGTTGGATTATTATTTTTATTTCCTTTTCGATCATTACCCTGATTCTTTGGAACACTTATACTTTTTTTCAAATATTCAAGAATGAAGAACGAATCAAAATGAAACTCCTGGCTAATGCGCAAATAGCATTAATCAACGCAGACGAAAATACTGATCTCGAACTTCCGCTTCAAATTTCCAGCAACAACACTTCTATTCCTGTAATACTAACAATGTATGACAAGATTCTGACGACTAGAAATGTACCAGATGAAATATTAAATGACCAAAAAAAATCGATGCGCTTTTTAAAAAATCTCCAAAATGAAAATGAGCCCATTGTATTTGAATATTCTCCCGGAAAGTATCAGAAATTATATTATGGAAATTCGGCTTTACTTAATAAGCTCAAATATTATCCCATTGCATTATTGCTGATCATCTTTTTGTGCGGCGCTTTGGTTTACAATTTTTATAAAAGCACAAAAATGGCGACTCAAAATAAACTTTGGGCGGGAATGGCTAAAGAAACAGCTCATCAAATTGGCACACCTTTATCATCATTAATTGGCTGGGTTGAGATTTTAAAGACCGAAGAAATTGATCAGTCCATAACTTTTGAAATTCAAAAAGATATTGAACGTTTACAAACTATTACAGATCGTTTTTCAAAAATTGGCTCTGTTCCTGTTTTAGAAGTTCATGATATTGTACAGGAAACTTTAAACTCATACAAATATTTACAATCCCGTTTTTCAAAACAGGTTGAGTTTTCTTATGATACCCCAGCTGAGCCTATTTTGGTTATGATAAATCCAACTTTACATAGCTGGACAATAGAAAATTTGGTAAAAAATGCGATTGATGCCATGAAAGGAAAAGGAACTTTAGACCTTCAAATTGAGCAGGATGCACATCATGTAAAAATAAATGTAAAGGATTCCGGAACCGGAATTTCTAAAAAACAATTCAAAACTATATTTGAGCCCGGTTTTACTACCAAAAAAAGAGGTTGGGGCTTAGGTCTTTCTTTAACAAAGAGAATTGTTGTAGAATATCATAGCGGTAAAATAAAAGTTTTACATTCTGAAATAGGAAAAGGGACTACTTTTCAAATTCAGTTAAATAAAAAAGTGTAGTAAAAATAACTCTACTACACTTTTTTATTTTAATCAGACTTCGATTTCGCTCAATCTGACATTATTTTTTACAAATTCGCCTGAATACTTTTGGCCAAAGCTTCAAATTCTTCTTTCGAAAGGGATACTTTATTATGAAAACGCATTTCATCCATTTCATTTAAAGGAATCAGATGAACGTGTGCATGAGGAACTTCTAAACCAACAACTGCCATACCAACTCTTTTACAAGGAACAGTTTTTTCTAAAGCAATTGCAATTTTCTTAGAAAACTTCATTAATCCCAAATACAATTCATCATCCATATCAAAAATCTTATTGATTTCTTGTTTAGGAATACAAAGTGTGTGTCCTTTTGCATTCGGATTTACATCTAAAAAAGCCAGATAATTTTCATCTTCGGCAATTTTATAAGCCGGAATTTCTCCGTTAACTATTTTGGTAAATATCGACATCGTTTATTCGTTTATTTGTTGAATCGTTAAATCGGTTAAACAAATAAACGATTAACCAATTAAACATTTATAATTTAGTCTCTTGTAATTTCAAGGATTTCAAATTTCAAAACTCCATTTGGCACTGTAATTTCTGCTACTTCTCCAACAGATTTTCCCAGTAAACCTTTTCCAATAGGAGAAGTTACCGAAATTTTTCCGGTTTTCAAATCAGCTTCACTTTCAGCAACAAGTGTATATTTCATTTCCATTCCGTTGCTTTGGTTTTTAATTTTTACGTTAGAAAGCACCAAAGCTTTCGAAACATCAAGTTGTGATTCGTCTATTAATCTTGCATTTGAATACACTTCTTCTAATTTAGAAATTCTCATTTCTAATAAACCTTGTGCTTCTTTAGCGGCATCGTATTCTGCATTTTCAGATAAATCACCCTTGTCTCTTGCCTCTGCTATGTCTTGAGATGCCTTTGGTCGCATTACACTTTTCAAATGCTCCAACTCATCTTTTAGTTTTTTTAATCCTTCTGCTGTATAATAAGATACTTTACTCATAACTTCATCGTTTATATAAATACAAAAAATCCCATCGGGACGGGATTTCTTATTACAAATATACTATTATTTTTAATAGTACATAATTATATGTTAATCATATAGAATTCAAAACTAAATAATTTAATTTTGTTTCACTAATACTTTTTAAAATAATGAAAAAAATCTGGCTCTTTATCGTATTAACTTGTGTGTTTTTCTCTTGTAGTGATAATAATAAAAGCAACAGCAATCCTAATATCCCTAATTATGCTGTAAATGCTTATCTTAATACAAGTTTGCCATCATACAATAACCTTTTATATGTGAGCAGCCCGGTTTTTGTTCCAAATTACGGAGCAAAAGGTATTATTGTAATGAAAACAGGCGAAGGAACTTATACCGCTTTTGATGCTGCATGTCCAAATGAACCCTTAACTTCTTGCGTTGCTATGACAATTGACGGTATTTATGCCGTTTGTTCTTGCGACAAAACATCTTACAATTTATTTACAGGACTTGGCGGACAGGAATACCCGATGAAACAGTATCGGGTCGAATTATCCGGAACTTCTGTTCACGTATATAACTAAATAAAAAAAGCCTGAAAGTTTAAATTTTCAGGCTTTTTTATTTTCTGCTCCTTTTTTAGAATTTTAAAGTTAATCCTGCCAGGAAATTAATCCCCGCCTGAGGATAATAGTATGGGTAAACATCATACATATATCCGTTTGAAACATATTTTTTGTCCAGAATATTATTTACCAAACCTGTAATCATAATTGATTTAAAAATAGATTTTGGTTTGATTTCAAAAGATACATTTAGATCATTTACAAAATAATCAGCCAGTTTAGCTTCTGGCAATTCGATATTATTCATGTATTGCTCGCCAACATATTTTTGTAATAATGAAATATGTAAATTTTCAATCGGACTGTAAACAATAATATTTCCTGCAATTACTTCCGGTGAATATGCAATAGACGTGGTTCCGTAATTTTGTCCTTCTACAGCCAAATCAACATTTTTGTTACTGCTTAAAGTAAAGTTTGGACGCAGCATAAATTTTTCTGAAAGCCTAATTGTTGCATCAACTTCAAACCCTAAACGATAACTTTTTTCACTATTTGAACGAATTGGAGATCCAACATCATCTAGTGTTCCGGTTAAAATTAATTGGTCTTTGTAAGCCATATAATAGAAGTTTGAATTCAGTTGAAATTTCTCTGAATTAAACCTCCAGCCTAATTCAAAATCATTTAATTTTTCAGGTTTTACATTTCCACCTTCATAATCGGTTCTGTTTGGTTCGCGATTAGCTCTGGCGTATGAAAAGTAAAGTGTGTTTTTTTGATTGATTTGATAATTCAATCCCGCTTTTGGATTGAAGAAATTAAAGTTATCATTTACCAGGCCTGTTTCAATACTATTGGCTTTATATTGTACATTTCTATATTGTAAATCTCCGTAAAAACTCAATTTTTCTGTGAATTGATAATTTGCTTTCGCGAAAATATTTCCGTCTGTTTTTGTCGAAAAATCATCATAATAATGATCTCCCAATTCTGATTGAGAAGCATATCTTGCCCAGATTACTTTGCCATAATGATCGCCTTCATATTTATTCCAGCCTCCGCCAAAGATCACGTCAAATTTTTCGTCTTTGTATTTTACAGAAAATGTAGTTCCATAAAAATCATTGTCTAACCACTTTTGACGCACTAAATCGGTTGTAGCTATTGCGTCAAGCGGCAGCAAACCATATTCAGCCATGTCGGCATCTTCTTTATAATTCTCGTAATAACCTTTTCCTTTTGTGTAATGAACTGCTAAATTCGTACTCCACTTATCCGAAAAAGATTCGTTCCAATGCAATTGATAATGATCTTGTTGGTAATTATCGGTTTCATTGTCATAAAAACGAACGTTTCCAGCTTCATCAGTATACATTCCTGCAGAATTGAAGGTACGATTTGTATTTAAAGTTTCAGTATCTATTCCATTCCAGGATTGGTATGTTTTTTCTGTTCCGCCAAAAACTAATGCTTTGATTAAAGTTGTTTTACCAACGTAAGTTCCCTGCAAAAAATACGATTTTAAATCAGAACTTGCACGGTCGATATAACCATCAGATTTAAGCGTAGACAAACGTCCTGCCAATTCAAAATGATCGTTTAATAAACCTGTACTAAATTTTACCGTATTTTTTCTGGAATTGAAACTTCCGTAAGAACTGGAAATTTCGCCATTTGCCTTAGAAGCATAATTATCTGTCAACATATTTAAACTTGCACCAAAAGCTGAAGAACCATTTGTAGATGTTCCTACACCTCGCTGCAATTGCAAACTTTCTACAGAAGAAGCAAAATCTGGCATGTTTACCCAAAATGTTCCCTGACTTTCAGCATCGTTGTACGGAATTCCGTTTATGGTAACATTTACTCTTGTGGCATCGCTTCCGCGGACTCTGATTCCGGTATATCCAAAACCATTTCCTGCATCAGAAGTCGTAACAACCGATGGCAAATAATTCATTAAAATTGGAATATCCTGACCTAAATTTCGGTATTTAATATCTTTTTTATCCAAATTACTAAACGTAACCGGCGTTTTTGCAGTAACACGAACGGCAGAAACCAAAACCTCATCGAGAGAATTTACTTTGGTAGAATCTTTTTCCTGAGCAATAGAGAATAGAGTAAAGAAAAAAGAAGAAAGAAGAAAGAAAATTGATTGGGTTCTTCTCATTTTAGAAAACTTATAACCTTTGTAACTTAGCACCTCAGTACCTTCAAAAAATGTTTTCATCCGTAAAAAAATTACGAATAAAAGGGGGAATTATTCTTTTTGTTAAATTAATAAATGTGTTTCTTACAACAAAATATAGTGTGCACACTAACAATTGTCGTTTTTTCCCTTAGCAACATTACTCGCTCAGGTTCTTTGGGTATGATCTCAGCTCGTTATTTAGAGCACCCCTTTGAGACAGTGCAAATGTAAAGTTAAAAATTCCAAAAATCAAATCCCAAATTCCAAAAACGAATAAAATTTCCAAAAAACGAAAATTCCAAATTCCAATTGAAAACTACATAACTGCGTTTCTTTTTGAAATTTGGAATTTTATAATTGGGATTTATTCCAAATCTGGTTTTCTCCTTGATTGTTTTATTTCAGAAATATTTTTCTTATCCTTAATTCTTTTCTTAATTACAGATTTCGGAATCTTAGTTGCTTTACGAACTTTTGGAACAAACAATCCTTTTTTAATCATTTCCAAAAAACGTTTTACAACAATTTCTTTATTTTTAAGCTGACTTCGGTCTTCGTCACAGTTTAAAATCAGAATGTTTTCAGTGGTTAATCTTGGCGCAATATTAGTTTGTAAAAGTAATTTCTCTTCTTCAGATAAAGCCTGAGAAGCATTTAAATCAAAATTCAACACGACTTTTGAAGAAACTTTATTTACATTTTGTCCGCCAGCACCACTACTCCGAACGGCTTTAAAACTTAACTCTGATATGATTTTTTCTGAATCCATTACTGTGGCTGATGTGCCGGTTTTAATAAGTCATTTACTGTTTTTACAGGACTAAAAGTTATTAGTGGAACAGCAACAAAAATAGTTATCCAATTTGCCATTGCTCCGTTCCATAAACCCGGCAACTCATAACTTTTGACTATATTTCCTTCGATACTTTTTTCGACAATAAATCCTGTTTTATGATCTACAAATTGAGTTAGATCAAATTTTTCGTTTTTATAATTTTTGACACCACAAATTAGATCAACCGGGTTAAAATGGGTCGCTTCCGCTAAAATTTGAAGTTGTTTTTTGTTTTTTAAATCTACCTGAGATGTTTCTACAATCTGAAGTGAAACTGTTCCTTTTTCGTCCATAACCCAAAAAGGGCCACCTCCCGGCTCTCCTTCATTTTTCACCATTCCGCAAACTCTTATTGGTCTATCTAATAGCTCTTTAATTTTAATAATTTTATTTTCAAATGTAAATTTATTAAAATCATTTGTCAAATTAATATTCAACTGGTCTTTTAAAAACTGAACAATTTCAACAATATTGCTTTCTTTTATATGCTGCTCTTCAATAGCTTTTAAATAACCAAAAACTTGTTGCTGAATTTCAATTAAAATTCCTGCAAGACCTTTTTTATACAACGTAATTTTATCAATATGATTTTGAATTACGTTATCTATATTTTTAATAAAAATAATATCTGAGTCAAGTGTGTTCAAATTTTCGATTAGTGCTCCATGTCCTCCGGGTCTAAAAACCAGTTCTCCATTTTTGCTTCTAACTAATTCATTATTACTATCGACTGTAATCGAGTCTGTACTTTTATTTTGATAAGAATATCCAATATTAATTTTAGTTTCGGCCTCTTTTTCTATATTATCCTGAATCAAATCAACTGCTTTTTCAAATTGAGCCTGATGAATTTCTGATACCGTAAAGTGCAGGTTTGATATTTGATCGGCTGTGGCATAATGCACACATTCATTCAAATGTTCTTCTATTGGAGTTGCAATATGGTTTTGATAGTGATGAAACGGCAAAACTGCTTTGGGCTTATTTGCAAAATCAAAATAATAAGGAGATAATAATAATTTTATGAAATAATAATTTTTGTAATCTCTGTCTAAAGTTTCAAAATCGGGATAAACCTCTCTAAGCTTTTTATCTACAGCTTCAAAAAAAGGAAATTTTTCCATTGCTACAATAAAAATAGACAAATCACTATCTTTTTTTCTGTTGATGTAAGCATTTATAGTTTCTTTTTGAAGATCAAAATCATTCAAAAAGGCAGTTAAAAATTTAAACATTCGGCTTGCTGCACCAGAAGCCGGAACAAATTTCTTTAGTTTTAACTTTGATTTTTGAAGATCAAAAAAACGGGCTTTTGCTTCAAAATCATTTTCAGTTAAATTTAAAATTCCATTGCCAATTGTTGCAGGACTTATTAAATTACTCTTTAAAATTCCGTTTTTAAAAATTTGCAGTTGCTTTAAAACACTTTCAACAGAAACCCCGTGATTGTAAATTTCAACAAAATCAGAAGATGAAAATCCGTGTTGTTTGGCAATAGTCAAATTGTCGATAATAATTGCAGCTTTTGCCAGGCGGCTTTCTTTATTCCCCGAAAGGGTAATAAATGGCTTTTTATTATCAATCAAAGTTTGTTTAAAAACTGAAAAAACAGTTTCTCTTCCTTCAGCTTTATCTCTAATATCATCTTTTTCCCAAGGAACATCTATGTCTGTCAGGAAAAATAAATCGTATTCATGTTCTAATGCTTCTTCATTTAAAAGAGGATCGCAAAAACCATAATATATTTCAGAAAAAACTTTGGTAACCATTAAATTAGTATCGCAAAACAGGTATTTATTTGCCGAAGAAAGTTTTTCATTTTCTAGTGCAACCTGCCCGTAAGCAATTGGCAGCATATCATCTGCATCGCATATATGTTGGTTTTCTTCCCATCTTTTTTGCAAATAATCGCGTGCAAACTCAGGAACCCATTCCGTTTCGTAATATGCGGCAAGTTGTTTTGCCAAAGTTGTTTTACCTGTACTTTCAGGACCAAACAAAGCAATTTTTATTATAGCTGTTTTTTGCTGTCTAAGATTTTTCTCCATTCTAAATAAGCTGAAATAGCTAAAATTGTAAAAATTAAGTATTGAAGTGACAACATTCCTAAGCCACGATACGCATAAAGAGGCACAACAATAATGTCACCAATAATCCAAAGTGTCCAGTTTTCGATTTTTTTTCTGGCCATGTACCACATTCCCGCAAAAAATATTCCCGATGAAATCATATCGACATAATTGTCATTATGAATCTCATAATCAAAATATTTATAAATGCCGAAAACTACAAAAATGGTCACAAAAAACAATAGAACACCAATTATTTTTTCATTAAGATTTGTTCGTGTTATAGGTAAATTATCTTCGACCGTTCCTCCTTTTGCCCAAACGTACCAGCCATAAATGCTCATTACAGAAAAGTAACCATTGATAATCATATCGCCAATATAACCGGCAATATATAAAAGATAAACAGAAATTACAGTCGCAATTAAACCCGTTGGATATACCCAGATGTTCTCTTTTTTTGCAAACCAAACACTTAAAATTCCGAACACAAAAACCAGAAACTCTAAAGCAATATGCCATAAAGGAGCATTTTTATAACTTTCTAAAAAAAAATCAATCATTTGGGTTGTTGTGTTTAGCTATTATTTAATTTTCTATGATTCAAAAAAACGGCTGTTATTTTCGAAAGCTGTTCCTATAACCACTAAATCTGCACCGGCCTTGTACGCATTCTGAATTCCTTGCAAATCTACAATTCCTCCTCCAACAATTATCGGAATTTTAACGCTTTGAGAAATTAGCTGTATCATTTTGAATGGAACTGCTTGTTTGGCACCACTTCCGGCTTCAAGGTAAATTAATTTATTTCCTAACATTTCTCCGGCTTGCGAAGTTGCCAAAACCAAATCAAGATTCTCCCTGTTTAACGGCTGTGTTTTACTTACTCTTGCTACTGCTGTTTCATTACCGCTTTCGATTAAAATATATCCTGTTGAAATTACTTCAAGATTCATTTTTTTAAGAATTGGCGCGGCCTGAACCTGATATTCTATTAAATAATCGGGATTTCTGCCCGATAAAAGCGACAAAAACAAAATGGCATCTGCCTGAGGAGAGATTTGCGAAGGATCTCCCGGAAAGATAACCACCGGTAAATTTGTCTTTTGTTTTAATTGAGCAATTAACTCTTCTAAAATTGTAGTCTGAACAACACTACCGCCCACAAAAATATGTGTAGCTGGTGATTGGTTTATTTTCAGCAATAAATTTTCTATATTTTCTAAAGCAATCTTATCCGGATCTAAAAGAATGGCCAGCAATTTTTGCCCATTGCTTTTGGCCTGAATAATTTGCTCGTAGATATTGGGTATTTTTTGTTGCATAATGGCCGTAAAAGTAAAAGTTTTTTAATGTAGAAGAACAATTTTGAATGAATTATATTTGTGTGAAGGTTTTTTAGAATCCAAAAAACAAAATTATGATTGCTACTGAGTTATTAGAAAAATATGGTGCTTTGAAAAAAGTTTTTGATAAAATGGCTGTCATTTTTGAAGAAGGAAATTTACCTGCTTATTATTATCAAATCGTTTCCGGCGAAGTAAAAATGAGCAATTATAATGATGATGGAAGGGAATTTATTCAGGGAATCTTTTATAAAGGACAATCTTTTGGTGAACCGCCTTTGTTTTTAAATCAAAATTATCCGGCTAACGCAATTGCTGTTGAAGATTCGGAAATTCTTCTTCTTTCAAAAAATAATTTCATGAAATTACTGGAGGAAAATCCTTTCGTAAGTATTAAAATAATTCAGAATCTGGCGCAGCGATTATATTACAAATCGGTTATGGCGGCAGAAATGTCTACACAGGAACCAGAACACCGGGTTTTAAAATTAATGGATCACGGAATTGAGTATTTCAATTTCCAAAAGGATGAAAATGGATACCTCATCAATTTTACCAGACAGCAAATTGGCGATTTAACCGGTTTACGGGTTGAAACCGTTATCAGAACCATTAAAGCATTAGAAAAAAAAGGCGTTTTGAAGATTATAAACAGAAAAGTATACAGATAAAAAAATTCTTGTTTTATGATTAAAGTCATAAAATAGAGCTGGATAGTGCATGTACCTTTGTAGTATAAAAATCTCAATATCATGACACTATATCAAACAACATTCGAAAATTTCAATAAAAATTACATGGGTTCTGCAGCAATGGCTGTAATTGGTCAAAGCTGTTTAGGTGGTGCAGCTGCAATGTACATTCTTTCACATGGAACCTCTATTGTACAAATGATACAACTGGCAATTATTGTTTTAGCTTCTGTTTTTGCCAACACTTCAATTTTAGCGCAAATGAAACATAAAGTAGTTTTTAACCTTATTATTTTAAGTGCTCTATTGAGTGTTTTCTTTATATTTCTGAATAGTTTTGTACTATGAAAAAACAAATAGAAAATAGAACCGATGTCGAATTCCTAGTACATCAGTTTTATGCTAAAATAAGAGCCGATGCAGAAATCGGCTTTTATTTTAATACGATGATAAAAGATTGGGATAAACATCTGGAAAAGCTGACTGATTTTTGGGAAACCAATTTATTTGCTGTAAAAAAATACAAAGGGAATCCGCATACTGTACATAATGAAGTTGATGCTCATTTTGGCGAAAAAATCACTTCAAATGAATTTGGAATCTGGCTTAATCATTGGTTTCAAACTATCGATGAGCATTTTGAAGGAGAAAATGCCGACACACTAAAACGTCGCGCCAGAAAAATGAGTACTTTTTTGTATATGAGTATGTTTGAGCATCGAAAAAAAGAAAGCGAAGTGTAGTTTTTTGTCATTTCGACCGAAGGAAGAAATCACACTAGAAATTCCGCAAAGAAAATCGCCAATCTTTGTCGAGTTGCGAGTGTGATTTCTCCCTTCGGTCGAAATGACAAATTGTTCGAAATTCTATTTTTAAATTGGAATTTAATCCACAACTATTTCTCAAAAGCATAAACCAAAGTAAAAGTATCATCAAAATTCTCTGATTTAATTTCTTTGTAATGCACATCAAAATCTTTTACAAGGTTATCAAAATGAAGACTTGCATCTGTTCGACTTTCGGTTAACGAAAAATCTTCAACCTGAATATGATCTTTAAAACTGATTCCTTTTTCATTTCTGATTTTAAAAATCGCTTCTTTCGCTCCCCAAATTACGGTGAGCTTTTTTATATATTCTTCTAAATCATCCTGATTTAAATAATTGAATTCGGTATCAACAAATTTATCGGCAATTCGAAGGATTTTCTGGCGCTGTAATTCCATATCTATTCCAACCGTTTCATGGCTGATAATGATGGCTGCAAAATGATACGAATGTGTAATCGAAATATAGTTATGACAATCAAAATAAGGTTTCCCGAATTCGTCATAATGCAAATCGTGATCTGTAAACCCCATTTCCTGAATCAGCATGCGAACACTCAAAAAAGCACGCTGATGAAGTTGAGATTTCATCCCGTTTAATCTTTTCTGCGTTTTTTCTTTTAAAACTACTTTGCTCAATAACTCCTCAAAAGATTCTGTTATTTCCCAAATTAAAAGTTTGGTATTCTCGTTGCATTGTATGGTTTGAAATAGAGGCATTAGTATCTTACTTGTTATGTGGTTTATTTTTTAAACCATATAAGTTATATAAGTAAATATAATTTTATGGCTAAAAAAAATGTGTTTAGTAAATTTAAGAATATGACTTCATACAATAAAAAAAATCCGTTCTTTTTTAAATGAACTTATATCGCTTATATGGTAAAACAATATTGAATCTTTTTTTAAATGAACTTATATCACTTATATGGTGAAAAATAATTTCGAAACTAATGTTCTAAAGATTAAGAAATTAAACATTTCACAAATCTTACAGAAATAGTCAAAATTAAAAAGCTATTCCGTAAATTTGCAAAAATATTACAATATACAAATATACTATAAATGAGTACTACAACTACGCCTTTTGTGGCTTTCAAAGTAAAAGACATTTCTCTAGCGGCTTGGGGAAGAAAAGAAATTGAACTAGCTGAAGCTGAAATGCCAGGTTTAATGGCACTTCGCGCTGAATATAAAGACGAACAGCCTCTTAAAGGTGCTCGTATCGCTGGATGTTTGCACATGACGATTCAAACTGCTGTTTTAATCGAAACTTTAATCGCTCTTGGTGCAGAAGTTACTTGGTCTTCTTGTAACATTTTCTCTACTCAGGATCAGGCTGCTGCTGCTATTGCTGCTGCCGGAATTCAGGTTTACGCTTGGAAAGGTCTTGATGAGCAATCATTTGACTGGTGTATTGAGCAAACTTTATTCTTTGGCGAAGACAGAAAACCATTGAACATGATTCTTGATGATGGTGGAGATTTAACTAACATGGTTATTGATCGTTTTCCGGAATTGGTTCCTGGAATCAAAGGTTTATCTGAAGAAACAACAACTGGGGTTCACAGACTTTACGAAAGAGTAAAAGCCGGAACTTTACCAATGCCTGCAATCAACATTAACGACTCTGTTACTAAATCTAAATTTGATAACAAATACGGTTGTAAAGAATCTGCTGTAGATGCTGTACGTCGTGCAACTGACTTAATGTTAGCTGGAAAAAGAGTTATCGTTTGCGGATATGGTGATGTTGGAAAAGGAACTGCTGCTTCTTTCAGAGGTGCTGGTTCTATTGTAACTGTTACTGAAATTGACCCAATTTGTGCTTTACAAGCTGCAATGGATGGTTATGAAGTTAAAAAATTAAACACTGTAATTGCTAATGCTGATATCATCATTACAACTACTGGAAATAAAGATATTGTTCTTGGAGAGCACTTCGAGCAAATGAAAGACAAAACTGTTGTTTGTAACATCGGACACTTTGATAACGAAATTGATATGGCTTGGTTGAACAAAAACCACGGTGCATCTAAAATCGAAATCAAACCTCAGGTTGACAAATATACAATCAACGGAAAAGATATCATTATTCTTGCTGAAGGTCGTTTAGTAAACCTTGGTTGTGCTACAGGTCACCCAAGTTTTGTAATGAGTAACTCATTTACAAACCAAACTTTGGCTCAAATCGAATTATGGAAAAACAGCGGTGCTTACAACAA
This sequence comes from Flavobacterium sp. MMLR14_040, assembly GCF_033657265.1. Taxonomy (NCBI): domain Bacteria; kingdom Pseudomonadati; phylum Bacteroidota; class Flavobacteriia; order Flavobacteriales; family Flavobacteriaceae; genus Flavobacterium; species Flavobacterium sp. MMLR14_040. Next base: position 241,546 of record NZ_JAWVWO010000005.1, on the reverse strand, counting down.
TGACGTTTATATGTTACCAAAACATTTAGATGAAAAAGTGGCTGCTTTGCACTTAGCTAAATTAGGAGTTGAATTGGAAACTTTACGTGACGACCAGGCTGCTTATATTGGCGTTCCGGTTGAAGGTCCATTCAAACCAGAATACTACAGATATTAATAATTTTAGATTTAAGATTGTAGATCTTAGATTTTTAATACATATTCAAAACCCGATAGATATTTTAGAAATCTGTCGGGTTTTCTGTTTTAATATAAAATCTAAAATAATCTGGACGTGCCATCATAAGTAAATCAGGAACTTTAAAATTAATTTCATGTTTCTCGGCTTTTTTAAATTATAAGTTTATTTTTGAAAAACAAAACCAAATCTGAAACCTAATAATGAGAATATTTTTAATTGTAATGATATTAATCATTACTCCTCTATTTTCGAATGCTCAAAATTTTAATGCCTCAAAAATGCAACCTAGGACGAATCCCTTGCCAATGGAGGACGAAAAGCCACCGCAGTTAGTACAGTTGCCAACCATGAAACCTATTTCTACTCTAAGTCGCGTAGAAAAGGCACAATCTAAATTAGAAAGAGAAGAGCAAAAACTAATTAAACTGGCAAGAAAAGCATGGAATAAGGAAGATGATTTAAAAAAAGAACAAGCACAATTAAAAAGCCTTGAAACTGCACCCGAAAATATCAATAATCCCGATCAACAAAAAGAAATTGAAAAATGTAAGAGGCAAATAGCTCAATTGAAAGATGAATTGGATAAGGCAAAAGCTGAAGTCGAACTAAGCACAAAAAAAGTACAGGAGCTGGAAAAAGCAATAGAAGAAGCTAAATATACGAGACAAGGATATTAAAAACAGTACTTCAACCCTTACAAAACGTGAGGGTTTTTTCTTTTACAGTAAGGAAGTAATCAGATTATATTTATATATTAGCTATAAAACAGAGTTTAAATCTCATTGAATACAAAAATATGATTGAAAAAGTTTTATGCGAGCAACATGGATCAAAAGAAATGTCTTTTTCCTGTATTCATATTGCAATGGCTATAGACAACAAAGAAAAAGTTGGTTTTTTCTATTCAGAAGCTGAAGAAGACCTTCCGCAAATTGCCTGGTGTGGCGCTTGCGAACAATGGTTGCTGGACAATGGCGAAGAATGGAATGACGCCTTTGAAACCATCGCCTATTTTAAAACATTATGTTCTGATTGTTTTGAAGAGGCAAAAAACAATGAATTAGAAATTCATATCCGATAAATAAATCTCATGAAAAAAATTATTATTCTCTATATATTCCTTTGTTTGAATTTTACTTTATCAGCACAAAATAAAGATACCTGGATTTCATTCTGGGATAAAGACACAACCCATTTGGGATTTAAAGATAAAAGCGGAAACATCAAAATAGAACCGAGATTTATGGGCCTTACTATTGCTCATAAATTTGAAAATATAATTGCTGTTAGCGAAGAAGAAAATGAAAGCTGGAAAAGCTACTATTTAACTAAAACCGGAAAAATAGTCGGACGCGACAGTTTATATATTTTTGATAACGGTGCCGATTGTGAGAATGAAGGCTTTATACGCTTTAATGATCATAAAACAGACAAAATGGGTTGCTTTAATGGTGATGGAAAAATTGTAATTCCGGCTGAATACAGTCATTTAACAAACGTTAGAAACGGAATGATTATAGCTCTAAAAGATGCAGTGAAGGAAAAAGATGGAGAACATTTTTTTTGGACTGGAGGAAAAGAATTTCTAATTGACATTAACAATAAAATTCTAATTGAAAATTTCAGCTTCAATGATGAGTTGAATTTTTATTCTTTAGAAAAATCAAAAGAAAAAAATCCAGATCCTATCAGAGATAATTTCCTTGGTATTGACGGACAATATTACTCGTTCATCAATTTTGATAAAGAATTTAAATCATGGTTAAAAAACAATATCCTTACCGATTTATCAAAAGAAAATTTATTAAAACACTCTTACGATAACATCACGTATTGGAAAAAGAAAGACGATGATGGCTGGATTACTAAACCAAAAGAAGCGTTTATGAAACTAAATTACAAACTCATAAAAGCGAAATTATTAGAATTAAAATCGGCAAATTGTGATTATCATATATTTTCTGAAAGCTTGAATAAATTTATCTTTGAAGCAGATGAATATGATCAATATTTTGATAATTGCCGTCAGGCGAAAGACTGGATTAATCCTGTAAAAAACATTGTTATTTCTCCTCAGAATAAAAATGAATCAGGACAAGATCATTTTGAATTTTTAAGAACCAAAAATGGATATAAACTAATAAGCGCGTCATCCAGAAAAGAGGACCTTAAATGAAATCACAATTGATTATTCAGGTTTCAATTTCTACAGCAACTTGAAACCTGAAACTTGAAACAAAAGTGAACTCCGCAAGTTTCGGATTTTATAACCGCAAAATCCACCTGATATTTGTATTATAAAATTGAAGAAATGAACACACAAGAAAACATCAATTATAATCGTATCGCCGAAGCCATTGATTATATCAAAGCAAATTTCAAGGATCAGCCCAATCTTGATGAAGTTGCAGAAAAAGTGCATTTGAGTCCGTTCCATTTTCAGAGGCTTTTTAGCGAGTGGGCAGGTACGAGCCCTAAGAAATTTTTACAGTACACAAGTTTAGAACACGCTAAAAAACTTCTTAAAGAAAATCTGGCAACAATTTCTGAAACAGCGTATGAAACAGGCCTTTCGGGCACAAGCCGTCTTCACGATTTGTTTGTAAACATTGAAGGAATGACGCCTGCTGAATATAAAAATGGCGGTAAAAACCTGGAAATTAATTTCAGTTTTGCCGAAAGTCCCTTTGGGAATATTATTGTCGCTTCAACACAAAAAGGTGTTTGTTTTATGGCTTTCGCCGAAGATGAAGAAAGAGGACTTGAAGATTTAAAACATAAATTTCCAAACGCAGCATTCTCCAGAAAACTAGATTTGGCACAGCAAAATGCTTTATTCATTTTCCAGAATGACTGGAGCAAATTATCCGAAATCAAACTGCATTTAAAGGGAACCGATTTTCAATTGAAAGTTTGGGAAACCTTGCTTAAAATTCCAATGGGGCAACTTTCGACTTATGGTTCTATTGCACAGAAAATCGAAAAACCAAATGCATCCCGGGCCGTTGGAACTGCCATTGGAAGCAATCCGGTTGCTTTCCTTATTCCGTGTCATCGCGTTATTCAATCGTCCGGAATTTTTGGCGGTTATATGTGGGGAAATACCCGAAAAACTGCCATTATTGGTTGGGAAGGTGCGCAGATAAATCCATAAATCAATCATATTATTTTTCCGCCACGACCCGAGCGATAGCGAACAGAATTAGTTTAATTCGTGAATTCGTGGCGAAAAAAAAATCAATCAAAAATTATTTATGCAAAATATACAATCAAAAATTGCTTCTCTTAATTGGGAAAGCATCACCGAATCTATGCACGAAAATGGATTTGCCATTATTCCAAATGTGCTAAATAACGAACAATGCGAAGATTTAAAATTCGATTATGATAATCCAAATTTATACCGAAAAACAGTTGTAATGGAACGTTATCGTTTTGGATTGGGAGAATATAAATATTTCAATTATCCTTTACCTGATTTGATTCAGAATATTCGATCTTCTATTTATCCAAAATTAGCACCAATTGCAAATGCCTGGATGAAAGCATTAAACATCAACACAGTTTTTCCTGAAACGCACGAAAAATTACTCGAACAATGTCACGCCAACAATCAATTAAAAGCAACTGTTTTAATTCTAAAATATGGTAAAAGCGGTTTTAATACTTTGCATCAGGATTTATACGGAGATGTTTATTTTCCTATTCAAATAGTGCTTTTTCTCAACGAGCCGGATGAAGATTTTACAGGCGGGGAATTTGTATTAACGCAACAAACGCCCAGAGCGCAATCCAAAGCGATTGTTTTGAAACCCAAAAAAGGTGATATTTTGGTTTTTACCACCAATTTCAGACCTGTAAAAGGTACAAAAGGATATTATCGCGTGAATATGAAACATGGCGTGAGTGAAATTCATTCTGGCGAAAGACATACATTGGGAATTATATTTCATGATGCGTTGTCTTAAAAAAAAAGAGACAAAGGCTCAGAGGGACAAAGCTACAAAGGTTTTACAACCTTGTTTGCATAGGCCTCCTTACCTTTGAACCTCTGCTTCTTTGAACCTTTGAACCTAAAAACAAATGATCTATCATAATGAAATTCCGGATTCAGATCTTCGAAATAAAATTAAAAATGCGGAAATTTGTTTCGGTGGAAACCAAAAACTAAAAATCTACGGAACGCTAAAATGTTCATCAGGAAAAAGAATGAAACGTGAAAATCGGGTTTTCTTTTTATCTGAAAAGGAAGCCAGGCAAAATGGCTTCAGACCTTGCGGACATTGTATGAAAACCGAATATCAAAACTGGAAAAATGGACTTATTTAATCCCGAAACAGACGAAACTACCAACTTACTTCCGAAAAATGGAACTGTAAATTACTATGGAAAATTGTTTTCCCGCGAAGAGTCAAATCATTATTTGGATATTCTTTTAAATACTATTGAATGGAAAAATGATGAAGCTGTAATCTTCGGAAAATTAATTTTGACCAAACGAAAAGTTGCCTGGTACGGAGATTCGGAGTTTGAATATACTTATTCGAATACGACCAAAAAAGCATTGCGCTGGACGAAGGAATTGTTAGAATTAAAAAAGGTTATTGAAGAAAAAACAGGCGAAACATTCAACTCCTGCCTGCTTAATTTATACCATTCCGGAGATGAAGGAATGGCGTGGCACAGCGACGCAGAAAAAGATTTAAAAAAGAACGGCGCAATTGGTTCGGTAAGTTTTGGTGCTGAGCGTAAGTTTGCTTTTAAGTATAAAGAAACCAAAGAAACGGTTTCTTTAATTCTGGAGCACGGAAGTTTGTTGGTAATGAAAGATGAAACGCAAACATATTGGCTGCACCGTTTACCGCCAACCAAAACAACTTCAAAACCAAGGGTGAATTTGACTTTTAGAACGATTGTGAGACAACCATAAAGTAACCAGATAGGTTTTAAAAACCTGTCAGGTTTCTGTAATAATAAGCTATTTGTTTTACCAACCCTGATTCAAGCCGTTTTTTAGAACTTCTTCGTATTTATTTTTATCAAAAGTATATAGGTTTGGCGCTTTATGAGCAACGTTACTTTTCTTTTCATCGAGTTTATTCAGGATTCCGATATTGGTTATTTTTCGGAGGAAGTTTCTTCTGTCAAGTTGTTTGTCTAAAATGGTTTCATATAATTTCTGAAGTTCCGGAATCGTAAATTTTTCAGGCAATAAATTATATCCAATTGGCATTAAATTCAATTCTATTCTTAGCGTATCTAAAGCTTTATCGAGAATTTCCTTGTGATCTAAAATAAGTTCAGGAACTTCTTTATGGTCAATCCATTCTATGATTTCCTGACTGTTATCTTTTTGTGGAATCGCTTTTAGAAAGTCGACCAAAGCATAATATCCAATTGTTACAAAGCGCTGTGTAAACCATTTTCCGGCTTCTTTGGGAATTTTGAAATGTTCTAAAACGGCATTGTTAAAATGCTGATCGTTTCGTTTTACTTTTCCGAAAGTTGCAAATTGCCTTAAAAAAATACCTTCTATCCCGGTTCTGCCATTTAGAACGGTACTAGCTGCAGTATCAATATCCTGATCCAGAGGAATAAATCCGCCGGGCAAGGACCATTTATCTTCATAAGGCGTTTTAATCAATAAAACTTTAAGCTGATTGTCGTGAAATCCGAAAATAACACAATCTATTGAAAGTCCGGGTTGATAATTTTCGCTATTTTCTATAAATCCGTTTGACATTCGTCTTTTTCTTAAAAATTTAATTTCTCAATTAACACGCAATTTAAGTCATTTTTATAAAAGCGGAAGTATTTCTTTAGAATTGTAAAGCACAATTGATAAAAATGCAACTTTTAACAAGTCATAATTTTTACTTAAAATCAAAAACGAATTAAAAAAATAAGTACATTGCGTCATAATAACACATTTGAAAATCAATTTGTTATAAAATCTTTAAAAGAAAGAATAGTAATACGTTTTTTATTTGTATTTGTAATCTTTTTTAGAAAAATAAAAAACTGACTTTAATGCAAGAGATATGATTACCAATTCGTTAAATAAAATAAATCAGAAAATTAAAAACAAAATCTGGGCTTCTTTCGGATTTGTTTCTAAGACTTATCTTTTAGAAGCTTCTATAAAATACAGCGAAGAGCAGGAAAGAATTTTCAACCAGATGATTGTTGAAACGGAAGCCAAAGATAAAAAAGCAAAACGTGAAGCTTTTGATAAAGCATTATACGCTTCCTATAAAGGAATTGGCGCTATGGATTTTATAAACACTGTTTTGAAATAATTCGAAACCGTTTATAAAATTCATAGCGCCAATTTAATTGACATTCTATTTATTGTACTAATTCAAAATCTGCTTTTAATTTAATATCTGCTGACGAAGCTCCGATCATTACTTCAAAATCTCCCCGTTCAGCAACCCATTTTATTTTATCATTGTAAAAAGAAAGTTTTTCCTTGTCGATTGTAAATTCGATTGTTTTAGATTCTCCTGCATTTAGTTTTACTTTTTGAAAATCTTTCAATTCTAAAACCGGTCTTACTACAGATCCAAATTTATCCTGCAAATACAACTGCACAACTTCTTCTCCGGCAACTTTTCCAACATTTGATAATTGGAAAGAAACTTTAATGGTTTCGTTACTTTTTATTTTAGCAGAAGATAATTTCAAATCGGAATAATTGAATTTTGTATAACTCAAACCATATCCGAACGGAAATTTTGGTGAGTTTTTCAAATCAATATAAGAAGAAACATAACCTGTAGCATTTTCATTTGGAGCCGGTCTTCCGGTACTAAAATGATTGTAATAAATTGGCACTTGCCCTACTTCTCTCGGAAAAGTCATTGGCAATTTACCAGACGGATTATAATCTCCAAACAAAACATTGGCAATTGCATTTCCTGCTTCAGTTCCCAACCACCAAGTGTACACAATTGCCGGAACATTATCTGCAGTCCAGTTAAAAATAAGTGGTCTTCCTGCATTTACCAAAACCACAACCGGTTTTCCTGTTGCCTGAATTGCTTTCACTAAATCTTCCTGAACTCCCGGTAAATGAAGATCACTTCGGCTTTTTGCTTCACCACTCATATCGCGTCTTTCGCCAATACTTAAAATAACAACATCAGCTTGTTTTGCAATTGCAACAGCTTCGGCAAATCCGTCTTTGTTATCGCCATCCACTTCACATCCTTTTGCGTAAAGCAATTTGGTATTTTTACCCACTTTATTTTGAAGTCCGTCCCATTGCGAAACTACCCATTTATCATAATCAACATCTGGTAATTCTACAGACCAAAATCCCATATTGGCTTTGTATTCTTTGACCATTGGACCAATAAATGCAATTGTTTTTACGCTTTTAGAAAGTGGCAAAGTCTGGTTTTCATTTTTTAGTAAAACAATACTCTTTTCAGCAACTTCAAGCGCGGCTTTTCTGTTTTCAGGATTATTCAACGCTTTTTCAGCCCTTTTATCATCTGAATATTTATACGGATTTTCAAACAATCCTAATTCGTATTTTTTACGAAGAATACGTTTTACAGCATCATCAATAAGGTCAATAGATACTTTTCCTTCTTTTACCAATTCGGCTAAATTATAACGGTAAGCGTTACTTTCCATATCCATATCGCTTCCCGCTGTAATGGCAGAAAGTGCAGCCGCTTTAAGATCTTTTGAATAACCGTGTGCGACCATTTCACCAATTGAACCCCAATCTGAAACTACAAAACCCTGAAAGTTCCATTTTCCTTTTAAAATGTCACGCTGTAAATGTACATTTCCGGTTGCCGGAATTCCGTTTAAATCATTAAACGAATTCATAAAAGTGGCTGCTCCTGCATCCAAAGCTGCCTTAAAAGGAGGCAAATAAGTTTCAAATAACATTCTTTCGCTCATGTCAACCGAGTTGTAATCTCTACCGCCTGTTGCGGCTCCATAAGCTGCAAAGTGTTTTACGCAAGCCATAACAGAGTTTAAATCTCCAAGCTTATTTCCCTGAAAGCCTTTTACCCTCGCATAAGCGATTTTAGAACCCAGATAAGTATCTTCTCCGGCACCTTCCATTACGCGGCCCCAACGCGGATCACGGCCAATATCAACCATTGGCGCAAATGTCCAGTGAATACCGCTTGCAGAAGCTTCGGTTGCAGCAACTCTGGCAGCTAATTCAATTGCCTGTAAATCCCAACTTGCAGCTTCGGCTAACGGAATAGGAAATGTTGTTTTATATCCATGAATTACATCCTGACCAAATAACAACGGAATCTTAAGGCGTGACTGCATCGCTAATTCCTGATATTGTCTGGTATATTTTGTTCCAACAATGTTAAGCATTGAACCTACCAATCCTGCTTTTATCTCAGCTTGTTTATTAGGATTTATGGTAATTGGTCCGGTTGCAGAATTATCGCCTGTATATTGATTAAGCTGACCTATTTTTTCTTCAATAGTCATTTTTTTCAATAAAGCATTTACTTTTTGATCGATTGTTTCTTGTTGTGCGGCCGCAAAAAACGACACCATCAACAAGGTAAATGTGGTTAATTTTTTCATTTTAATTTAATTAATTTCAATATAAACCGGCAAGTGATCTGAGGGATATTTTAAATCTTTCGAATCACTTAAAACGGCATGCTTTTGCACTTTTAACCCGCTGTTTTTAGAAATAAAAATATAATCTATAAGCAGGGTTACAGGCTTATTGTGTTCAAAATCATTAAAAGTTCCTGATGGTCCAAAAGGCTTTTGCATAGAAACATCTTTGGTATCATCCATCACTTTTTTTATTTCAGCAATTTGCGGTGTATCAGGTTCTGAATTAAAATCGCCCATCAAAAAAACAGGATAATTTTTTGTGTTGAATTCTTTTATTTTCGAAAGAACCAATTGTACTCCTTTTATTCTTGCTTCGTTTCCAATATGGTCGAGATGCACGTTAAAAACCCAAAAAAACTTCTTTGTCTTTAAATCTTTAAAAAGAGCCGACGTACAGACTCTGTTACAAGCTGCATCCCAACCTCTGGAAACTACATTTGGGTTTTCCGACAACCAAAATGTATTTATGTTTTGTACCTGAAAACGGTCTTTTTTATAATAAATCGTGCAAGCCTCGCCTTCTCCTTTTTCTTCTCTTCCAATTCCAAATTTGTTATATTCCAGCAAAGCCGAAGCTATATAGTTAACCTGATTTGGCAAAGCTTCCTGAACTCCAAAAATATCGGGACTATAAAATTGCACTTGTGATGTAAAATATTCTTTTCGATTAGACCACGCATTTTCTCCATCTGAAGGATTATCTAACCGAATATTGTAGGTCATCATTTTTAAATTTTGACCATAAGATGAGATGCTTACAAAAAGCAGCATTAAAACTGAAACGATAAAATGTAATTTTTTCATATAAAATAATTTTAGTCCACAAAAGCTTTAATGTTTTAGAGTCTTAATGGAGAAAACTAATGTAACAAAATAATTAATCATGCATTTTACCATACAGTTAATTAGTCTTTTTTTAATACTTTTTACCTTTTAGCGGCTTTTTTTAGCTTCAGTGAAATCCAGATAATTCAAATTAAAACCTCCTTTGTCAAAAACTACCTTAATTTTATTTGTTCCTTTATTTAACTCAATTCCTGATGAAACAACTGTTTCCCATTTGTCGTTTCCTTCAGTTTTTGGTAGAGAAATTGTTTCTGATTTTTTTACGTTTTCAATTTCTAAATGAAGTTTGCCTTCTGTTTCTGCTGAATAACGAATCGCTACTTTATAAGTGCCTTGCTTTTTAACTTCAACTGTATATTGGAGCCATTCTCCATCTTCGATAAAAGAAACCTGATAACCGTTTGAACCAGCATCTTTGCAAGGCAAAATATCAACTCCATCATTTCGCATTGAGTTGCCTTTGTTCCATTCGTCAAAATTTCCGGTTTCGACTCTGTAATTCACAAAATCTTTATCTGAATAGGCTTTTTCATTCGTTCCCAAATCATAATGCGTTGCTGCAATTTTTCCCGGAATAATATGATTTTTGTATGGTTTTGTATCATTGGTTTGTACTTGTCTGAACATCGCATCAATTACATCTGGTTTTATCGTTAGGTTTTCCATTTTGTAATTATCCGCCATTTTCATCAATGTTTTTTTCGCAAATTCTGCAGATGGTTTTTCTCCACCGTCTTTCCAGTATTTTAGTAAAACATCATATTCCGGAATTTTGGTTACAGAAGTTACTCCGGCAATATTTTCGATTTTTTTCATTGGCCAAAAAGCCCATCCAATATTGTTTGTTTCTACCAAAGTCAGCGCATCTTTAAACCAAACATTTGAGTTTTCTCCGCTTTCGCCCAACCAAATTGGAACGTTGTATTGTTTTCTGTAATCGAGCATTTTCTGGATAGAAGCTGTTGTGTTGTAATTCCAGTATTTATGAAAACTCAAGGCCATATTTTCATCCCATAAAGGAAAGATGCCGTTGTAATTATTTCCCCAGCAATTACCTTCAATAAAAATTAAATGGTTGGTATCGACTTCCCGAATCGCTTTGGTAACGCGAACCATTAAATCTCTCAAAGGTCCGTTTGAGTTTTCGTCGCAGCCGTTTTTATTAGTTCCGGTAAAATTCCAGTTGGGCTCGTTGATAATGTCGTAAGCACCAATCCATGGATTATCTCTGTAACGTGAAGCCAGTTTTTTCCATAAAGCAATCATTTTTTTCTGATTGTCTTCGTTTTGCCATAAAGATGGTTTTGTAGTATCGTAATCTGAAATTGCGGCATCATTTCCTTGCCCACCCGGCGCAGCGTGTAAATCTAAAATAAGATACATTTTATTTGCTGCACACCATTTTACCAAATTATCAGTCATGGTAAAACCTTCTTCAATCCAGGTTATTTCACCGTTCTTTTCCTGTTCGATTGGTGGTGTATATAAGTTGTAATGCATGGGCAAACGAATGGAATTGAATCCCCATTTAGCCAGCGAATCAACATCTCTTTTGGTTATTCCGTTTACTTTGTAAGCAGCATAAAATTCTTTTGTTCCTTCTTCGCCAATGACTTCCTGAATTTTTTGTCTGATCATATATTGCGGACTTGCAAAAGGCTGTGTCTGCAACATATATCCTTCCTGAACCATCCAGCCACCAACGCCTAACCCTCTTAATATTACATTTTTTCCGTTGCCGTCTACAATATTTTGCCCGTCTCTGTGTAGAAATCCTTGCGCAGAAACGGCAATTGAAAACAACAATTGTAATGTTATAATTAAATTTTTCATGCTCTATTTTAAATATTAATCCGTTGGTTGTATTGTTTAACACATAGAAACATAGCTTAGTTTGCGCTCAAAAGGCGTTTCACTTGTATTAATGCACATAGCTATGTGTGAGAAACTAGTTTCTTTTTATTCTCTTTTTATTGATTTCTAAAAATAAAATCTATATTTCTATGTGTTTAATTTAAACTTAAAATACCTACAAGGTTTTGAAAACCTTGCAGGAATAGTTAAGACTGATTTATTTTAGTAAAAAATCCGTTTTTTGATTGGCGATTTGAACTGTAAAAGTTCCTTTTTCCGAAATCCATTTTAGATCTTCATTTACAAATTGCAAATCTTTTTGGTTTAAAGTGAATTTTACTGTTTTGGTTTCGTTTGGCTCTAAACTGATTTTTTCGAATCTTTTTAAGGATTTAAATTCTGGTGTAATCGAAGCAAAATTGTCTGACAAATACAATAAAACAGATTCTTTTCCGGCTCTTTTTCCTGAATTTGTAACATCAACAGAAACATTTATTTCATCTGTATTGTTGATTTCTTTTTTATCAATTTTTAAATTGGAATAAGAAAAAGTTGTGTATGATAATCCAGTTCCAAATTCAAATTGAGGCAAATAACTTTTCTCGTAAGTTGCATCGTTATTTTGCTCTCCTTCAGAAATACTTTCGGTATATTTTCTATTGTATTTTTCTAAAGAGTTAGGGTATCTTGGATAATTATAAGGCAATCTTCCACTTGGGTTTATGTCTCCGTAAAGAATATCTACCAATGCTCTTCCACCTTCATTTCCAGGTAAATAACATTGTACAACAGCACTCATTTTATCTTCAAAATCACTAATTAATCTTGGTCTTCCTTCGTTTAAAACTAAAATAATAGGCTTGTTTAATTTTGATAAGGCAAGTGCTAATTTTATTTGAGGTTTAGTAATATAAATATCGCTGATGTCTCCCGGAGTTTCAGTATAATTTTTCTCTCCTAAACACAATACTATTTTTGATGCATTTTTTGCTAAGTCAACAGCTTTCTGAATTTCGGCATCGTCTTCTTTTTCAAGATCCGCTCCAGCTGTATATAACACATTTTCTTTGCCTAATTTATTTTGAAAAGCTTCCAAAATTGTTGATTTATCTGCGGCATAAGTATCTGAGTTTTCACCCTGCCAATTATATGACCAGCCTCCGTTAAGGTATTTCATGCTATTTGCAGTTGCACCTGTAACCAGAATTTTTTCTGTTTTGTTTAAAGGTAAAACAGCGTCTTTATTTTTCAATAAAGTAATCGATTCTGCAGCTGTATTATACGCTTCCTGAATGTGTTCTTCCGAACCAAATTTTGGATAATCTTTTAAATCAGCAACAGTATTTTGAAACAAATTCAATTCGTATTTCATTCTCAAAATTCTTGTTACAGCATCGTCAATTCTGGACATTGGCACTTCGCCTTTTTTTACTAAATCAACTAAATCTGTATAAAAAGAAAATTCTTCCGGAACCATGCTCATGTCAATTCCTGCCATAACCGCAATACGCACGGCGTCTCTTTTGGTTTCGGCAACTTTATGTCTGGTATTTAGATAAATAATATCTTTCCAGTCGGTAACAACAACGCCCTGAAATCCTAGTTCGTTTTTAAGAATATCTGTAATTAAATGTTTGCTGGCGTGTACGGGAGTTCCATTGATTTCTCCTGAACTTACCATCACGCTTTTTGCACCTGCTTTTATTGCTGCCTGATAGATTGTTAAGTCGTATTGTCTTAAAATACGTTCCGGAATAATGCTTGGCGTTCTGTCTTTTCCGGTTGTTGTGCTTCCGTAACCTATGTAATGTTTCATGCACGAAGCAACGCTGTATTTAGAACCTACATTGTTGTTTCCTTCAAAACCATCTACTAAAGCCACTGCCATTTTTGAAGATAAATAAGCATCTTCTCCAAAAGATTCCCACATTCTTGACCACGCAGGATTTCTAGGAAAATCTAAATCCGGAGAAAAAACCCATGGAATTGAGGAAGCTCTGGTTTCGTAAGCCGAAATTTCAGCTCCGCGTTTTACTAAAGCCGTATTAAACGTTGCAGCCAAACCTATTTGTTGTGGAAACAATGTTGCTCCATCTGTATAACTTGCACCGTGAATAGCATCAATTCCGTATAAAACAGGGATTTTCAATCTTGTTTTATTGGCTTCGTTTGTAATTGCCGTCATGGTTTCCTGCCATCTTTTTAAAGTTGGCGCACCCGGATTTGGCACATTCAAAATAGAACCAATATGATAATCCTGAATTCCCTGCTTTAATTTTGCAGCATCAAAATAACCCGGTTTTTTTGTATCTTCAAAAATGGTAACTGTGATTTGAGTCATTTGTCCCACTTTTTCTTCCAGTGTCATTTTTGATAATAACTCTGAAACTTTAGCATCAATATCTGCTTTGTTTTTTGATTGTTGGCTCCATCCTGCTCCACAAATAAGAAACAAAGACAATAGCAAAACTGAATTTTTCATTTTAATTTTTTAAATTAATATCGTATTAAAAACTAATACACAAGCGTTTGCATCGCATGTGCCGGTATTGTAATTGTATTTTTTTGAGATTTAACTGTAATCGTATAAACCACATTTTTGTCTGACTGATTCATAACAATTGTAGCTATTTTTCCATCTGCATTTTTGAATGAGGTTGAAAGCAAAACTTTATCACTTACAGTTTCACTTATTCTTTTAGCATCGGGGCGAACGAATTTTGAAAGATGTCCGATATAATAATACATAGGTGTATAAATTAATTGTCCAGTATTTGTATCGGCATGAATGGGTGCAAAACAAAAATTACCCACATGATTTGGTCCGCCATTTTGATCTAATAGAATATTCCAATCTGTCCAGCCAACGGTTCCGTTATTAAAATCGTTGATCATGTTAAGACCGTAACGTTCTGCATTTCCCCAAAACTGAAATTTTGTTGCGTCAAATTTTTCGATGCAGCCTTCTGTAAATAATAGATTTTTATTTGGAAAAGCTTTGTGAACATTGCCAACCGATTCGAATTTTGGTGTTCCGCCATTCCAGGTTTCGTACCAGTGAAATCCAATTCCCCACGCATATTTTGAAACTTCAGGATCTGAAAAAACAAGCTGTGCTCTTTTTTCTAACATGTCTCCACGATTATGATCCCAGATAATTATTTTTTTATCTCCTAAACCGTCTTTTTCTAAAGTTGGCCCGAGGAAGTTTTTAAGAAAATCTCTTTCGGCTTCGGGAGTATATATACAAGATTCCCAACGTTGGGTTGCCATTGGTTCGTTTTGAATGGTTAATCCCCAAATTGGAATTCCTTCTTTTTGGTATTCTTTTATAAATCTGGCATAATAATTTGCCCATGATTGTGCAAACTCAGGCAACAAAACGCCGCCGTGTAATATATCATTATTGTCTTTCATGAAAGCTGGGGGACTCCACGGACTAACAAATAAAGTTAATTTTCCGCCGGCAGTTTTAATTGCTCTTTTAAGTAATGGAATCCTGAATTTTCGATCGTGATCAATATTGAAAGTTTTTAAATCTTTGTCACCTTCAGCTATATAAGTATAACTTTCGCTGCTAAAATCACAGCTGTGAATGTTTGTTCTGGCTAATGAATAACCAATTCCTTTGTCTTTATCATAATAAGCGTTTAGAAATTCCTGCTGCTTTTCTGGAGAAAGTTTAGCAAAAACTTCAGCACTTGCATCTGTTATTGCACCGCCAATTCCTAAAAAAGTCTGGAACGTTTTTGAAGCATCAACTTCAATAAAAACGGTCGCTTTTTCTTTCGAAATAAAATTATTAGACAACGACAGCCGTAAATCTGAATTTTTGGCTGTTGTATATATCTGGATTTTTTTATTTGATTTTGATGATGAAACTCCGGAAGATCCTGCATGTTGTGATGAAGAATAATTGGCTTGCAGAATTAGAATTGCTGTTATAAATATGCTGCTGATTGATTTCATATGTTTTCAAAAACTCTTTTAATTTTACTGCAAATAATTAATATACAAGCGTTTGTATAGCGTGCGCCGGAATTTTGACAATCGATTTTTCTGCTCCAATAATAAAATTGTACGTAATTTCATTATCTGTGTGATTCATTACAATCGTTGCCATTTTGCCATCAGTATTTAAGAATGAAGTACTTAACAAATAACTTCTGCTAACTGCTGTACTTACACGCACTGCATTTGGACGAATGAATTTTGAAAAATGTCCGATGTAATAATATGAAGGTGTATAAATTAACTGACCTGTATTTGTATCAGCGTGAATTGGCGAAAAACAAAAATTACCTACATGGTTTGGTCCGCCGCGTTCGTCCAAAAGAATATTCCAGTCTGTCCAGGCAACAGTTCCGTTATTAAAATCGTTAATCATTGAGGTTCCGTATCTTTCGGCATTTGGCCAAAACTGATATTTTGTATCGTCAAATCTTTCTACGCATCCTTCTGTAAACATTAATTTTTTATCCGGATATGCTTCGTTCACTCTTGCTACGTTGTCGAACATGGGCTGAGCACCTGTCCAGGTTTCGTACCAGTGAAAACCCATTCCCCAAACATATTTTGAAGCCTCGGGATCTGAATAAATTACGTTGGCTCTTTGTACCATTAAATCACGATTATGATCCCAGGCTATGATTTTTACATCTCCTAAACCTTCTTTTTTTAATGTTGGTCCAAGATAATTTTTAAGGAAATCTCTTTCTTCATCTGCGGTATACAAACAAGATTCCCAGGTTTGAGTTGCCATTGGTTCATTTTGTACCGATGTTCCCCAAATTGGAATTCCTTCTTTGTTGTACGATTTTATAAATTTGGCATAGAAATTTGCCCAAGGCTGAAAATATTCAGGCAACAATTTTCCACCTTTTAAAACGTCTTTATTACTTTTCATAAAAGCATTTGGCGACCAAGGTGTTGCATAAGTAACTAACTTTCCGCCAGCGGTTTTAATAGCATCTTTAATTAACGGAATACGATATTTTCGATCGTGATCTATTGAAAAAGTTTTGAGATCCTTATCGCCTTCTTCGATATAAGAATAACTTCCACTGCTAAAATCAGAACTCTGAATGGTTGTTCTTAGCAATGAATATCCAATTCCTTTTTGAGCATCGTAATAGGCATTTAAAAATTCTTGTTGTTTTTCTTTAGACAATTTAGCGAAGATTTCGGCACTTGCGTCTGTAACGGCACCGCCAATTCCCATAAAGGTTTGAAACTTTTTTGAAGGTTCTACAAAAACCGAAACTTCTGTTTCAACGGGTTGCTTTGATGCTGTAAAACTTAAATTATCTGTAGGGGTTAACCTTAATTTTGTATTATCGGCAGTAGTATATACTGTGATTTTTTTGTTGGTTGTTGTAAATTTCTGTACCGGTTTTTGGCTCTTTTGTGAAAAAACAGATAAAGAAAAACATAAACAAGTAGTAATAATGAATGCAATTTTTTTCATTGTATATGTTTTAGTAGTAAGACTTTTGTACAAATCTCGTTTTGAACTTAGCCAACTTGATTTAAAAATAGCCCATAATCAATAAAGAATATGGGCTATTCTGACAACCAAACTTAAACTTAACTCAAACTAACATCATATTTGAAGTTACAATTCTTATATGAATGTTATTTTTATTTTAAAGGTTCTAATTATAGTTCGGATTCTGAACCATTTTAGTGTTGTTGAATTCACTGTAAGGAATTGGGAAAGCTTCATTTTTTCCTGGAGTAAATCCTTTGAAAGCCAATTTAGCAGCAGCCTGACCTGTTCTTACTAAATCAAACCAACGATGTCCTTCTCCTGCAAGTTCCAATCTTCTTTCTGCATAAATAGCATCTAAAGAAACTGGTACAACTGGTACCCCTGCTCTTAATCTAACTGCATCTAAAAGTGCCTGAGCTCTTGCTCCTGTTCCTCCTAAAGCTTCAGCTTCTAGTAAATAAGTATCAGCCAAACGAATAACATAAGTATTAATACCAAAATTCAGGAAAGGATTCGAAGATTTAATATCGGCATTAACAGCTGCATATTTAATAAAATGATATCCTGTTTCGTTATAACTGTCTGTATATGTAATAAGTCCGTTTGGATCTTTATTATCTGTACCTCTCGCTGCAGCTGCATCAAAAATAGTCGAAGCATAACGAGGATCTCCCAGTAAAGTATTTCTTAAATCGTTAGTAACTACCATGAAACCCCAGCCGTTAATATAATCTGGCAAAAGTGCTGCAATACCTAGTTTTGTTCTAGTGTAATCTCTAATTCCCATTAACTGAGCAGCAACGTTTCCTTCATCATCACCTCTTTCAAAATTACCCCAGTCAGCATTTGATTTATCTGTGTAAGCAATTTCAAAAATTGATTCTGTATTAAATTTGTTTGCGTGATTCCATAAATCTGAAAAATGCTCCATCAAATTATATCCGTAACTACTTGGTTGTCCAGGAGTAGTTCCGTTTACTTTTGCTAATTCAGCAGCAGCTTCCGCTTTTTTATTGTCGTATAAATATACTTTTCCTAAAAGTGCCGTTGCAGCTCCCTGGCTAAATCTTCCTAATTCATTAGTTAGTAATTTCATAGGTAAATCAGGAATAGCTTCGTTTAAATCTTTTTCGATTTGAGCATACACTACTTCCGGCTTAGACTGTTCTACTAATGGAATTTCTTCTTTAAGAACTATAGGAGCCAGGATTAAAGGAATATTTTTAAACATTCTAACAAGATCAAAATAGTAATAAGCACGTAAAGCTTTTACTTCGGCAGTAAATCTTGTTTTTTTAGCAGCATCCATAGGAATAGCCGGAAGTTTTGCCAACATGATGTTACATCTTGCAACACCTTTGTAATAATCTGCCCAAATATTTGGCGGAATATTTCCAGGACTAATGCTATAGTTTGATGCAACCTGAAGACCTGGTTGGTCATCTGGTCCTCCACCACCTGCATAGAAATCATCTGATGCAGAGTTTAAAAATAATAATGGCGCGTTTTCCATTGCTCCCGCAAACTTCCCTAATTTATCGTAAGCTGCAACAAGACCTGAATAAGCTTCTGTTTCGTTTCTATAGAAATTTTCTTCATATACTACTCCATCACCTTTCACTTCTAATTTTTCATCTGTATCGCACGCTCCAAGTGTAAGCAACACTCCAAATGCCATAAGTGACTGTTTAAAACTTATAAGTTTCATAATATTTTATTTTTTTAATTAAA
The DNA here is from genome assembly GCF_033657265.1 of Flavobacterium sp. MMLR14_040. Classification (NCBI taxonomy): domain Bacteria; kingdom Pseudomonadati; phylum Bacteroidota; class Flavobacteriia; order Flavobacteriales; family Flavobacteriaceae; genus Flavobacterium; species Flavobacterium sp. MMLR14_040. The sequence continues at coordinate 222,824 of NZ_JAWVWO010000005.1, read as the reverse complement.
ATTGCAAATTAACTCCTAACATGTACGATTTTGCCTGAGGATAATAACCTCTGTCAACACCTTGTACGTTGTTCATCCCTGCCGTAGTAGGGCCTCCAATTTCAGGATCATAACCAGTGTATTTAGTTATTGTCCATAAATTTTCTCCTGTTACGTACAATCTTACTTTTTGCAATGAAATGCTTTCTATCCATTCTTTTGGAAATGAATATCCAAGTTGAACTGTTTTAAATCTAAAGAAATCTCCTTTTTCTAAGTTAAAATCAGATGGATTTGTAAAGTTTTTATTTGAATCATTTGTAGTAACTCTAGGATAACTGTTTGTTGATCCCGGTCCTGTCCAACGACCTAAAACTTCTGTTTGATAGTTTGCATTTGTAATATCAAGTCTTCTTAAACCTTGGTAAATCATGTTTCCACCAGCTCCCTGACCAAAAACTAACATATCAAATCCTTTGTAATCTAAGTTTAAAGTAAACCCGTAAGTATATTTAGGCAATGAAGTTCCCAAGAAAGTTCTGTCATTAGATCCAATTGAACCATCTCCATCTAAATCTTGCCAACGGAAATCTCCTGGTTTAGCATTTGGCTGAATTACCTTTCCTGCAGCATTTTTATAATTATCAACATCCGCCTGAGTCTGGAAAATACCATTTGTTTTAAATCCGTAGAATGAGTTATAAGCTTGTCCTACTTGTGTTCTGTTGATCTCATAAGAGCTAGACTGAACTGTTTCATCACCTACTAAAAAGTTTGTTCCTTTATCAAGATAAGTGATTTCATTTTTAATGTATGAGAAGTTTCCGTTTACTGAAAGGTTTAACGCTCCAATTTTTTTACGGTATCCTAATTCAATATCAATACCTCTGTTTTCCATATCTGCTAAGTTAGCATATGTTTTTCCTGTTGCTCCAACATATCCAGGAACAGGAACTGGCATTAAGATACCTTCTGTTTTCTTGTTGAAAAAATCTACAGTTAAATTGAAATCATGGAATAACATAGTTTCGAAACCAATGTTGGTTTGTTTTGTTTCTTCCCATTTCAAATCAGGATTTGCAATTGCATTGGTACTTTGTCCGTTAGCAATGTTTCCACCAATAGTGTAGTTTCTTTGGATTCCAACAGTTGAAATATATAAGAAATCCGGAGAAGAGTCATTACCAGTTACACCGTAACCTCCTCTAATTTTTAAATTGTTTATTACATCATTTTCTTTCCAGAATCCTTCTTTAGATGGTACCCATCCTAGAGACACAGAAGGGAAAGTTCCGTATTTATGGTTTGGTCCAAAACGTGTAGAACCGTCACGACGAATAATACCAGTAAAAATATATTTCTCTTTATAATCGTAGTTTAATCTTCCGAACAAAGATTCAACTCTGTGCTCTAAAGCTTGTGCGTTATAAGCATTTGCTATTTTATCAGCGATTGGAATATCAACATTAAATGATGCATCTGCATGTGTTGTTGCAGGAACGCCTCTGTACGTGATATCATTACCAGATGTAATATTATCTACATAAGTTCCTTTCCCTACTAAAACACTAAAATTATGATCGCCTAATTTTTTAGCATAATTCAAGGTATTCTCCCAATTCCAGCTATATGATTTTTTGTAAGATCTAAACAATTCGTTTACATCTTTTTTCGTAGCCCCATTTAAGTAGTAAACCGGTGTAAAATTATCTGAACCGTAGTAAGCTAATTTAGCACCTGCAGTTGATCTGAATTTTAATCCAGGCAAAATTTCAGCTTCTACAAAAATATTTCCAACAAAATTTTCAGAGAAATCGTTATTTCCTAATCTTGTTTGTGTATATGCTAATGGGTTTGAAGTTTCCTGAGTTACGTTTGTAGAAATACCATAATAGTTTCCGTTTGCATCTCTAAGCGCATTTGCATTTACATATGGGCTTCCTGCAACTGCTGCTTCCGGACCAACAATTGATGGCGTTAATGGATCTAAGTTGATTGCAGATGATAATGGACCACCAAACTCATCATTTGTGTTACCAATACCAATTGTTTTTTCATTAGAGTATCCTAAAGTCTGACCAATTTTGATATACTTACCAAGTTTATGGTTAGAATTTAAACGAATATTTTTTCTGTTATAGTTAGAAATATCAGTTGTAACGATACCTTCCTGATCTGTTAAACCAAAAGACATGTAAAAAGTTGATGTATCATTACCACCACTAAAACTTAATTCGTGAGAATAACGCTGTGCATGATCATTAAAAATTACATCCTGCCAATTAGTTCCTTTTGCCGTTGTTGGTGCGAAAGGTGCCGGTTTTCCTCCATTAACATACGCTTCATTTAAAATGGTTGTATATTGAGAAGCATCTAATAAATCGATTTTTTTAGCCGCCTGAGATGTTCCTGCATAACCAGTATAACTTACAGAAATTTTACCTGCTTTACCTTTTTTGGTAGTTACAAGGATAACCCCGGCAGCAGCACGAGAACCGTAAATTGCACCAGAAGCACCATCTTTAAGTACCTCGATAGATTCAATATCAGATTGGTTTAAGTAACCTATTCCGCCGTTATCTACAATTACACCATCAACTACCCATAAAGGATCATTATTGTTTAATGTAGTAAAACCACGAATACGTATTGTAGACGCTGATCCTGGCTGACCTGCATTTGCAGCAATAGAAACTCCTGAAACTCTACCTTGTAAAGATTGCTCGATTCTGGTAATTGGTAAACTTTCTAAATCTTTTGCCTTAACACTAGAAATTGATCCTGTTACAACACTCTTCTTTTGAGTACCATATCCTACTACTACAACTTCATTTAAGTTTTGAGATTCTGGTCTTAATTTAATATCCAGTTTAGTTCTTCCATTTACTGCTTCCTGTACAGTAACATAACCTACAAAAGTAACAGTTAAGGTTCCGTTTGAAGGAACGCTTATTTGGAATTTTCCATCAAAGTCGGAAGCTGTTGCTTTGTTCGTTCCTTTAACTGAGATAGTTGCCCCTGGGACGGGTAATCCACTTTCATCATTAATAGTTCCGTTTACCGTAACGTCCTGTGCCATTGCGATAACCGAGAACAATAGAGATGAAATACAAAACATAAGTAATTTTGTTAATTTCATTTTTCTAAAAATTTTGGTTAATTAATTAGTAATTTGATGCAATAATAAAGTTAAATTTTTACTATTTATAATTAAAATTCATTACAAAAACACATCAAAGTAAATTTTATAACATTACAAAAACACATCATTTTTTTTATAAAAAATTGATTTACAACCATTTAAACATAAATTATTAGATGTTATCGAAATGTTAATTATAAAAATAAACACTACATTTATGAAAAAACAATTATTTTCGCTTTTATTGAAAATAATTAAGTAAAACAATAGAATCACAATCACGATATTCGATTTTAAATCAAAATATAAAACATTACCCATAAAAATAGATCTTAAAAATTATGAAATTCATAAAATCACTTTTAACATTGTTTGTAATTTTTATCTTACCTTTTTCGTTTTTTGCGCAAGTAAAAAGTGTAGGTTTGCCTCAGGTTAAGAACTATAAAAGGACAGAATATAAAGGAGGAACCCAAAACTGGAGCATAGATCAGGACAAAAAAGGAAATATGTACTTTGCCAATAATAGTGGTTTAATTCAGTTTGACGGATCTACATGGCATAAATATTCTTTGCCAAATGGAACAGCAATAAGAAGTGTAAAAATTGATAATTCAGGAAGGATTTTTGTAGGAGGAAATGATGAATTTGGATATTTTAAAAGCAATGAAAAAGGGGTTTTAAAATACTTTTCACTTTCAAAACTAATTGATAAAAAAGCAAACAAGAACATTAATCTTATCTGGAGGATTCATATATATAAAGGAGAAATAATTTTCCAATCATTTACCAAAGTATTTTTCTATAAAAATGACAAATTACGATTTATTGATGCTCCTAATAAGTTTCAATTTTCATTTTTGGTCAATAAAAAACTATACTTTCAGGACAAAGTTTTGGGAATTTTAGAATATAAAAATGGAAAATTAATTCCGCTAAAAGGTTCGACGGTTTTTAATGATAAGGAAATCTGGTCTGTTTTTCCTTTACCAAATAACAGGTTACTTCTGGCCACTCTGGAAAAAGGACTTTTTGTTACCGATGGAAATTCAGTTAAAGCATGGGAAACCGAGGCTAATGAATTTATTAAAAAAAACACATCACTTGGCGGCTGTATAATAAAGAATAAGTTTATCGTTCTTAATTCTGTATTAAATGGTTTCATAGTTTGCGATTTAAACGGTAAGATAATCCAGCATCTTAATCGCCAAAAAGGGCTTCAAAATAATACTATATTAACTTCATTTGTAGACAGCAAGAACAATCTTTGGCTAGGGTTGGATAATGGAATCACTTTTATAAACGAGAATTCGCCTTTCACCTTTTTTGATTACAGTTATAATATCGGAACCGTTTACTCGTCTCTGCTTTTTAATGGATATTTATATGTTGCAACAAATCAGGGATTATTCTATCATTCCTGGAATAAATCATTTAAAGATGAACCGTTTAGCAGGGTCGAAGGTACAATTGCGCAGGCCTGGAATGTACAGGTAATAAACAACACACTATTATGCGCCAGTAATAGCGGAGCACTAGTGATTGATCAAAACAGGGTTTCAAAAGTATTAGACACAAAAGGTTATTTCGGATTTAAAGCAATTCCGAATCACGAAAACTACATAATTGGAGAAAGCTATAATGGTTTTTCGATTTTTAAAAAGGGCGCAAATGGCATTGAATATGTAAATCAGGTTGAAGGATTTGACCAAACCACAAATACATTTGAAATAGCATTAGATGAAAATTTTTTATGGCTAAAAAAAGATCCGTATTTGTATCAAATGGTATTATCTGATGATTTAAAAAGATTTGATTACATAAAAAAGCATACTCGGCTTTCATCAGATTATAAAGGAATCAGAAGCTTGCAAGTAGTAAATAAAAAAATCTATTTTCAAACTAAAAATCATTTTTTCAGGTTTTCGAAAGAACAGGAAGCCTTTTTTGAAGATAAAAAAATTACGCATTTATTTCAGGGTATACCCACAATTAACACTTTAATAGAAGACGCTTATGGCAATTTATGGTATTCATATGGCGAATCGCTGGGGGTATTAACAAAAAATAAAAATGGTAGTTTTACAAAAAAAGAAGCTCCGTTTTCTAACCTTACAGGCAATCTGGTCAATAATTACATTTCTGTAAATACTATCGATCCCGGCAATATTTTTATTGGCCTAACGGATGGTTTAACGCATTATGATTCAAAAATATCAAACAGTTTTATAACTAAACCAAACACCTTCATCGAAAGTTTTTCATTTACTGATGATACCATTCTTATAGGAAATCTTGAAATACAGGAAAAAGAATTTAAACTGCCTTATAGTTCGAATCACGTTAAATTTACATTTTCGTCACCAACTTATGAAAATCAGGAAAACTTACTGTATTCCTATAAGCTGGAACCTTTTGATGATAACTGGAGAAATTGGTCTACTGTAGCAATTAAGGAATACACTAATTTGAGAGAAGGCAATTATACAATGAAAATTAGGGCCAAAAACAGCTATGGTGTGGTCTCTGATGTTAATGAAGTGAATTTTACCATTTCTCCGCCGTGGTACAGACATTTTCTGGCTTATCTTATTTATTTTATTTTTGTTTTAGCCGCTATCTATATTATTTCGAATAGAATTCAATCAAAAATTAGAAAAAACAAATATTACGAAACAATAGAACAACGAAGATTGTATCTTGAAAAAGAATCCAGAATAAGACATGAGCAGCATGAACTTGAGAAAGAAATCGAAAAACTTAAAAGCGACAAACTTCAAATTAAAATTTTAGCAAAAGATAAAGAACTCGTAAATAATTCCCTTCAGGTTGTAAAGAAGAATAAAATCTTAAATGGAATAATTCACAAACTCAAAGACATTGATACTAATATTCTGGATGACTCAACGAAATTTGAGTTCAATAAATTACATAAAAGTATCGTCAAAGAAGTTAATACAGACAAAAGCTGGAAAGACCTGGAAAAGCACATTAAAAATGTTCATTTTGAGTTTTTAAAGCGACTCAAAGAAAAATATCCGACGATTTCTCCGCGCGAACTCGATTTGTCTACCTATTTATTAATGAATATGTCAACAAAGGAAATAGCCGAAATCATGAATATTTCAAGCGGCGGCGTTGAACTTGCCAGATATCGATTAAGAAAAAAACTCGGACTAAATAAAAAAGAGAATTTAATTGGCTTTTTGATGAGTATTTAATTAAAAACAAAACAGCCATTTATAATGATAAATGGCTGTTTTGTTTTTTGCTATAAAAATTAAATATATTCTAAACTTCGCTCAAGAGCCATTCCTCTTGAACCTTTAATTAAAATAATATTGTCATTAAAATTTATGGTTTTAAGGTATTCTGCAAAAGCATCAAAGGTCTCAAAAAACCAGATATATTCTTTTGAAATTCTATTCTCATAAAATGCTTTTCCAATGAAATAACAAGCAGATTCGCTTTGATTTGAAACTGAATCAACAATGATTTTATGCTCGTGAATACTTTCGTTCCCTAATTCGAACATATCTCCCAAAATCATCACTTTTTTTGGATTATCTAATTGTACAAAATTGGCAATAGCTACCGCCATACTGCTAGGATTTGCATTATAAGCATCCAAAATAATTTGATTTGTACCTTTTTTCAATAATTGAGATCTATTGTTATCCGGAACATATCCTTCAATAGCCGCCTTTATATCTTTTGTATCAACTTTAAAGTAAGTTCCTATAGCAACAGCCGCATTAATATTATTAGCGTTATAAAGGCCAATTAAATTAGACTTTACATTAAAATCATTATACTTAATTTCTACAAATGGATTAGCTTCAATACTATTAATTTCCAAATCAGCTTTCTCTTTTTTAATTCCAAATGTAAACGAAGCTATGGCGCTTGATTTTTCAATCTGAATTGGGTCTTCCAGATTCACAAAAGCCGTTTTCTTATTTTTGGCAAGATATTGATACATCTCACTTTTTCCTTCAATTACGCCTTCAACACCACCAAAACCTTCTAAATGAGCTTTGCCAAAATTGGTTATATAACCATAATCAGGCTGTGCAATTTCACATAAAAATTCAATCTCTTTTTTATGATTTGCTCCCATTTCAACAATCCCAATTTGAGTTTCACCATTAAAAGACAATAAGGTTAACGGAACTCCAATATGATTATTTAAGTTTCCAATTGTTGCTTTTGTGTTGAATTTTTTAGCCAAAACAACATTAATCAATTCTTTGGTTGTTGTTTTACCATTACTTCCTGTTAAAGCAATAATTGGCAATTTTAAATATGCTCTGTGAAATTTTGACAATTCCTGTAATGTTTCTAAACTATTTTGAACCAGAATAGTTCTTTCATCTATTAAGTAGGCCTCGTTGTCAATAACAACAAACAAAGCACCTAAATCCAATGCTTGCTGAGCAAAAGTATTAGCATCAAAATTTTCTCCTTTAATAGCAAAAAACATAGAACCTTTTTCAATTTTTCGTGTATCAATTGAAACAGATTTACATTGCAAAAACAAATTATGAATTTCCTGAATATTCATTTATAAAACATTTTTTTATGAATTGTAAAAATAGAAAAGTTATTACAAAAAAATTCCAAATTCCAAACTGAATATTCAGCACTTGGAATTTGGAATCTTTTATTTTGAAATTTCTAAAACTTAGTTTCTAGGCGACTTTCTTCTTTCAGCTTTAGAACCTACTCTAGACATTGCACATCTGAAACCGATATAATCAGTTGCCATATCCTGAGGGAAATATCTTCTTTGAGCCGGATCTAACCAATAAGCTCTGTCTCTCCAAGAACCTCCTTTATAAACTCTTACTTTATCATCGATTAAAGTAGTACGTTTACTAGAGTTGTCATATTTTCTCAAAACCTTACCTAAACTATCTGTAGTGATATTATGTTTAGGAGAGTTGTACATTGTTTGATCAGTTTTTGTTCCAGATTCTGAATCTCCAAAGTCAAAATATTTAGATGATTGTTTGTCACCATCTCTATAATTGATGTTGTCACTTGTACTGAAATTTGTTCTCAAGTAAGTTTCGTTTTCGTCAACTGGCACCTGAGCAATTTCTCCCGGAAGATTTCTGGCTACAACTTTACCGTTACTTAAAGTATCATATTTGATATTGTCTTTAGTAATGATTTCAAGTTTACCGTCTTTACCAATTTTGTTTTTAGCGTATTGATTTCCTCTATAGTAGTTAAAATCATTTGCTTCATTATCAATAATAGGTCTGTAAACGTCAGCAACCCATTCTGCAACGTTACCTGCCATATCGTATAATCCGAAATCATTTGCAGCATAGCTTTTTACAGCATTTGTGATATCTGCTCCATCATCTGACCAACCTGCAATTCCACCGTAATCACCGTTTCCTTGTTTAAAGTTAGCCAATTGATCTCCTTTATTTTTACGTTTTGCTGAACGAGTATAATCTCCAGACCAAGGATATTTCTTTTGTCCTTTATATATATTGTATTCTCTTTGTCCAACATCAGCTGCCGCTGCATATTCCCATTCAGCTTCTGTAGGAAGTCTGTATTCTGGTAAGATAACTCCAGAAGAACGTTGTGCATACACATTTTTTTCTTCTACTACACCATCTTTATTAGCTTTTGGTCTTCTTCCGTTTGGATTTTTCTTTAATACTAATTCTTCATTACCACCATAAGTAGTAGAAGGTGAAGCAAGGTAAGCTTCAGTATTAAATAAACTTTCAGCACTTACGTCTGTAGTTTTAGCACCTTTTTTAAGATATCCGTCTTTTTCAAGAACAGCTTCGTTTACACGGTCTGTTCTCCATTTACTAAATTCAACAGCTTGAATCCAGTTAACACCAACTACAGGATAGTTAGCATAAGATGGGTGTCTTAAGTAATTATTAGTCATCGTTTCGTTATATCCTAAACGATTTCTCCATACCAAAGTATCAGGAGATGCTCCTTCATAAATATTTTTGTAATTTTCTTCTGTTGGAGGGAAAACTTTCTTAAGCCACTCCAGGTACTCTAAGTACATACCATTCGTAACTTCAGTTTCATCCATGTAGAATGATTGAACGTGTTGTTGAGTTGGGGTGTTATTCCAATCGTGCATAACATCATCCTGTACTTTACCCATAGTAAATGTACCTCCTTCAACAAAAACTAAACCAGGACCAGCCTGTTGTTTTTTTCCTGCATTTCTAGCAGCAGTTCCATTCTGACTATCTACATCCCAACCTGTTGCTCTAGAAGCGTGGCTTGAACTCGATTTTTTGCTACAACTAGCCGTGCCCAACATCAATACCATTGACATCATTAATTGCAAGACTACAATTTTGTTTACTTTCATACTCATTCTTAGGTGATAAATTTAGGTGCTGCAATATAATAATTAACATTTAATTAGCAACATCTGTTCTAATAATTTTATTTAGCTGTTTTTTACCAGAAAATAACCTATAGTTACGAACGCAAAAATATACTTTTTATTATTTACTATAACATGAAATACTATATTTTTACTTACTAAAATATTTTAATTTCAAACTAGTATTTTCAACCTATGAAACAAGCTATAATTCTATATCTTTTTTTGATTCCTTTTGTCTCATTTTCTCAGATAAATGGCGGCCTCACATTAGATTGGCAAAATAAAAAAGAGATGAGTTTTGGCGAATACAAAATAATCATACCTTACTTCACAGGAAGCAGTTTTAGGTTCGATACTACTAAAAAAAGCATAACATTGCTTCTTAAACTTGGCGAATCGAGCTCTTCAAACAGCAGTTCTGTTTCGTTAACTAACGTCATATACGAAACAATTTCAATTACGGATTTAGGAGATTTAACACTTCAAAACATTCCGGACAGACCTAATGAAACATTAAAAAACGTCTCAGCAAGGGATAAGAAACAAACTTTTCTTTCTCTTTATCCAATTATTAAGGAAGGAAATAGCTATAAACGAATCAAGTCATTTTCGTATACAATAAATAATAGTACAGCAAAAAGCAGTAATTCTTCTTCTTATCAAAAATCAGCCTTAGTTTCTAATTCTGTTTTGGCTTCTGGCGAATGGTATCGCTTTTATGTCGAAAAATCAGGGGTTTATAAAATTTCAAAGTCTTTTTTACAGAGTTTAGGATTTGATGCAGGCAAAGTTGATCCGAGAAGAATCAAAATTTATGGAAATGGCGGAAAAATGCTTCCATTAGCAAACAACACTTATTATCCTGATGACTTAATGGAAAACAGCATTCAGGTTACAGGAGAAAACGACGGAACTTTTAACAATGAAGACTATATTCTTTTTTATGCCGAAGGAGTTGATAACTGGAATACTGAAAGCCAGACTAATATTAATTTATACGATACCAAATCATACTATTATATTACAGCTACGGGCAGTGATGGAAAAAGAATTTCTACCGCAAATCAGCCAACAGGCAACGCTACACTGAACTTAAACACGTTTGATGACTATCAATTTCACGAAGTTGATCTTACTAACGTTGCCCATTTAGGCCGCCAATGGCTAGGAGAAGCGTTCGATATTAATGCAGAACAGGAATTTGAGTTCAGCTTTCCTAATCTGGAAACAACAATTCCTGTAAAAATAGAAGTAAACGCAGCTTCGGCTGCCTATACTCCTACTTCTTTTGCGGTTTCTGCCAACGGGCAAAACATTGGCAACATTTCATTTAATTCATTAGTAGCAAGTTCTGATGTTAGATATTACTCGGTAAAACTCCCTTCCAATAGCACTTTTACAGGTACTGATAATATCAAAATAAAACTTACCTATAATAATAATGGTGTACCCGGATCAAAAGGATATCTGGATTATATCAACTTAAGTGCAAAACGAAAACTACAGGGAACCGGAAAACAATTTAAGTTTCAATACGATCTGGCGGGTTCAACTCCAGGAATTGTGAATTACACTGTTGGCAACGCTTCAGGCATTAGCCAGATTTGGGATGTTACAGACCTATATAATGTATCAAAAATAGAAAATACAAATTTAGCCATTTTTAGCTTTAAAGCTTCTTTAGGAGAAATTCGAAAATATATTGCAATTGATGCATCAGATTTTTATACTCCTTTAAAAGATAGTCAGCCAAAAATTGCAAACCAGGATTTGAAAGGAACACTTTTTCGAAACAATCAAAATGCATTTCAGGATATTGATTATGTAATTATAACTCCCAAAATTTTAATTTCCCAAGCTGAAAAACTTGCCAATTTTCATCGCACAAACTCTAATCTAAATGTAAAAGTAATTTCGCTAGAGAACATCTATCAGGAATTTTCTTCTGGAAAACAAGATATTTCGGCCATTAGAAACTGCATTCGATATATTTATGAAAATGCTTCTTCTGCAGAAAAAAGAATTAAATACGTGAATTTGTTTGGAGATGCATCATTCGATTATAAAAACAGAATTTCAAATAACACGAATATTGTACCTATATATCATTCCTTAAACAGTAATACCGTTGGAGAATCTTCATTTGCATCAGATGACTTCTACGGCCTCATGGATGCTGATGAAGGAAATGTGATTTCTTTTTTTGGAGGAATTGATATCGCGGTTGGAAGAATGCTAATTTCAGACAATGCTCAGGCCGAAGAAATGGTCACTAAAGTTTTAGAATATCACGATACTAAATCGTATGGAAACTGGAGAAATAATTTTGTTTTAGTAAGCGATGATGCCGACCAGAGTTCTGACGCTTCTTTACAATCCCGTCAAAACGCATTGGCAGATCTTATCTCAACCGAAAAACCTTTTTTTAATATTGACAAAATTATTCTGGACTCTTATACTCAGGAAGCTTCTGCCGGAGGATCGAGATATCCTAAAGCAAGAACTGACTTTTTTGATGCTTTTGAAAAAGGAGCTTTAGTCTTTAATTATTTAGGTCATGGTGGCGAAGATGGATTAGCAAGCGAAAGAATCTGGGAGAAATCTGACGGTCAAAACTTAAACAATCAATACAAATATCCTTTATTCATAACCATTACCTGCGAGTTTTCGAGATTTGATGACCCAACAAGGCCAACAGCGGGCGAATACACATTTTGGAACCCGAAAGGAGGAGCCATTGCAATGCTTACAACCATTCGCTCTATAGGTCAATATAATGCAGAAAATTTTAATGACAGCCTTACAAAAAACCTGCTTTCTTATGGTGCAAACCAATATACTACGATCTCAGAAGCGCTTCGAATTTCTAAAAATGACAATCCAAGCTCATCCAGTAATGTGATTTTTTATATTGGAGATCCCGCTTTGATGCTGGCTATTCCAAAACCCAGAATTAATTTAACAAAAGTAAATGATGTTGTTATTTCACAACCTATTGATGATTTTAAATCTTTAGCAAAAATTAAAATTACAGGAGAAATTACAGACGAGAACAATACTATTTTAAGCAATTATAATGGCGAATTAGCTACTGCTGTTTTTGATAAATTAATTACAACCACAACATTAAATAACGATGGTTATAGTCCTGCAATGTCTTTCAAAACTTTGGGAGAAACCATTTTTAGAGGAAATGCATCAGTAACCAATGGTCAGTTTGAATTTAGTTTTGTTGTGCCAAGAGACATTAGAATCCCTTTAGACTATGGCCGAATTAGCTTTTATGCCAAGAAAACAACAATTTTAGAGAATCAATCAGGCTATAATACCGCCATTAAAATAGGCGGAATAAATGAAAATGCACCTGTGGACAATATTAATCCGAAAGTGAAGTTATATATGAACGATGAAACTTTTGTTTCTGGCGGAATCACGAATAGTTCCCCATTTTTATTGGCTTTTTTAGAAGATGAAAACGGAATAAATACCGCTAGCGGAATTGGCCATGACATTGTTGCGATTTTAGACGGCGATGTAAGTAATCCTTATATATTAAACGATTACTATCAAACTAAATTAGACGATTACACAAATGGAAATTTACGTTTTCCGCTAAGAAATTTAGAAGCAGGATTGCACACTATAAGCTTTACAGCCTGGGATGTTTATAACAATCCCGTTACAAGTGAAATACAGTTTATAGTTGTTGGAGATGAATCGCTGACGCTGACACACGTTCTTAATTATCCAAATCCATTTTCGACCTACACTCAATTTTGGTTTTCACACAACAGACCTTACGAACCTTTGGATGTGCAGGTTCAGGTGATGACAATTACAGGAAAAGTGGTATGGACAAAAAATCAGGTGATTACAACCGAAGGCTTTTTATCAAGAGAGATAACCTGGGACGGCAAAGATGATTTTGGAGACCGCATTGGGAAAGGCGTTTACATCTATAAACTCACTGTGAGATCAAATTTAACAAATAAAAGAGCAGAAAAGTACGAAAAACTTGTCATATTATAAATATATATATATTTTTACCATAAAAACCTTAAATCTATAAATGAAAAAAATATCTCTACTATTAATTTGTTTATTAATTATTTCGTACGCAAAAGCCCAAGACATTACACGTCCTATTACTACCGGAGTACCTTTCCTATTAGTTGCTGCTGATGCAAGAGCGGCAGGTATGGCAGATCAGGGAGTTGCAACATCAACAGATGCTTACTCTCAACAATGGAATCCTGCAAAATATGCATTTGCAACAGATGCGCAAGGACTTTCAATAAGCTACACTCCTTATTTGACAGATTTGGCCAACGACATTTCTTTAGGACAACTTACTTACTACAACAAAATTAACGAACGAAGTGCTTTTGCAACAAGCTTTCGTTACTTTGGTTTTGGAGGAATTGAACTAAGAGAAACCGGAGACCCAAACGAACCTACAAGAGAAGTAAATCCTAATGAATTTGCCTTAGATGGATCTTATTCATTAAAATTAAGTGATAAATTCTCTATGGCTGTTGGTGCAAGATACATCCGTTCAAACTTAAAAATTCCTTCAACCGACATTGACGCATCAGCTGCAAGTTCTTTTGCAGTAGACATTGCGGGCTTCTATCAATCTGATGAAATTGCTTATGCTGATTTTAACGGAAGATGGAGAGCAGGTTTTAATATGCAAAATGTAGGTCAAAAAATCAGTTATGATAATGATGATATAAGTGCTAACTTTTTACCAGCAAACCTAAGGTTAGGAGGAGGTTTCGATTTTATTTTAGACGATTATAATAAAGTGGGGGTAAGTGTAGAATTTACAAAACTTTTAGTACCAACTCCTCCAGGACCTGGAACCGCTGTTGATGCAAACGGAGATGGAGACTTTACTGATGTCGGCGATATTTCTCAGGCAGATGCCGATGCTGCAAATTATAAAGCTTACAATGATATTGGCTGGGTTTCTGGAATATTTAAATCTTTTGGAGATGCTCCGGACGGTTTTAGCGAAGAACTAAAAGAAATCACCTATAGTGTTGGTGCAGAATATATGTATCAGGATTCATTCGCAGTAAGAGCAGGATATTTTCACGAGAGCCCTGAAAAAGGAGCCCGACAATTTTTCTCTTTAGGAGCAGGATTCAAGTATAGTGCAGTAAAAATTGACGTATCATATTTATTTTCGTCATCAAAAGTTAAAAATCCTTTAGAAAACACACTTCGTTTTTCTTTAACGTTTAACTTTGGCGATAAATACGAGCAATACTAAACAAGAAAAATTTAAACAATATAACAATCCAAATTTCTGATTTTAGAAATTTGGATTTTTTTTCCCTTAAAAAGAATGAAAGAAATAAGCGTTACATCATCATTTTTAGTTTATGATTCAATAAAAGAACTTTCAAATGAAGTTCAGGACTTAATGGAACAGGCAATTGAAATTCGAAAAAAAGCATATGCACCCTACTCAAAATTTAGAGTTGGCGCGGCTTTACTTTTAGATAATGGAAAAATAGTTCTGGGATCAAATCAGGAAAACGCAGCTTATCCTTCGGGATTATGTGCAGAACGTGTCGCTATTTTTTACGCCGGAAGTGTTTATCCGGAAGCCAAAATCGTAAAAATGGCAATTACAGCAGCGTCAGACAACAATCAGACAAAAGCTCCAATTCCGCCATGTGGTTCATGCCGCCAATCAATAGCAGAATACGAAATTAAACAGGAAACCCCTATAGAAATCTATTTTATGGGCGAAATTGGGGAGGTTTACAAATCAACATCCCTTAAAAATTTGCTCCCTTTTATGTTTGATAAAAAGTTCTTGTAAAAAAAAGCCAAAAAGTAGCGTTTAAATTTTAGTTCTTAAATGTAATGTCTTATTTTTGCATCCCGACCTTTCGGGCGCAAATTTGTGGGAGGAAACTATTTTGCGTTATAGGCAACAATTGATAACACAAACAAACTTTAGCAAAAGAAAGAATTCAGATGAAAGAAGTTACAAAAGAAGTATATTTAAAGTGGTACGAAGACATGCTGCTTTGGAGAAAGTTTGAAGACAAACTTGCAGCATTATACATTCAACAAAAAGTTAGAGGTTTTCTACACTTATATAATGGTCAGGAAGCTGTATTAGCAGGCGCGTTGCACGCTATGGACCTGACTAAAGATAAAATGATTACTGCTTACAGAAACCACGTACAGCCAATTGGTATGGGAGTTGATCCCAGAAACGTAATGGCTGAACTTTTAGGAAAAGTAACAGGAACTTCTAAAGGTATGGGAGGTTCTATGCACATTTTCTCTAAAGAGCACCGTTTTTACGGAGGTCACGGAATCGTAGGTGGACAAATTCCAGTAGGAGCTGGTTTGGCTTTTGCTGATAAATATTTCAACACTGGAGGTGTTACCATGACTTATTTTGGTGACGGGGCTGCAAGACAAGGTTCATTACACGAAGCTTTCAATATGGCTATGTTATGGAAGTTACCAGTTGTATTTATCGTTGAAAACAACGGTTATGCAATGGGAACATCTGTAGAAAGAACTGCAAATCACACTGATATCTGGAAACTTGGTTTAGGATACGAAATGCCTTGCGGACCTGTTGACGGAATGAATCCTGTAAAAGTTGCTGAAGCAATGCACGAAGCTATCGAAAGAGCGCGTCGTGGAGACGGACCAACTTTCCTTGAAATGAAAACGTACCGTTACAGAGGACACTCAATGTCTGATGCACAATTATACCGTTCTAAAGAAGAGGTTGAAGAATACAAAAAAATTGACCCTATTACTCAGGTTTTAGATGTAATTATGGATCAAAAATACGCTACAGAAGAAGAAATTGAAGCAATTGACCAAAGAGTTAAGGATTTAGTTGAGGAATGTCAGAAATTTGCTGAAGAATCTCCATATCCTGAATTGCAACAATTATACGATGTAGTATACGCACAAGAAGACTATCCATTTACACCTCATAAACTATAATTAATTATGGCTATTAAAGTAACAATGCCTCGTTTGAGCGATACTATGACGGAAGGAACGGTAGCGACTTGGTTAAAAAAAGTAGGCGACAAAATTAGCGAAGGAGATATCTTAGCTGAAATTGAAACAGACAAAGCAACAATGGAGTTCGAATCTTTTAACGAAGGAACTCTTTTACATATTGGAATTCAAGCTGGAGAAACTGCTCCGGTTGATTCATTATTAGCAATTATTGGAAAAGAAGGAGAAGACATTTCAGCACTTTTAGCTGGTGGAGACGCTCCTGCTGCCGAAGCTCCAAAAGCTGACGCTCCTGCTGCTGAAGCAAAAACAGAAACTGCTGCTCCTGCAAAAACTGCAACTGAATTACCAAAAGGTGTTATAGTAGTAACTATGCCACGTTTAAGTGATACGATGACAGAAGGAACTGTAGCAACCTGGTTGAAAAAAGTAGGTGATACTGTTGCAGAAGGAGATATTTTGGCAGAAATTGAAACAGACAAAGCAACAATGGAGTTTGAGTCTTTCAATGCCGGAACATTATTATACATCGGAATTCAGGAAGGAAATACTGCTCCCGTTGATAGCTTATTAGCCATCATTGGACCTGCAGGAACTGACATTTCTGGAATTGCTGATAACTATACTGCCGGAGGCGCTGCAACTGCAAGTGCTCCTGCTGCAGAAGAAACTAAAGCTGCTCCTGCTGCTGAAAAAGCAACAGAAGCAACTGCTGATACTTCATCAAATGGAGGAAGAATTTTAGCTTCACCTTTAGCTAAAAAAATTGCTTCTGATAAAGGAATCCAATTGACTCAGGTTAAAGGTTCTGGAGAAAACGGACGTATTGTAAAAAGCGATATCGAAAACTTTACGCCGTCTACACAAGCAAAACCTGCTGCAAGTGCTGATGCTAAATCAGAAACTGCTGCACCAGCTGCTCCAAAAGTATTTGTTCCTGCCGGAGAAGTTTACACAGAAGAGATCAAAAACTCTCAAATGCGTAAAATTATTGCAAAACGTTTGGCAGAATCTTTATTTACAGCTCCTCACTACAACTTAGTGATCGAAGTAAGCATGGACGAAGCAATGGGCGCAAGAGCAACAATCAATACGGTTCCTGATACAAAAGTATCGTTCAACGATATGGTAATTAAAGCTTGTGCTTTAGCCTTGAAAAAACATCCAAAAATTAACTCTCAGTGGAAAGAAGATGCTATCATCATCAACCACCACGTTAATATTGGTGTTGCTGTAGCAGTTGAAGACGGATTAGTAGTTCCTGTATTGAAATTTACAGACGCTATGAGTTTATCTCAAATTGGTGCTTCAGTAAGAGATCTTGCAGGAAGAGCTAAAAACAAAAAATTAGGACCACAAGAAATGGAAGGAAGTACTTTTACAGTATCTAACCTTGGAATGTTTGGTATTACTGAATTTAATTCAATTATCAACCAACCAAACTCTGCTATCCTTTCTGTAGGTGCAATTGTTGAGAAACCAGTAGTTAAAAACGGTCAGATTGTAGTTGGAAACACAATGATGTTATCATTAGCTTGTGACCACAGAACAATTGACGGTGCAACCGGAGCTCAATTTTTACAAACGTTAAAACAATACATCGAAAGCCCGGTTACAATGTTGGCATAATCGATTGTTTTACATATTTAAATCCCGTTTTGAGTAATCAGAACGGGATTTTTTATTTAATTTTAGTTTCTCAATTTCAATACTTCATAAATATGAAAAAAATATTCTTAGTAACTTTATTTTTAGCAGCTTTTGCGTGTCAGAAAAAAGATTCGGCAGAAAAAACAAACACTGCTAAAGCTACTATTAAAGACGAACACACCTTTTCTAAAGCAGATCTTGCTGTTGTAAAACACTTAGATCTTGACATCAAAGTTGACTTTGATACACAAACAATCTCAGGAAAAGCTTCCTGGAAAATTGATAATATTAGCAAAGGAAACGAAATTATCTTTGATGAAAACACACTAAACATTACCAAAGTAACTTTAGGTGACGAAGAAAAAGAAACCAAATTCGAACTCGGAAACGAAGTTGAATTTCACGGAAAACCACTTCATATTACTATTGAACCAAACACTACAAAAGTTAACATCTATTACAGCACCACCAAAGATGCTGTTGCATTGCAATGGTTAAATCCGCAACAAACTGCAGATAAAAAGAAACCTTTTGTTTTCTCTCAAGGCGAAAGTATTTGGTCTCGTACCTGGATTCCGTGTCAGGATTCACCGGGAATACGTTTTACCTATAATGCTAAAGTTACGGTTCCTAAAGATTTATTGGCGGTAATGAGCGCCTCTGTAAATCCGCAACAAAAAAATGATACAGGAATTTATACTTTCAAACAAGATAAGGCGATTCCGTCTTACTTAATGGCTATTGCTGTTGGAGATATTGCTTTTCAATCAATTGACAACAGAACCGGAGTTTATGCCGAACCTTCTATATTAAAAAAAGCGGCATGGGAATTTGCTGAACTTGGAAAAATGGTTGGCGCTGCCGAAAAATTGTATGGACCTTACCGTTGGGGACGTTATGATGTTTTGGTTTTACCTCCAAGCTTTCCTTATGGCGGAATGGAAAATCCTAACTTAACATTCCTGACTCCGGGCGTTATTGCCGGCGATCGTTCTTTAACGAGTTTATTGGCACACGAATTAGGCCACAGCTGGAGTGGAAATTTAGTAACCAACGCAACCTGGGATGATATTTGGTTAAATGAAGGCTTCACTACTTATGTGGAACATAGAATTGGAGAAGAAATTTTCGGTAAAAAAGAGGCTGAAATGCAGGATGTTTTAACTCGAAAAGATTTAGATGATAATATCGCTGAATATGGCGCTAAAAATCCAGATACAAGATTAAAAGTAAGTCTTACAAACAGAAATCCAGATGATGGAATTAGCCAGATTCCTTATGTAAAAGGGTATAACTTCCTGAAAGTAATTGAAGCTGCTGTTGGTCGTGAAAAATTCGATCCGTTTATTAAAAACTATTTTAATGCGCATGCTTTTCAATCTATAACAACAGAAGATTTTGTAAAATATTTAAACGATAACCTTATTAAAGGAGATAAAGCTCTTGCAGATAAAATAAAATTAGATGATTGGATTTACAAACCAGGCGTTCCATCAAATATAACAACTCCTTCTTCTGAAGATTTTACTGCAATAGATAATATTCAGAAAAGCTGGAGAAAAACAAGCGTTAAAGGACTAAGTCAAAAAATAAAATCAACTACAGAAAAACAGCATTTTATAGATTACTTACCAGCAGATATTACAGCCGAAGAAATGGCTGCAATTGATAACGAATTTAGTTTTACTAAAAATGGAAACTTCGTTATTAAACGTCAGTGGTTTGCGCAGGCAATAATTCATCAATATAAACCTGCTTATCCTGCAATTGAGCAATTTATGATTGCAACCAGCAGAACGGGATCATTAATGACCCTTTATAAAGAATTGGTTAAAACCCCGGAAGGAAAAGCCTGGGCAAAACAAATATTTGAAAAAGCAAAATCAGGTTATCATGCGACAACCGTTCAGGCTGTTGAAGGTTTGCTAAAATAGTTTACAGTGACAGTTTTTAGTCACATTGGAAAGTGGCAGTGAACAGTAGCAGTTTTTTCATTTTTACAGTTTACATCCCCGATTATTAAGATAATCGGGGATTTTTTATTCTTATTTGTCATTTTTCGACGCAGGAGAAATCACATTCAGTATTCGACAAAGATTAGCGATTTTCTTTACGGAATTTCTCGTGTTATTTCTCCTGCGAAATGACAAATTAAACGAAAAGATTCTAATGAAAATGATTGCCCTAGCCCCGATAGGAGTGGAAATCCTTTTGTGTAATGGAATGGAACAAAAGATTGAAGCGGATAGCGGGATTAGCTACTAAAAAATCACATAAATCAAAAATTTTATTCAAAAAACTATCCAGGGAAAATTGTCCATCACTTGGCGTAAATTCTCCATGTTTTAAGATCTGTAATCGTCGCACCTTTGTAATGTCAAAAGACAACAAATAAATAATAACATAAAAATTATATACAATGACACGATTAACAGCATTAAACCCAGAAGAAGTAACAGGAAAAACTAAAGATTTATTCAATGCCGTACAAGGAAAATTAGGAGTTGTTCCTAACATGATGAGAACAATGGGAAATTCCCCAGCAGTTCTTGAAGGATATTTAAACTTAAGCGGTGCTTTGAGCCACGGAAAATTAAGTGCAAGAACCGGTGAATTATTAGCCTTAACGATTTCAGAAAAAAATTCATGTGATTATTGCGTTGCCGCTCACACTTTCATTGGCGGAAAATTATTAAAAACCGACGCACAAGTTTTACACGATGCAAGAACAGGAAATTCTACAGATGCTAAAACAGATGCCATACTAAAATTTGCCAAAGCATTAGTAAGTAAAAACGGTTTGGTAAACGACGAAGATGTAAACACGGTTAAAAATGCAGGCGTTTCTGATGCTGAAATTGCAGAAACTGTAGCCCATGTAGCTTTGAATGTTTTAACCAATTATTTCAACAATACTGCCAATACAGAAATTGATTTTCCTGCAATTCCAAGTTTAGAATTACAAAACTAATTCAACAAAAAAAACAAAGCTATAAAGATAGTTGTGATTATTTCATGACTATCTTTATATTAAAAAAAATAGCATGGAAACACCAAGACATCCTTTACCTCCCTTTACTACTGAAACTGCACTTCAAAAAGTTCAAATTGCCGAAGATGCCTGGAACTCAAAAGATCCTGAAAAAGTTGCGCTTGCCTATACTATTGATACGGAATGGAGAAACAGAACCGATTTTATTAATGGCCGCGAAGAAGTAAAACAATTCCTAACCAATAAATGGAAAAAAGAACTTCATTACAAACTCAAAAAAGAATTGTGGGGTTTTCGCGAAAACAGAATGGCTGTGAGATTTGAATATGAATGGCAAGATCATTCCGGACAATGGTTTCGCAGTTACGGAAATGAACTTTGGGAATTTGACGAAAATGGCTATATGCAAAAAAGATTCGCCAGCATTAATGATTTACCAATTGAAGAAAGCGATCGAAAATTATAAAATATTAAACATGAGTAGTCAAAATGTTTTTACTTTAATAAATCCACAAACAGGGAATTTGGCTTTCAAAATTCTTCCGTTTGATGACAACAGCCATTTTGATCATTTGCAGCGTAATAATTTTTTCTCATTAATTTGGGTTACAAAAGGAAAAGGAAACGTAAAAGCAGATTTTGCCGAACATCAGTTTGAAGAAAATTCACTCCTCGCCTTTTCTCCTTACCAGCCCTTTATGCTTTGTGTAAAAGAACCTATTGAAGGAATTGCTATTCATTTTCATCCTGATTTTTATTGCATTCATATGCATCAAAAAGAAGTTTCATGCAGCGGTGTTTTATTCAATAACGTCTATCAGCCGCCATTTGTTAAAATTACAGATGAAGCTTCTGCTATTTTTAAAATGGTTTTGGATCAGATGAAAACCGAAATTCAAAACACCGATTTAGCGCAATATGAATCACTGGTTTCTTATTTGAAAATATTTTTAATTACAGCTTCCCGATTAAAAAATCAGCAATTAGAAGAAATGAAATCAATTCCAAATTCTAAAGAACCTTTTATTCTTCAGAATTTAAAAGACGCTATTGAGGATAATTTTAAAACCAAACATTCTGCCGGAAACTATGCAGACATGCTGAATATCTCGGCAAAAGCTTTAGCCAAATTATCAAAGAATTATTTCAATAAAACACTAACCGACTTAATTGCTGAAAGAATCATTATTGAAGCCAAAAGAGAATTGTACATGACCAATAAATCCGTAAAAGAAATCGCCTACGAATTAGGTTATGATGATGAACATTATTTTAGCCGGTTTTTTAAAACTAATGCTGATGTTTCGCCGCAATTGTATCGAGAAACGGTGGGATTTGGAAAAATGGAAGCTTAATTTTTATTTTTAGCTTCAATCCATTTTGCCATGTATTTGGTGCTTTTTAAAGTATGATGCTGCAGCAAACTTCCCATAAAATTATGCAAACGATGATTTTCAGAATCATTCAACAATGAATTAATTATTTTAATTAATTCGTCTGAATATTTATTTTTTTGATAGCATTCATTCACAATTGCAATTCCATTTTTTTGGGCTTGTTCCCAAAGATTTTCATTCTTATAGAGTTCAACAGCTTTTTGGGCAAATTCCTGAACATCATCAGTAATAAAGCCATTCCAAGGCAAATTACCATACATTGCTTCCGAACCAATTGTTGTGGTCGCACTTGGCGTTCCGCATTGCATTGCTTCTAACAATTTCCCTTTTAAACCCGCGCCAAAACGAATTGGAGCCAAAACAATTCTGGCATTTTTCACAATTTCATTGGCGTCTTCTGCCCTTCCCATTATAAAAAAACCATTTTTAGGCTGATGCAATTGCAGTACTTTCTGTGATGGATATGCGCCATAAACCTCTAAAACGGCTTCCGCAAATTGATTTTTAATCAAAGGCCAAATCGTTTCTTTTAAATACTGAACTGTATTCCAATTGGGTTCATGAAGAAAATTTCCGATGAAGACAAAATTCCTGCGTTCTTCAAAAGAAGGTAATTTCTGAAGATTTTCCTCAGACATTTTATCAACTAAAAAAGGCAAATAATACAGCAGACTGGGATCAATTTTGAAAATATCATTTAGAAGATCCATTTCAAATTTTGAAATAATAAAAGATAAGTCACATCTCAAAATACTCGCGATTTCACGTTTTGCTACTTCTTCTGAAAGCAAATCATGAAGTTCAAAAGTTCTTTTTTCTTTAAACGCCTTCTGCCTCGCCGTTCTCAAACAATGTAAATCTTCCGTATCAAGTAAACGAATCGCTTTTGGACAATTTTCAGAAACCCGCCATCCAAATTGTTCTTCGATCATAAAACGATCAAATAAAACAACATCGGGATTTAATTCGATTATAAAATCATCAAAACTGGAATTATTCAATTCTATTGACTTTTTTTCTACTCCAAATTGTGATAAATCAACCATAAAATCACTGTCTAAAGCCGGACTTGCAAATGTAATTTCAAATCCATTTTCCTTAAAAATAGAAATCAATTGCATCATTCTTCCGCCCGCTGCCGACGAATTTGGTTCAGGCCACACAAAACCAATTATTACAAGTTTTTTTGTTTGATTCATCTTAAATCTTTAAACTACAAAAATAATGCTTTTTTAGCCGTAATTACACGATATTTCCTGACTTTCGGTGGTAAAAAAAGACTAATTTTGCAAAATATAAATCTGCAATAATTATGTTAGGATTAAAATTAGCCACAGATCCACGTTGGGTAAATATAGTCGAATCAAATATCGAAGAAATTTTGACAGACCATGCGTGGTGTGAGCAGAAAGCTGCTTCAAACGCCATTAGTTTAGTTACCTATAACTCTGAGCTTGAGGAATTAGTAACCGAAATGCTGGTAATTGCCCGAGAAGAACTGGAACATTTACAAATGGTTCATGATATAATTAAAAAAAGAGGTCTGACTTTGGGACGCGAAAGAAAAGATCATTATGTAAATGAACTTTTTAAATTCATGAAGAAAGACGGAAGCCGAAAAGATGCACTTTGTGATCGCTTATTGTTCTCTGCAATGATCGAAGCAAGAAGCTGCGAGCGCTTTAAAGTACTTTCTGAAAACATAAAAGACGAAGAACTGGCAAAATTTTATCGTGATTTAATGATTTCTGAAGCCGGTCATTATACTACATTTTTAGGCTTTGCCCGAAAATATACTGATAATATAGATATTGACAAACGCTGGAAAGAGTGGATTGAATATGAAGGTTCTATTATTACCAATTACGGAAAAAAAGAAACTGTACACGGCTAGTCTACAGTTTTTTTTACCACCCCCACAATCAATTAAAAATACCGCATTTAAGCCTATATGTCTAAAATTACATCAAAACCTTTTTTATTAAAAATAGCTAAATACACAGGAATAACACTTATCGTAATCTTAGCATTATTATTTTTTACCCCTATTCTCTTTGCAGATCAGATTAAAGAAAAAATTAAAAAAACAGCAAACGAAAGCCTGAGTGCCGAACTTAATTATTCGGATGTTTCTGTCTCATTTTTTCACCACTTTCCATCTCTGACTTTAACCCTGAACGATCTAAACTTAAATGGATCTGCGCCATATAAGAATGAAAAATTTATCACAGCGAAGGAAGTTTCTTTTGGTATTGATGTTGTAAGTTTAATTTTTGGTAACTCCGCAAAAATTGATCAGATTTATTTATCAGATTCTTTTATCAATGTAAAAGTGAGCCCAAACGGCGAGGCAAATTACAATATTTATAAATCTACATCTCAGGATTCTAATCCAAAAGACAGCACAGAAACAGCCTTAACGCTCGAAAGAATCGAAATCATAAATAGTAAAATTATTTACGACGATCAATCGACAAAAGTACATTTTGATGCGATTGGCTTTAATTATTTAGGGAAGGGAGATTTAAGTAAATCTTTATTTGATCTTCATTCTAAAGCGAAAATCGAGAAATTGAACATCATTTACGATAACGAACCTTATTTGATGAATAAGAAAGTAGATGCAGATCTAATTACTCAGATAAACGTTAACTCTTTATCCTTCTTTTTTCAGCAGAACAATTTAAAAATCAATCAGCTGCCAGTTGATTTCAAAGGAAAATTTGATTTCCTGAAAGACGGCTATAATATGGATTTTGTTCTTAAATCTGATGATAGCGAATTGTATGATGTATTTACGGCTTTCCCTCCAAAATATATCACATGGCTTTCTAAAACTGAATTGAAAGGAAATACAAATCTTCTTTTAACTCTGAAAGGAAAGTATATAGCATCACAAAACATTGCACCAGATTTGAATTTTGATTTAAAAATAGAAGATGGTTTTATAAATTATGACGATAGCGATTTTCCGGTTTCAGACTTAAATTTTGAAATTAAGACAAAAGTTCCTTCCTTAAAGCCAAATCTCTTAATTGTTGATGCTGCAAATTTATCATTTCGTGTGGGTGAGGATTATTTAAAATCGAAATTTTATTTAGAAGGAATGGATGCACCAATAGTAGATGCTGCTTTTAAAGCCAAAATTGATCTTGCTAAACTCAATAAAGGATTAGGAATTCCTGGTTTAACATTAAAGGGGATTTTAGTTGGGGATGTTAAGGCAAAAGGCAAATTCGACAGAAAAAACAAGTTATTTCCGGTTGCAAAAGGAATAATTGATTTGAAGAATGGCTTTGTAAAAACAAGTTATTACCCTAACCCTATTACTAATATTCAATTTAAAACTACAATTGAGGATAAAAAAGGAACATTTGAAGATTTGAAATTTAACATTAAACCTGCTCAATTTACGTTTGAAGGAAATCCGGTTTTTGTTCAGGCATTTCTAAATAATTTTGATGATTTACATTACGATGTTACAGCAAAAGGCGAACTTGATGTGAAAAAAATATATAAAGTTTTCTCACACAAAGGACTTAATTTAGATGGATTTATAAAAGCTGATTTAGCCTTAAAAGGAAAACAAAGCGATGCCGAAAATGGAAATTATAATAAACTAAACAATAAAGGAACCCTGGAAATAAGAAACATTGGTATCAACTCAGAATTTCTTCCTCAAAAGTTTATTATAAGAGATGGTCTTTTTAAAATCAATCAGGATAAAATCTTATTTAATAATTTCATTGCATCCTATGGACAGTCTGATTTTAAAATGAATGGTTATTTTCAAAACGCAATTAACTATGCTACAAGCAAAAAAGGCATTTTAAAAGGGGCTTTTACTGTTTCTTCGAGATATATTAATGTAGACGAATTTATGTTTAACAATACTCCAAAAACTCAGGCGCCAAAAACTGAAAAGAATAAATCTGGGGTTATTATAATTCCGGATAATTTTGATTTACAGCTTACAGCGAATGCGCAGAAAGTTTATTTTGACAAATTGATACTTGAAAATGCCAAAGGAAACCTGAAAATTGATAATAGTAAAATTATGATGCAGGAAACCGGCTTTAATTTAATTGGATGTCATGTTTCCATGAATGGAAATTATCACGCTGTTAATACTCAAAATGCTAATTTTGAGTATAAAATTAAAGCATCTGATTTTAATATTAAAAGAGCTTACAATGAAATAGAAGTTTTTAGAAAAATGGCCAGCGCTGCAGAAAAAGCACAAGGAATTGTTTCCCTGGATTACCAGCTAAAAGGAAGATTAAATGGCAATATGGAACCTGTTTATCCATCTCTTGTGGGCGGCGGAACACTTGCTGTTAAAGACATAAAAGTAAGAGGATTGAAAATGTTTAATGCCGTGAGCAAACAAACTGGTTCTGAATCAATGAAAAATCCGGATGTTTCTAAAGTAGATATCAAAACGACTATTAAAAACAACATCATGACGGTTGAACGCTTTAAATTTAAGTTTGCCGGCTTTAGACCAAGAATTGAAGGAACTACAAGTTTAGACGGAAAACTGAATTTGAAAATGCGTTTAGGATTACCTCCGTTAGGTATTTTTGGAATTCCGTTAACCGTTACCGGAACACAAAATAGTCCAAAAGTAAAAGTTGGGCGTCAGACAGAAGATTTGGAGGAAACTAAGGATACAGAGTAGAAATTCCAAGTTTTTTAAATTTTAAATTCCAACACTGCAAAAGACTTCTGTGTTATTTCGACGAAGGAGAAATCACATCCAGAGAGCGACGTACTGTGCGTCTTCACTATGTGATTTCTCCCTTCGGTCGAAATGACAAAATACTGGCAAATTATAAGTTAAGCTACATACAGAACGCCCGAAATATACAAAATACCTTTGGCCAATAACCACAATAAAACTGCCATTCCCAGAAATCCCCAAGTGGCTGTTTTACTTCTTTTCCATCTTATAAAAAATGTTGGTATTTCCCAATATTTTATAATAACATAAATGCTTGTTCCTATTAGCGATGCCCAGATCATCTCACCTGAATGAATATAAAAACTATACAACAGAACAGCCGAAAGAAAAAGAATGGTAATAAATTGTAGATAATAGTAATTTTTATAATTGTATTTAAAATTATCCTTAAGTGACAATAATAAAAAGGAGATAATCAGCAAACTGGTCAAGGCAATTATGACATAGGAAAAAAGCGGATTCTGTTGTCCTATAAAAAAGCCATCTATAAGTAAAGCTAAAACCATGCAGGCAGCAAGTGAATAAATACTTCTCTCGATTGAAGTGTCTTTAAAAGGAATGAGAATTGGCGATATATATTTCTCTAAAACACGCCAAAAAGGCAAAGCACAAATAGCCGCCATACAAGACACAACAATCTCATAATTATATAATGTATCACCCGGAACTTTATATAAGACATACAAAAGAGCGACAGTCACAATAATTGCCGGAAGACAAATTGTTTTTACCGTTTCCCATTTATTACTTCCCCAGAAATTGTCTTTTATTTGAAAAACATATTTTTGAACTAAATATTTTCGTGTAAAAACAGCCGTTGACTGACTCCACAATAAAAACAAACCTGTATGAATTATTACTGTTCTAAGTGTCATTTCTCCTAAATAGCATCCCCAAATAACGCATACAACACCTATCAACAACAACTCATAAGTAAGCAAAATTGCCGAAAACAAAAGTCTGAATAACGGCGCAAATTGTTTTATAAGAATACCTATTAACAAATTCCAATAATTACGTAATAAAGTAATTATGGCACAAATTGCAATAAAGGCAGCCAAATACAACATCCAAGTGGTGAGAGATTGCGTTTGCATCCAGATTTGAACTGCAGAATCTTTTACGGGAACATATATTACATGAGCATTAACATAAATTTCCTGAGCTAATTGATTTCTTACTGAATCATGAATCGCAGAAAAGTGATTTTTATGTCTTAGCCAATAAGCATTAGCATCAGAACCGCTTTTTTGTAAAACTGCGAATTCATATAAAATCTTTTTTTGAGTATCGTTTAAGGACGCTATTGGTTCAGCAGGATAAATTTCTCTTGAAAACAAGCTGGTAGAGAAAAGAAATAAAAGAAAAACTATTTTTTTCAAAATTTGGGTGGTTTAGTCCAGCCAAAAATACAAATAATACAATGGAAAAATTCCAAAATTAATCCCGAAACTTCGGATCAAATTCCAAAAATAAAAAAGCTTGATTCTGTGTCAATTTCAACTAAGAAAAAACAACATAACGCTGATTATATGCTTCTTTCTATAATAAAACAATAATTTTCACCGTTTTTATTTACATATGTATACGCCGATAGTCAATTTCAATTTACAGAAAAAACAAAAAACCCGCTCTTTTCAGAACGGGTTTTGTAATAAGTAATCTTTATGATTATGCTTCGAATGGAAGAATAGATACATAAGATTTGTTATCTTTTTTCTTTTGGAACTTAACAACTCCAGCTACTCTTGCGTGTAGTGTGTGATCTTTACTGATGTAAACGTTTTCACCTGGATTATGTTTAGAACCTCTTTGTCTAACGATGATGTTCCCAGCAATAGCAGCTTGACCACCAAAAATCTTAACGCCTAAACGTTTTGATTCTGATTCTCTACCATTCTTCGAACTACCGACACCTTTCTTGTGAGCCATGACGTATGAGTTTAAATATTGTTATTATTCTTTAGTAGCTTCTTTTTTTGCTTTTGGAGCTGCTGCTTTTTTTGCTTTTGGAGCTGCTTCAACTTCAGTAGCCGGAGCTTCTTCCGCTACAACTGCTTTTTTAGCTGCTGCTTTTTTAGTTCCACCTGCTGCAGTAATACCTTCAATTACAATTTGAGTAAGATATTGTCTGTGACCATTTCTCTTTTTGTATCCTTTTCTTCTTTTCTTTTTGAAAACGATAACTTTATCTCCTTTTAAGTGTTGTAACACTTTAGCTTCTACTGAAGCACCTTCTATAGCTGGGGCGCCTAAAGTTACGCTACCATTATCGTCTAATAAAAGAACTTTGTCAAAAGAAACTTTTGAACCTTCTTCATTAGCCAAACGGTGAACATAAACCTTTAAGTCTTTGCTTACTTTGAATTGTTGCCCTGCTATCTCTACGATTGCATACATACCAAATTGATTTATTGATTTTTAAGGTTGCAAATATACAATTAATAATTTACTGTGCAATCTCTTATTTCAAAAATATTTTCCTTGCATTAAAGTCTGTTTTTCAAGGTGTTTTATGGCTTTAAAAAACATATCACGATGTAAAAGACTGTTAAAGTAGCATCAAAATATTGGCTAATATTAAAATCATCATTAAAAAAACTTATTTTTGATGTAATTATAATTACCTCTTGACTACCTACTATAATATTTAGGTAATAAAAAATTATTAATCTTTATGAAAAATTCGATAATGATGTTAAGTGCTGCATTAATGCTTGGCGGAGTAGCTCATGCTCAAAAAGTAGCTTTTGAAGAATATAATTTAGACAACGGCATGCATGTTATTTTGCACAACGATCCTTCGGCGCCGGTTGTTGTAACTTCTGTGATGTATCACGTGGGATCTAAAGATGAACGCCCGGATCGTACAGGCTTTGCTCACTTTTTTGAACATTTGTTATTTGAAGGAACCCAAAACATAAAACGCGGTGAATGGATGAAAATTGTTACCGCAAATGGTGGAGTAAACAATGCCAATACATCTGATGACAGAACTTATTATTATGAAGTTTTTCCGTCAAATAGTTTAGAACTTGGTTTATGGATGGAATCTGAAAGATTGATGCATCCAATCATCAACAAAATTGGAGTTGACACGCAAAATGAAGTTGTAAAAGAAGAAAAAAGAATGCGTTACGACAATCAGCCTTACGGAAATATTTTGCCGGAAGTGAAGAAAAATATGTTCAAAAATCATCCGTATCGATGGACAACAATTGGCTCTATGAAAGATCTGGATGCCGCAACTCTTGAAGAATTCCAGGCTTTTAATAAAAAATTCTACACCCCAAATAATGCCGTTTTAGTTGTTGCCGGTGATTTTGACAAAACAAAAACCAAAGAATGGATTCAAAAGTATTTTGGCCCAATTCCGAAAGGGGAAGTTGTAAAAAAACAAACTTTTACTGAAGAACCAATTAATCAAACGATAAAAGCAACTTACGAAGATCCAAATATTCAGATTCCGATGGTGGTTGCCTCGTACAGAACACCGTCAATGAAAACAAGGGACGCCCGTGTTTTAGACTTAATCTCTTCTTATTTAAGTGATGGGAAAAGTTCAAAATTGTACAAAAAAATAGTTGATGATAAAAAAATGGCGCTTCAAATTGGTGCTGTCGGGTTTAGTCAGGAAGATTACGGAATGTACATTTTATACGGCTTGCCAATGCAGCCCAATACAACCGCAGACATTTTAAAAGAAATGGATGAGGAAATTGTAAAAATCCAAACCGATTTGATTTCTGAAAAAGATTATCAAAAATTACAAAATAAATTTGATAATAATTTCGTCAACGCAAACGCAAGTGTCGAAGGAATTGCCGAAAATTTAGCTTCTTATTATTTACTTTATGGAGATGTAAATCTTATAAATACCGAAATCGACCTCTACCACTCTATAACAAGAGAAGAAATTAGAGATGTCGCTAAAAAGTATTTAAACCCTAATCAGCGTTTAATTTTAGATTATGTTCCTTCAAAAAAAGTTGAAAACTAAGAATCTCAAATCATGAAAAAAATACATACAATTTTAATCCTTTTATTCCTTACCGGAATTATGCAAGCACAAGATCGCACACAACCTAAACCAGGCAATCCGCCAGTAGTCAATATTAAAAAACCACAAACTTTTGTTTTGGCAAACGGCATGAAAGTTTTGGTAGTCGAAAATCATAAATTACCAAGAGTGAGCTTTAACCTTACGCTTGACAATGCTCCTTTTACCGAAGGAAACAAAAAAGGCGTTGACGAATTAACCAGCAGTTTAATCGGAAACGGCTCTAAAAAAACAAAAAAAGAAGCTTTTAATGAAGAAATTGACTTTTATGGCGCAAGCATCAATTTTACTTCATCTGGTGCTTATGCAAGTTCGCTTTCTAAATATTCCGGAAGAGTTCTGGAGCTTTTAGCCGAAGGCGCTTTACAGCCAAATTTTACTCAGGAAGAATTTGATAAGGAAAAGGCAAAATTATTAGAAGGCCTTAAAGCCGATGAAAAAAGCGTTCCGGCAATTGCAAATCGCGTTGTAGATGCTTTAGCTTTTGGAAAAAACCATCCAGCGGGGGAATTTATTTCTGAAGAAACTTTAAAAAATGTAACACTTGCAGATGTTCAGGCAAATTATGCTACTTATTTTGTTCCTGAAAATGCTTATTTGGTTGTAATTGGAGATGTTAAATTTAAAGAAACAAAAGCAGCTGTAGAAAAGCTTTTTGGTGAATGGAAAAAACAAAGCGCTCCAAAAAACAATTACACAGATCCGCAGAATGTATCAAAACTTCAAATTGATTTTGTTGATGTTCCAAACGCAGTTCAATCTGAAATTTCATTGGTAAATACAGTAAATTTAAAAATGAGTGATCCTGATTTTTTCCCTGCTGTAATTGCAAATCAAATTTTGGGTGGTGATTTCAACAGTTATTTAAACATGAATCTCCGCGAACAGCATGCCTGGACATACGGTGCTAACTCAAATATTGGAAGTGGAAAATATGTTACTAAATTCAAAGCAACATCTGCAGTTAGAAATGCTGTTACCGATAGTGCCGTTACAGAATTTGTAAAAGAAATTAAAAGAATCAGAACAGAAAAAGTTTCTGATGATGTATTAAAAAACGTAAAGGCAGGTTATATCGGAAGATTTGTTATGCAGGTTGAAAAACCTCAGGCTGTGGCTCGTTACGCTTTAAATATCGAAACAGAAAAGCTTCCGGCTGATTTCTATGAAAAATACATTCAGACGATTAACAATGTTACTCCGGATGATATTTATCGTGTTGCCAACAAATATTTTCCTCTTGATAATATGCGAATTGTTATCGTAGGAAAAGGATCTGAAGTGTTAGGCGGTTTAGAAAAACTTCAAATTCCTATTTATTATTTTGACAAATACGGAAACCCTGTTGAAAAACCGGCAAGCAAAAAAGAGGCTCCGTCTGAAATCACCGCAAAAACTGTGTTTGAAAATTACATCAAAGCAATTGGCGGCGAAAAAGCAGTTTCTGCAGCAAAAACACTTTCCATGAAAGGTTCAACAACAATTCCGCAAGCGCCGACTCCTTTAACTTTTACTTCAAAATTAGATTCAAAAGGCAAAATGATGGTTTCACTTTCTATGGGAACTATGGCTTTGATGAAGCAAGTTGTGAACGACAAAGGTGCTTATATCGAACAACAAGGTCAACGTAAAAACCTGGAAGGAGCAGATTTAGCCGAAATGAAAGCAAACGCAGCTCCCTTTGAGGAATTGCTATTAAGCAAAAAAACGGGTTTAAAAGTTGAAGGAATAGAACCAATAAACGGTAACGACGCCTATGCTATAAAAGATGGAAAAACTATTTATTATTATGATGTAAAATCAGGATTAAAAGTAGCTGAAACCAAAATAAAAGAACAAAGCGGGCAATCGACAACACAAACAACTTATTTTAATGATTATAAAGAAGTAAAAGGCGTGAAAGTTCCTTTTAACCTAATACAAAACGCAGGTTTTGAATTGGATATTAAAATGTCAGACATTAAAATCAACGAAGGTGTTTCTGAAGCAGATTTTCTTTAGGGAAAGGGTCTGAGGTCTTGAGATACTAAGATTTCTTAAAAGCTTTGTCAAAGTTTTAAACTTTGACAAAGCTTTTTTTATGGGTTATTTTTGTCACCTGAGCGTCCCGAAGCTTAGGGAGAAGGGCGCACCAATTGGAACGGGCTTCGCCTTCGCTCAGCCTGGCATCCGTTAAAAACAAAAACTCTTATTTCTTCGCCGATAAATAAACGCCAATCAAAATAATAAAAGCACCAAAAAACTGAACTGGTGTTAGCATTTCATTATCTAATAATCCCCAGAAAAAAGCAACGATAGGAATTAAATAAGTTACAGATGTTGCGAATACAGGCGAGGACATTTGAATTAATTTGAAGAATAAAACATTGGCGATTCCGGTACCCAAAACACCCAAAATCATTACAAATAGAATAGAATGCTGTGTTGTTTCGATATTTATTCTTTGTGCAAAATCGGTTGTGCTTAAAATAATTAATGCTGGAATAAGCAAAACCGTAAAATTTCCTGTTGTAATGCTCAATGAATTTAAATCTGGTAAATACTTCTTGATTAGATTTACATTTATAGCATAACAAATCGTTGCAATTACTACCAAAAAAACATAATAATAGTTTTGTCCCGGATGCGCAGAAGCGCCGCTTAAAACCAGTAATAAGCATCCAACTAAACCAACAAAAACTCCTAAAACCTGACGTTTTTGAAATTGGATTCCAAAAGCAATTATTCCTAAAACCAATGTATTTAAAGGGGTAAGCGAATTTAAAATAGCTACAATCGAGCTATCCACCTGAGTTTCGGCAATAGCAAAAAAGAAAGCCGGAATAAATGTCCCAAAAACTGATGTTAGCGCCACAAATTTCCATTGACGGCGGGAAATTTTCTTTAAACTCGAAAATCCTATAATTAGCAAAAACAAAGCGGCAAAAATAATTCGGAGTGAACCTACCTGAATCGCTGTCAAACCAACTAATCCTCTTTTAATTAAAATAAAAGAACTTCCCCAAATTAGTGAAAGCAAGAATAAATAAAACCACTTTAATTGTTTTGCATCCATAAATAGTATTTTACTGCAAATTTGTAATTATTTTATGAACTGACCTTCTGTTTTTTATTAATTTTGTAAACATCATTTAGCTAATTTAAAAACATCAATATAATGAAATTCACAAAAATCATCACGGCATTAGCAATTTCAGGTTTAGTATTTGTAAGCTGTAAAAAAGAAGAAGATAAAAACTTAGCCAATATAAAAGCTGTAGAATCTCCAAAAGAACACAAAACAATTGCAGCTGAAAACGTGCAAACTGCAAGTTTTACAATCGAAGGAATGACTTGTGCAGTAGGATGCGCAAAAACGATTGAAAAAGAATTATCTAATCTTGAAGGAGTTGAAAAAGCTGCCGTTGATTTTGACAAAAAAACAGCAACAGTTACTTTCGATAAAACAATTCAAAACCCTGAAAGTTTAACTAAAGTGGTTCAGGAAACAGGAGACGGAAAGACATATAAAACTTCGAATGTAAAATCGTAAAACATTTGCAGAGTACTGAAAAACAAAAGAAATAATACATTTCAAACAGTAGCAAACTCCGGATTGCTACTGTTTTTTTTTGAATTATTCTAATCGATTTCAATCAAAGCAATAATAATTAATACAAAAAGAATGAACCTTAAATTTAGCCATATAGACATTTTAGTTAAAGACCTTCAGGCAGCTTGTGATTATTACAAACAAATCCTCGGAGCCGAAATCTCAAAGAAATTCACTTGGAAAAGAGGAGAACTCCATGTCGAATATGCTGTGGTGAAAATGGGTCAGGAACGATTTATGCTGGTGAAGCCTTTTTCAGGAAATTTAAAAGAACTATTAGATACTAAAGGCGAAGGAACTATTTATCGTCATTGTTATTCTGTTCCCGACATTGAAAAAGTTTTTGGTGAATTGGTATCTAAGGGAGTTCAGCCGGAAGATGAAAATGGAAATCCTTTATCACTGGAAAGCCTTAATTCTCCCAGCGGAATTCGAATTATTTGGCTTCCAAAGCGTTTTGGAGGATTCTCAATCGAGATACTCGAAGAAGCAGGACTTCAGGAATTTATGAATGATGCATTTTCAGCTTATTAGTTCAATGCAATTTTAAATTACATCACTTTAAAACGTAAAAAAAGCATTCAGTTGAATGCTTTTTTTATGTTATTTCCATTTTAATGTTTCCATCAGCTGTCGCATATCATTTTTGATATAGCTGGCTGCCGGCATAATCGAATCAAAATTGGGTTTTGCATAAAAATAAACCGATCCGGTTATAAAATGCTTTGTACTGTCTGTAACGTAAAATTGAGAGTTTGTAGCAGCGTTTCCATCAACTTGATAAAACATCCCGTAAACCTTTTTTTCAGGGTTTAAATACGGCTGTTCTAATATATCATCAGCTTTTATTACATGCTCGTAAGTTAGTTTCTGAGCATCTTTAAGCAATTTTTCGATATTGCCGTTTACTGGCTTATAAGTTAAATAAATGGTAGCTTTCATCTTCGGATATGTAATAGCAAAACCACAATTTTTTTCGTCTTTTATAATTGCAGCGTCATTCATTTGAAAAGAAAACGGACAATTACTTTCAAAATTAGCATAAGTAGCTTCCGGATAATCCAAACGTAAAAAGCTTGCCGGTTTGGGCATCACATCATCTTTACAGCTTACAATTGTTAGTGTTAGTAAAATTGTTGCTACTAAAATTATTCTTTTAAGCATTTTATTCTATTGTTACTTTTATTTGTTTTACACGTTTTTTATCAACTGTCTCTATAGTAAAAACACAGTTCTCAAACGCTATTTTTTGGTCTTTTTTAGGGAAATTCCCCAGAATCTCAAGAATAAAACCGGCTAATGTTTCGGCTTCACCTTTATGTGATTCAAAAACATCTTCATTTACATCTACAATTCTGTAGAAATCCTTCATATTGATTTTTCCTTCAAAGAGAAAATTCTTTTCATCTATTTGAGAATAATTCAGGTTTTCATCATCAAACTCGTCACTTATATCGCCTACAATTTCTTCTATAACATCTTCTAAAGAAACCAATCCGGATGTTCCGCCATATTCATCAACCACAATAGCCAAATGGCTTTTAAGGCTTTGAAAATCCTTTAATAAATTGTCCAGTTTTTTATTCTCCGGAACAAAAAAAGGCTCTCTTAATAAAGATGTCCATTCAAATTCCTTTTTATCAATATGAGGCAATAAATCTTTAACAAACAAAACGCCTTCTATCTGATCGATATTGTCTTTATAAACAGGAATTCGTGAAAATCCTTTTTCGATTATTTTTGGATAAATTGAAGCAAATGATTCTGATATCTCTAATGCAAAAATATCAATCCTTGGACTCATTACCTGTTTTGTGTCCGTATTTCCAAAGGAAACAATTCCTTCGAGTATTTTTTGTTCTTCGCTTGATGTTCCTTCAGAATCTGTAAGTTCTAAAGCCTGTGAAAGCTGATTGATCGAAAAATTATTCTTCTGTTTTCCTAATTTATCCTGCAAATATAAGGTAACCCGACGCATCGGCAAACTTATTGGCGAGAGTAATGTATCTAAAAAAGAAATTGGATATGCTGCCCATTTGGCAAATTTTATATTGTTTCGGCTGGCGTAAACTTTAGGTAAAACTTCACCAAATAGCAAAATCAAAGTTGTCACCAGAGTAACTTCTAAACCAAACTTAAATACAGGTGAAATAACATTTGCAAAAATATTTTGTCCAATAAAAGAGAATAAAATAACAACTCCAATATTTAAAAAATTGTTGGCTACCAATAAAGTGGCTAAGAGTTTTTTGGGTTTGTCTAAAAGACTGGAAATAATCTTTCCTTTTGAAGTATCTTCTTGTAAAGTATCTTCGATATCTTTTTGAGATAAAGAAAAAAGTGCTACTTCGGCACCTGATACAATTGCTGATAAGAACAGCAAAATAAATATTCCGACAAAACCAATAATTAAATGGATGTCTAAGTTAGTAGAGAAAAATAAACTGGGCTCCGGGTCCAAATCAAAAAAGATTAGTTAAACAATCAAAAAGGCAAATCATTTATAGGCAAGCCTTCATTACTCGCATCAAAGTTAACACTTTTTGCTGATTCTGACTCGTGATTTTGTTTATGATTTGACACTTCTTTTTTGGTAGTCAAGAAAGTAAACTCCGTAACCTGAATTTCGGTTGTATATTTTGTAGTCCCGTCTTCGGCTTGCCATTGACGCGATTTTATGCGTCCCTCGATATAAATCTTATCTCCCTTAGAGAGATATTTTTCACAAATTTCAGCCGCTTTATTGCGTACTACTAAATTATGCCACTCTGTAGAGGTTATCTTTTCATTGGTCGTTTTATTAATATAAACTTCGTTTGTTGCCAACTGAAAACGTCCAATGCAATTTCCTCCATCAAAATAATGCATCTTTACATCATCGCCTAAGTGGCCGATGAGCATCACTTTATTTAATGTTCCGTTCATTTTTTTTGTGGTATTTATCTCAAAGATACATTTTTTTAGCAATTTATTTCTTGCTTTTTGATAAAATTATAAATTACAATAGGAAAAGGAAATGCTTCCAAACTAACTGAGTCTACTCCATTTTCAATTATTTCATTGATTTTAACCTTCCAGAACTGAATATGCAAATGCTGATGCGAAAGTTTATGAATAACCGTTGCATGGCTACAATCTTCTATACCTAATATAGTATAGTTTGTAAATATATCATTTTGAACAGTTTTTGAAACAAAATCAAAGTCAACAATTTCCCGCGTTTCTAAAAGAGGAAACTCATACAGATTATGCCAGATTCCTTTTGCGGTTCTTTTGTGAATTAAAGTATTACCTAAGGCATCTTCTAAAATTAAATAATTAAAAAATCGATTCGTTACTTTTATTTTTTTAGACTTTACAGGCAAAACATCTACTTTCTTTTTTTGCAATGCCGCACAACTATTTGTAAAAACACAAATCGGGCAATTCGGACTTTTAGGCACACATTGCAAAGCGCCAAATTCCATTATTGCCTGATTGAAAATTGCAGGATCTTCCTTTGGCATTAATTGGCGAGCCAGTTCTGTAAATTCTTTTTTGGTTGCCGGCAATGTAATATCAGATTCAACATCAAAATAACGAGAAAGCACTCTAAATACGTTTCCGTCTACTACCGGAACGGGTTCGTTATAAGAAAAAGAAGCAATTGCAGCAGCTGTATATTCACCAACACCTTTTAATTTTAACAATTCAGTATAAGAAGGTGGAAAAATTCCATTTAACTCATTTGCTACATATTGAGCCGTTTTATGCAAATTTCGGGCACGAGAATAATACCCTAATCCCTGCCAAAGTTTCAAAACTTGCTCTTCTGAAGCATTTGCAAGATCAAATACCGTAGGAAATTCCTTTGAAAAAGAAAAAAAATAAGGCGTTCCCTGCGCAACTCTAGTCTGTTGCAACATTATTTCTGATAGCCAAATTAGGTACGGATTGGTCGTTTTTCGCCAAGGCAAATCACGTTTGTTTTGTAAATACCATTTTATCAATATGTTAGAAAAATCCATCGTAAAATACTTAGAATACAAAAGTAAATGTTTATGTAATTAAAATTTAACGAATTAGCTTGATTAATTATTTTTTTAATTCCTATATTTGCAAACTCAAAAAAATAGTACATCATTTATAAATAAAATAGGAAAGAAAATGACGAAAGCAGATATCGTAGCGAAAATTTCAGAGAAACTAGGTCTTGAAAAAGGAGATGTTCAAGCAACAGTAGAAACTTTTATGGAAGAAGTTAAAATTTCATTAGAAACTGGTGACAATGTTTACCTAAGAGGTTTCGGAAGTTTTATCGTAAAAACTAGAGCTGAAAAGACTGGAAGAAACATCTCTAAAAACACCACTATCAAAATTCCAGCGCACAACATTCCTGCGTTCAAACCTGCAAAAGTTTTTGTAGAAGGAGTAAAAACAAACAACGAAGCAAAATAATACTATTAATTAATTTATAAAATCGACACGATATGCCAAGTGGTAAAAAAAGAAAGAGACATAAGGTAGCTACTCACAAAAGAAAGAAAAGAGCGAGAGCTAACCGTCACAAAAAGAAAAAGTAGTTTTAAACTACTTTTTTCTTTTTAAACGTTCATTGAAATTGAAAAAAGATGAAAGAGTAAAGAAAATAGAAGATAGACTTAAAAATCTATATTCTTTGTTCTATTCTCTATTAATCTTCTTTTCCCCGGGTTCAATACCTGTTAAAAATATTGTTTAATCCATCTGTAGATAAGATTTTAGATTTTAGATTTCAGACTTTAGATTTTTACTAAGTCTATATTCTTTACTCTTTACTCTATTTTCTGAAAAAACAGATAAAAATTTACAGTGTGAATAAAGAATTAATCATTAGATCTAGTTCTGAAGCCGTAGATTTTGCCTTATTAAAAGATGGAAAACTAATTGAATTACATAAAGAAGAAGAGAAAAGCAACTTTCAGGTTGGTGATATTTTTATTGCCAAAATAAGAAAACCAGTTGCTGGTCTTAACGCTGCTTTTGTAAATGTTGGCTTCGAAAAAGATGCCTTTTTACATTATCACGATTTAGGACCTAACTTAGCTTCTCAATTGAAATTCATAAAACTTGTAAGCGCAGGTAAATTAAAAGATTTCTCCCTAAAAACCTTTCAGTTTGAAAAAGAGATTGACAAAGATGGCATCATTACTGATATTTTAAGTGCCAATCAATCTGTTTTAGTTCAAGTTGTAAAAGAACCTATATCTACCAAAGGTCCAAGAATAAGCGCTGAGCTTTCATTGGCAGGAAGATTTATTGTTCTCGTTCCGTTTTCTGACAGAGTTTCTATTTCTCAAAAAATAGAAGACAAAAAAGAAAAGGATCGTCTAAAAAAACTTGTTCTATCTATCAAACCAAAAGGATTTGGTGTTATTGTTCGTACAGTAGCCGAAGGCAAAAACGTAGCCGAATTAGAAAAAGATTTGCAGAACCTGCTTGCCAGATGGACTGCAATGTGTAAAAAATTACCAACTGCTCATCATCCATCAAAAGTATTAGGAGAGCTTAACAGAGCTTCTTCAATATTAAGAGATGTTTTTAATGATACCTTTAGCGGTATCCAAATAGATGATGAAGAGTTGTACCATCAAACGAAGGAATATCTGCAAGAGATAGCCCCTTCAAAACAATCGATTGTTAAGTTTTATCAATCAAACGACACTCCAATTTTTGAGAAATACAATATAGAGAGACAAATCAAAACTTCATTTGGAAGAACGGTTTCAATGAGCAAAGGCGCTTATCTTATTATCGAACACACTGAAGCTCTTCACGTTATAGACGTAAATAGCGGAAATCGTTCGAATAAGGCGACTAATCAGGAAGATACCGCCATGGAAGTAAATATGATCGCTGCCGCTGAAATTGCCAGACAACTTCGTTTGCGTGATATGGGCGGAATAATCGTAGTTGATTTTATCGATATGTCTAATCCTGAAAACAGGAAGGTTTTGTTCGACTTCTTGCGAGAAGAAATGAGCGACGATAAAGCAAAGCATAAAATCTTACCGCCTAGTAAATTTGGCTTAGTTCAAATTACCAGACAAAGAGTAAGACCCGAAGTTAATATTAAAACTAGAGAAGAAGATCCAAACAATGAACATGGCGAAATTGAAGCGCCAATTTTAATCATTGATAAAATCACCTCCGATTTAGAAAGAATTTTAAAAACCCACAATAAAGTTGTGCTTAACACACATCCATTTGTGGCTGCATACCTCAGTAAAGGTTTTCCATCATTACGTTCAAAATGGTTTTTTGAACATAAGAAATGGGTGAAAATCATACCTCGTGACGCTTACACGTACTTAGAATATCATTTCTACGACAAAAAAGGAAATGTTATCAAAGAATAAAACAAGAAACCGCCTCTCGAAAGATTGGCGGTTTTTTTGTGCCTTTTTTTATTTTTTTTTGCCACGAATTCAGAATTGTTATAAGTTTTAATTCGTGAATTCGTGGCTGTTTTTTAGGAGCAATTTCCAGGATTTCCACTTCTATCTGGGTTAGCAGCAATTTTCATAAGTAATTTATCATTTTATAAATCTTATTAGGAATCCAATTTGAATAAGGTAAAAATTAGTAGCGTTTAGATTTCAATCTACTTAACGTTTCTTGTGAAATATTCAAGTAAGTTGCTACTATTCTATTTGGCAAACGCTGAATAATCTTCGGGCTTATATTCATCAGCTGCTTATATCGTTCTGTTGCATCAAGAGTTAAAAAAGACATAAGCCTATTGGTATTACTTACATAGGCATATTCTAAATAATGGCGATAAAATTTTTCCCATGCCGGAATATTCTCAAGTAGATAATAAAAATCCTGACTTGAAATATAAAGTAATTCCGTTGGTTCTAACGCCTGAATAAATTCTAACGATGGCTCGTTTGAAATAAAACTGCATAAAGCCGTCGCGAAGTTATTTTCAAATGCTAAATATCGTGTCGCTTCCTGCCCTTCTTCGGTAATAAAATATATTCGCAAGCAACCTAAACCCACAAAAAAGCTTCTTTGATTCATCTGTCCCTGAACCACTAATAACTCATTCTTGTCTGCCTTTAGCGATTTAAAATAAGAAAGAATTATCACCAGCTCTTCGTCTGTAACGGTTATAATACTTTTTATGTAATTACTTAGTTGCTGTATCATTATCAATTCTAATATTTACCAATATATACAAAAAAACCTTTTCTGTAAATTATGATTTGGAGGTTGTTCTTTCTGCCAATTTTCTAGCATTCGGAATAATAACAAACGCAGCCAAATAAGCAACAGGCAACATAATACTCCAGGCTTTAAGAAACTTTACAAACCAATCTTGACCAAAACCATAATTACGCATTAGCCCAACAAAAGCCATAATTAACGTCATTGGAATCACAACAAACAATGTGTTGATGTACTTAAAATACTTTTTCTTCATTTTTATTTTTTGTTTAATAATTAATTCACGACAAAGGTGTATAATCAAAAAAGTAAAAATTTTG
Source organism: Flavobacterium sp. MMLR14_040 (assembly GCF_033657265.1). NCBI lineage: Bacteria > Pseudomonadati > Bacteroidota > Flavobacteriia > Flavobacteriales > Flavobacteriaceae > Flavobacterium > Flavobacterium sp. MMLR14_040. The sequence goes on along the minus strand of NZ_JAWVWO010000005.1, from coordinate 180,355 downwards.
ATGTACATCAAAAACGGTTATTTATACAAAAAATATATTCGATTTCAAAAAAAAGCATTACTCTCTCACAATCTCAACCTTTCTCCTAATCTCATTTCCAAACTCATCAACAACGGTAATATAATGAAAACCGGCGGTCATCAAAATTGGTTTTTCATGAAAAACTTTTGTTTCGCCTTTGTAGACATTATCAACATACCAGAACAATTTATTTTCTCTTTGCGAATACGCTACTTTAAAAATTACGGGCTGTATTTCGCTATTAAAATCTTTTGTGAGATAAATTTTGTTGTTTGCTTTTGGATAAATAAAATCCATTGAGGCGGTTTGAGTACCGATACAATTTTCTCTAAATGGCGGCAATGGTAAATATTCAATATGTTTGCTTTTGTAATACCAAGCCATAACCGGAGGCAGAATAAACCAATTTTTAACTACGATATTCTCTACACTTTCACAACTGCTATTAACCTGAAACTGTTCCGTTTTATCGAGATGAACTATTTTATGGTAAGGACAAATACTCGTTGTTTTTCCTTTTTTGGTAACCCATTGTTTCAATGTCGGACAACCTTCTTTTGCCAGATAACCGCTTAATTTACAAACTTCAACCTCATCTAAATCATCATACGGCGTTTCGAACCATTTTTGCCTTGGCAGTAAATTAAAAACATCAAACAAAATAGGAGCCGCACTTGTAACCCCTGTCAAAGTTGGCCTTCCCTCGCCTGTTGCATTTCCAACCCAAACACCCACTACATATCTAGAATTTGTTCCGATAGCCCACGCATCACGATTACCAAAACTGGTTCCGGTTTTCCAGGCAATTTTTAACGAACTGTCATAAAATTTCCACGCTTCGTCTCCTTCCGGTCGGTTTACTTCTTCCATAGCATTATACGTCAGCCAAATTGAGCCGGCACCTAAAATATTCTTCTGATTTGTTTCTTCTCCAAAATCAGCCTCAAAATTATTTTCGTAATTCAGTTCTGCAAACTCATTTGTTCTATATTTTCCGTGGCTTTTAGTATAATAATTTACTGTCGAAGATAAGTTTGCATAGGAACGGCATAAATCCCACAGATTACTTTCGGCTCCGCCCAGAATAAGCGATAATCCGTAATGATCCGGTGTTTTATTAATATCTCTTAATTTGAATTTTTGCAATTCTTCATAAAATTTATTTACACCAAATTCCTGCAGCATTAAAACCGCCGGAATATTCAATGAACGCGACAAAGCGCGATGGGCCGGAACAGCTCCGTCAAAGGTTAGATTAAAGTTTTCGGGTGTATAACCCGCAATTTGAGTTGGTACATCTGCAACCAAAGTATTAGGTAAAATTTCTCCATCGTCGAGCATTGCAGCGTATAATAAAGGTTTTAGAATACTTCCTGTACTTCTTGGTGCGTCAATAATATCAACATCTTTTTGGTGATCTTTATCTGTTGGCGCATTTCCAACATAACTTATTACATTTCTGTTTTTGACATCAATGACCAAAATAGCCAGATTGTTAACTTCGTTTTGTTTGTATTGATTGTAATAATACTTCGCAATTTGATTTACTCTGTTTTGTAAAGCAAAATCAACCGTGGTTTTTACTTTTGTTCCTTCCTGATCTTTAGCAACCCGCTGTAATAAATGAGGCGCAATTTGAGGCAAATTATACGGTTTTCCGGGTAATGGCTCATCGACAGAAAGTTCATAGGTTTGTTTGTCAATTATACCTTCCTGATTTAATTTCAATAAAAGTCTATTTCTTTTTTCAAGTAATTTAATTTGATTTTTTCCGGGATAAATTAAACTTGGAGCATTGGGCAAAACTGCTAATGTTGCGCTTTCTGCCCACGAAAGCTGTGTGGATTTTAATCCGAAATAACGCCAGGAAGCCATTTCGAGTCCAACCACATTTCCACCAAAAGGTGCGTGCGCGGCGTAAAGATCTAAAATTTCATCTTTTGAATACCCTAACTCTAAACGTGTTGCCAGAATAAGTTCAATGATTTTTTCAAAATAAGTTCTGTTTTTTCCTTTTCGCGAAAGCCTTATTACTTGTTGCGTTAATGTACTTCCACCGCGAACCACTTTTCCGGCTTTGCGATTTTGTTTGATGGCATTAACCATTGCGACAGGATTAAAACCGGGATGTTTATAGAAATATTCATCTTCAAAATAAACAATGCATTTTTTAAATTTATCAGGAACGCTATCTTGCTCAGGAAAGCGCCATTGCCCGTCACGGGCGATTTTTGCGCCTAATAATTCGCCTTCTTTACTTTCAATAACGGTAGAATAAGGTTCCTGAAATAACGTTCGCGGCAACGAGAAATAATAAATCAGCAAGAGTAAAAATACAATTGCTAATTTTATTTTATTCCTTTTTATCCAGTTTATAATGCGTTGCGAGAACGCTTTTACTTTATTTTTCAACACTTTTGAATTTTAGCCCACTGATTGTGCGGATTAAACGGATTTACACGGGTTTTTAATTTTTCTGAATGATTTTAAAAATAATCTGTGTAAATCCGTTTAATCCGTTCGATCCGTGGGCTATCTTATCTATTTACTTCACAACCTCAACCCAAAATCCTTTAGTTCTTGCTAAAAACGTATTATCATACATCGCTTCACATTGCAATCCAGGTAAATAATAATTTCCTAAATAAGAAGCATTCAGGAGAATTCTAAATACTTTGGTTTCGCCTGCTTTCATTCCAAAATAAAAATTTGTCCTGTCATCACGAATATCAATATAATCTGCAATATTGTTTGTTGCATCTCCGTAGTCAGTAAAACGGGTATTTACGATTTCAAACCCAGACGGGAGAATTTGTGATAATGCTACATTTTCAACATGTTCATTTCGTTGATTTCTAACCGTAACTTCTGCAACAAATTCGGTTCCTTGTGTAATTCTCGAAACATCTATTGTTCCGCCTTTACGATTTTTGAAAACAATTCCGGCCGAAACATCATTTTGCACCACATTTTCCTGCCCAATTGGTAAAATTCCTGTGTTTAATACACGAACATAAATGGTGTTCTTTTTATTATTTTTTAAAGTAATACTGTTTGATCCTGTTTTTACAACCAGACTCTTGTCAGCAACTGTTTTTGATGTTTTTACGACTTGGGTTTTCCCATCTTTACTAAATTGAACATCAATTCCTTTGGCACCATTATTTGCAGCAAATTTAGACATTGCATATAGGCAATATGCTGTTGTTTGCGTGCTCATCCATTGGTCACTTGCCATATTTTTAGCCAATTTTATCGCCATTGCAAATGCTTTTTCTTTTTGCCCTAACAATAACATCGTTTCAAGAGCCATTGCTCTGTTTCTGGCGCTTGAACCATAATAATAGTAATTATAATCACTGGTTTCGTCTTCAATTTTACTATGTAAAAACAGGTTCTGACTTGCTGATTTTTGTCCTGCCAAAATATAAGCGGCAGCCAATCGCAATTTACTTTCATTAGAAATTCCTTTTGTTTCTCTTAATCTATTCATCGAAGATAAATCTGAAGAACCAGCCAAAGCCAATGTATACAAACGATAAGCTTGTGCCAGATCATTTCCGTAACGAGGTTCAAATCGCCACTGTTTGGCTTCTTTTTGTTGGTAGGATAGCCATTTTGATTTGAAATTAATAGGTAAAACATAGCCTTTTTTCTCTGCCTCAATCATAAAATGTCCTGCGTATGAAGTTCCCCAATCATCGGCAAGCGTATTTCCCTGCCAATAAGAAAGCCCTCCGTTTGGCAACTGAAAACTTCCTAATCGATTTATACCGGCGGTAACATTTTTTTGAATCAATTGTAAACGTGTTGCATCAATATCGGCAACTTCATTTAAGAATAATTGCGGAAATACAGATGAAGTTGTCTGCTCTACACAACCGTGAGGATATTGAATAAGAAACTGTAATCTTCCGTTTAAATTAATTGTTGGCATTGACGAAACTTCCAACTTAGCTTTATTACTTCCTGAAACTCCAAACGTTTTCCAGCTAATTGTTTTAGAGCTATTAGGTTCTAAAATTACATCTGTAAAAGTATTCGTTACCGGATTTGGGTTCGTCATGTCAATCTCAACATCATAAACCGATTTTTCGCTTCCGGAAGTTGCAACAATCTGCACTTTTGCAATTCCTGTTAAACTTCCAACTGCAAGATTAAAGTACGCCATTTTTTCATCTGGCTGAGCAAATGTTAATCTTTGCGATGCGCTTCCTATAACTTTTAATCCATTACTGGTTTTTATCTGAACCGAAACATTTTTAATCTGTTTTTCCATTGCAAAAACCGTAACTGGAATCGTTACTTTTTCTGATGGGGAAATTTTTCTCGGCAATGAAGCCAATACCATCAACGGACTACGAACCGGAGTTACTTTCTCCACACTTCCGTAAGCACTTGTGTTCGCATCTCCCGCCACAACCATTGTTCGAACAGAACCAATGTATTTTGGTAATTTGATCTGATGTGTTTTGGTTTGTCCTTTTTCTAATTTAAATGGCCCCAGATAAACCACCACCGGTTTAAAACGATTGGCTTTTTTTGCTTTTCCTCCACCTAAATCCTGATCTCCACCAATACTGAAAATCTGATTTACTTTTCCGCCATACGCTCCAATAACATCATTGTAAACGTCCCAGGTTTTTACGCCCAAAGCTTCTCTGACATAAAAACTATCCCAGGCATTTGGAGTTTTAAAGCGTGTTAAATCCAGCAAACCTTCATCGACAATAGCAATCGTATACGTCATTTCTTTTCCGGATTGTTCATTTACTTTTAAAGAAAATGTCTGTTCCGGTTTTAAAACATCGGGCATGGTAATTTTAGGAGAAAGAATAGTGTTTTTGTCCACAACTTCAATCGGAACAATTCCGTACATTCTTATTGGCGAATCATTTTTGGTCGTTGCATGCGGCTGTAAAAGTGTAATATTAAAATACACATTTGGTGCCATTGCGGCTGTAACCGGAACTTCAACTTTTGTTTCGCCTTTTTTAGTTTCAACCCAAAGTGTCTGCACTACTTTCGATCCGTTTTCTATAGAAACCAAAGCTCTTCCGCCTTCACTTGAAGGGAACGAAATTTGCGCTTTTTCACCTACAGCATATTCTTTTTTATCGGTAGAAAAAACAAGCATATTAGCTGTAGAAGCATCTGTATTTCTAGTTTTCCCAGACCAGATTGGCCAATCGATATTTACAGTTAATGCAGATGCATGTCCGCCATCTTCATCTGAAACACGGATTAGATAACGCCCCCATTCTTCATCTGTTAAGGCAAACTGAAAACTTGCTTTTCCGCTTGAATCTGTATTAACTTTAAAGGTTTTGTATGAAGTTGTTGCTTCTGATGAATTGTAATTCGATAAATTATCGCTTGAGGCATCCCACCACCAGCGCCATTCGACCTTGTAAACTTTTACTTCAAGATTTTTAACTGCTTTTGGCTTTCCGTTTTCATCAACGGTTACAACATCAAATTTATTAGTTGTTCTGGTTTCGAGCATTCCGTATTTGTTTGGCTCTGGCGATTTAATCCCCACATATGTTTTATACGGAGAATAAGTTGTCGAGATAACATCGGTACTAAAATCCCCGCCTTCTTCATAAACTTTGGTAACAAACGCAGCTTTTAGCATTCCCGGCGCCTGACCTTGTAATTTAGGATCTATATTCACGGATGCTCTTCCGTTGGCGTCTAATTTTCCGGAGAAAACATTAATTTCTTCTGTACTAAACTGGCGCACCAAATCATCAAAAACATATTTAGGATAACTTTTGAAAGTTGTGCTTTGCTGCGAAAATTTAGCCTGCATTTCTACATTCAAATTCTTGGCAATAGCACCATGAAGCCAGGTTACTTCAAGATTACTAGTATTAGAATAAGTGGAAGATAAAATAGGATTTCTGAAACTATTTTTAATTTTTAAACGATTCGGCTTAATCGTTTCTATTTTGATGCTTTTATAATATTTTGCTCCGCCTACGCTTACCATCGCTTCCCAATTTCCGGTTGGCGCATCAGGATCTGTAGGGACTGTAAAAGCGTAATGATTTAATTCATTCGTTTTTTGTACGGTTTGATACGTTACTTTTCCATTCGGATCTGTTAATCTGAATTTTATCGGGTGCGCTTTTGGTAATTTATTCGCAGCATCATTTAAAATAAAAGATAAATACAAATTATCTCCAGGACGCCAAACGCCGCGTTCTCCGTAAATAAACCCTTTTAATCCTTTTTGTAAAGTCTCGCCGGAAACATCAAAATTACTTACCGAAAGTGAATTTCCGTCGTCAAGTTTTACATAAGTCGATTGATTTCCTAAAGTGACAATGGCAAAATAGGCAAATTTATCTAACTGAAACGAAGCAATTCCTTCGCTGCTTGTTGCTGCTGTTGCCAGCTTTTGTTGCTGAAAACTATATAAGTCAACTCTTGCATTTGAAACCGGCTCAGTTGTAATAATATTATTTACAGCAAAAAAATAGGATTTGTTTTCACCTCTTTTGGCAATTACACCTAAATCTGAAGCTAAAATATTGGTTCCTATTTTAGCATTGTAATAATATGAACCCGTACACGGATCCTGACTTTCTCTCCATTCGTAATCATCGTAATAATAATCGTCGTAGGAGTTTCCGCTGTAGTTTACGTCATTTTCATCGACTTCTTCCTCTTTTTCTGCGGAACTGTCATCGCTTTCAGAACTTTCGCATTTATATAAAGAATAGGCTTTTTTATAGGAGAACTCAACCCTGTAAATTGCGCCCGGTTCAGGGCTTATAATTTTAGACAAATCCAATGCAAAAGTGTTCCATTTACTCGGATTTATTAATGAATTTTCTTTAAGATTAAGTCTCGTTTTGGCGACAGGCTGCGAAACTCGTTTTAGGTTTTGTGTTCCGTTTAGTTCGTTATTTTGAAGAAACTGAAGAATATTATTTTTGTAAATTTTATACACTTTTACATCAACAGCACTTAAATTTACGGCTTCGAAATTCAGTTTCAAATTACTTGAACTTGGAAGGATTGTCCCGTTTTTGATAAGGCGAACATTTGGTTTTATTTGATCAAAAGAGATTTTTTCAGAATAATTGCTTTTCATTTTCTGACCGTACTGGCTCTCGATTCCCTGAAAAACTTCCAATAATAATTCACCTGAAACAACTGCTGATTCCGGTTCTGGCTCTGCTACAACTTCTTCCTCTACAACCGATTCTGCGACTGCAACAGTATCCACGGCAACACTCGCAGAATCTACAACTGCGCTTGCAGAATCTACAGCAACAGCTTCGGTTTCAACTTCAACTTCGTGAACCACTTCTTCAACTGGTTTTTGATTGCTGAAATAAACTTTAAGAATATTTCCCTGAGTAGAAAACTTAAGGTTATTTGTGTTTTGAATTGCAACTAATCCTTTAAAATCCTGACCTTTTTCTAATGGTTCAGAAAAATTGATTAATACTTGCTGATTATTATCATCAGGAATATCGACTTTCACAATCTTAAAATCATTAATCGCTGTAATCGGAAAATCCATTTTTCCCTTTTGGTCGATATCAAAATCATTTCCATCATATGCAATCTCCAGATTACTTTCTGAATCTAATCGTTGAATGCTATCAATTATAAACTTAAATTCTTTTCCTGAATTTGGTGTTTTATCAAATTTAATTTTGACTTTATTTCCGTTTTGAGAAGCTTCAACCAATTTTTGGGCTGTTTCTAAATCGATATCATCTGCTGTTTTAAGAACGCAATTAAGGTATTGATATTCTTTACTGTATGACTGAATATCCAGCGTATTGATGGTAAAATCCTGTTTTACAGTTTTAACAGTGAAATTAAAATCAGAAAGATCTGTTTTATCATCGTCTGTTTTTTTAGGAAGTTCAATTAACTTATCTAAGTGTAATGTTACCTGGTATTCTGTTCCTGCTTTTAGTTTTTTCTCCGGAATAAAAGCAATTGTATTACCTGAAAGCGCAACAACTTTTCCGTCGACACTTGGCGAAATATCAAACAAATCATTATCTAAAACCTCATTTACTTTCCATTCTTTTTTATCGAAAGCCAAAACAACACGTATATCCGATTGTGCCGAGACGATACCGCCTGTAAAACTTGTTATATATTCTTTGAATAATGAAAAATCAGAATTAAAATCTGATTTTTTGCCACAGGCCTGAAAAATTAAAAACACAAAAAACACGTAAACTAATTTTCTTGCTTTCACTTTGATAAGGAGTTAATTGTTACAAATACTGTTAGAACATACCTAATGCTGTTTGATGATCTTAAAATCATATTAACAAAACACTAATTATATTCTAGTAAATGTATACTATTTTCCGAAGTATTTTAAGAGGAAAATTCAGTTGCCTGAATTATTTTTCAAAAAGGAAAAGAAAGAATTATTGATAGCTTTTAGCAGAAAAAATGTTTCACAATTCTATACCTAATTTGGACAAATTTTCATCCATCTCATGAAAATGTTCCTCGGTATTGGCTGAATAAAAAAGTTGATCATTACTCATAATTATAATAACATCATCACTATAATTTCCGTAAAATTTTATTCCTTCACACCATTGTTTAAAAGCAACGTTTTTATTTTTGTAGTTTTCAACGATAAAATCTATCTCATTTTGCTTCAATTCTTTAAATGACTCAGGTGAAAATTGAAGTGCGAAAGCGGCCTGAAGAAAAGCCATTGCGGTAAAAAACTCTAATAAGGTTTCTGTTTCTAACAGCCACGTTTTTTGATCATAACTTATATAAACTGGCGGATTAGCATTTAATAAATCCTGTTTATTGATTCCCCAAACACAAGCTCTTTGATTCTCAGAATAAAATATCAAAAAGTCATTGTGCTGATAATATTGAAAACGTTCCGGTGTAATTAATAAATCTTGTGTCTGATTTAAGTTTTGAATTTTACCCAATTCAGCGTAATAATCAACAAATACTTGTGGAAGATTCCCAAAAATATTTTTAACAGTTTCTATTTCTTTATTTGCAAAACCATTAGATTCTGAAATGTGAAATAGTTTTTTTATTGTTGAAAAATCAGTCATAACATTGTTATCATCAAAAATATTATTTACGTCTTTCCATAAAAAAACGCTTCATTAATTCAGCCGCTTCATTGGCCATAACTCCAGAAACAACAGTTGTTTTTGGGTGCAGTTTTGTTCCCATTACCATAAAACCTCGTTGTTCATCGCGCGCTCCAAAAACGATTTTTGAAATCTGACTCCAATACAAAGCTCCTGCACACATTTGGCAAGGTTCGAGTGTAACATATAAAGTGCAATCTTTAAGATATTTCCCGCCCAGAAAATTTGCGGCCGCAGTTATGGATTGCATTTCGGCATGAGCCGTAACATCATTTAATAACTCTGTCAGATTATGACTTCTTGCAATTACTTTATCAGCCACAACAATGATGGCACCAACAGGAATTTCGCCTTTTTCGTAGGCCATTTCAGCTTCCTGCAAAGCTTTTTTCATAAAGTATTCGTCGGTAAAAGGATTTATCATAATTGCAAAAATAGGGTTTTGAAAATAATTTTTCTAGATTTAAGCGTTAGAAAAATATTGACAAATCGTTAGGTTTTAATTATTCTTTTGCTGACAAATTCAAATCATAAGATCGGTTTCTACCTTCTCCTCTTGGTTTTAAAACACCTTTTTCAGTCAAATCCTGCAAATCTCTTGTTGCGGTTGCTCTGGAAGTTTTAGTAATTGAAATATACTTTATCGCCGTCATTCCTCCTGTAAAACCAGAAATGCCGTTCTCAAACATTTTCAAAACAACCTTTGTCTGTCTTTCATTCATTACATCTTTAAACTGATCTATGAATTTGCTTTTTGTTAATGTAAAAAGAACAATTTGTTTTGCATTTTTTTGAGATTCCAAAATCAAATTAGAAAAGTAAAAAATCCAATCTGTAATTTCGAGAGTTCGCTGTGCCGCTTTTAGTGATTGGTAATATGCTTTTTTATTCTGTTCAATGGTACTTGAAATACTCATTAAAACAGGACGGTTTAACGATTCTGAAAGACACTTTTCTGCAATAGCTCTGCCAATTCTTCCATTTCCATCTTCAAAAGGATGTATGCTTTCAAAATACAAATGAGAAATAGCCGTTTTAATCAATGCTTTTTTAATATCGCTTTTTACTTCAAAATCATGGTACCATTTAATGAATATCTTCATTTCCGCAGGAACCTGATTTGATGGCGGAGCTTCAAAATGAACAATTTCCTTATTGTAATTACCCGAAATAATTTGCATAGGTTCTTCTCCACTTCTATATTCGCCCGGAGTAACGTTTTTAGAATGTTCCATCAGGATAGAATGCCATTCTTTTATTTTCAACTCCGTTAATTTATCAGAATAAGAATTTCGAACCATTACCATTAGTTTGCCAATTCCCTGCGCATTTTTATCTCTGATCTGACTTAAATTCTCACTAATTCCTAAATTCTTTTTTATGGAAGAAGTAATATCTTTTCTGCTAAAAAATTCACCTTCAATTTCAGAAGTTTTTATCGCTTCTGAAATCATAAACTGTAAAATAGTTTCTTGCTGAATTACTGTGGATAAAGAATCAACAAGCCCTTTTAATTCTCCAGTTTCAAATGCAAATTCAATACATAATGAATCTATTACAGAATCATCATATATAAATTTTTCCCAATCTGGTAGTTGCCAATTATATTTCATGAGGCAATTAATTTTATTAATCGCCTCAAATATAATGATTTTTTGAGGCAATTAATTCTGTTAATCGCCTCATTTTTTCAATAAAATGATTTTATTAGATTTAAAATACCAAATAAATTTATCATCCACATTCAAAAACACTATTTTAAATTTAAAACCGTAAATTTGTCTTTTACTCTACAATGAAAAGCGATTTACTTTCAAACATAAACAACCCAGCCGATTTACGTCTTTTACAAGAGACGCAATTACCTCAAATTGCTCAGGAATTGCGTCAGTTTATTATTGATGTTGTTTCTGTAAAAGAAGGGCATTTGGGCGCAAGTTTAGGTGTAATTGAATTGACAATTGCCTTGCATTATGTTTTTAACACACCGGAGGATTTATTGGTTTGGGATGTTGGGCATCAGGCGTATGGACATAAAATCCTGACTGAAAGACGAGAAAGTTTTCATACCAACAGACAAATAGGCGGAATTTCCGGTTTTCCTAAAAGAGGTGAAAGTGTTTACGATACTTTTGGCGTTGGACATTCTTCAACATCAATTTCTGCGGCACTCGGAATGGCGATTGCCTCTCAACTAAAAGGCGATTTCAACAAACAGCATATTGCAATTATTGGTGACGCTTCTATCGCTTCAGGAATGGCTTTTGAAGGCTTGAACCACGCCGGAGTAACAGACGCTAATATTCTCGTTATTTTAAACGACAACGCAATCGGAATTGATCCAAGCGTTGGGGCTTTAAAAAAATACCTCACAGCGGTAAAAAACGGGAAAAATCCGAAGCAGAATAACATGATCAAATCTTTGAATTTTGATTACTCCGGACCAATTGATGGTCATGATCTGCCAACTTTAATCAAAGAATTAAACCGTTTAAAAAAAATAAAAGGCCCTAAATTCCTTCATATTGTCACGACAAAAGGAAAAGGTTTACAGCAAGCCGAAGAAAATCAGGTGAAATATCATGCGCCTGGAAAATTTGATGCTTTAACCGGAGAAATTTATTTGAAATATGAAGATAATCTTCCTCCAAAATATCAGGATGTTTTTGGTTTAACTCTTCTGGATTTGGCCAAAAAAAATGAAAAAATTATCGGAATCACACCCGCAATGCCATCCGGAAGTTCTTTGAAGTTCATGATGGATGAAATTCCCGAACGTGCTTTTGATGTTGGTATTGCAGAGCAGCACGCTGTTACGCTTGCCGCCGGAATGGCAACTCAGGGCATGATTGTGTATTGCAATATTTATTCGACTTTTTTACAGCGTGCCTACGATCAGGTTATTCATGATGTTGCCTTACAGGATTTGCCTGTCATTTTTTGTCTGGACAGAGCAGGTTTGGTTGGCGAAGACGGAGCAACTCACCATGGTGTTTTTGATATTGCTTATTTAAGATCGATCCCGAATATGATAATTTATGCGCCAATTAATGAAATTGCGCTTCAAAACATTTTATATACAGTTCAATTTGGGTTAAAACATCCGATTGCAATTCGATATCCACGCGGACGAGGTGTTATTTCGAATTGGGAAGTAGAAAATTTCGGACAATACGAAAATATTAAAATTGGCGAAGGAAATTGCCTAAAAAGCGGTACAGAAATAGCTGTTTTATCAACTGGAACAATTGGTAATAATGTGATTGCTGCCCTAAACGAATGCGGAAATCCAAAAACCATTGCCCATTACGACCTTTCTTTCATTAAACCATTAGACAACAATATATTACATTATATTTTTGAGCACTTCAAAACTATTATTACGATTGAAGACGGTGTAATAAATGGAGGTTTTGGCAGTGCAATTCTTGAATTTGCAGCAGCGAATAACTATACAAATAAAATACAAATTCTGGGCGTTCCTGATGTATTTATTGAGCATGGAACTGTCTTACAATTACAACAATTATGCAAAATTGACGTTAAAAGTTTAGCAAATCTTTTTTCTAACCGTTCAAAATAATTATTTTGCGCAGTCAAAAAAAAATCAAAAGTTAACCTAATGAAATTATTTCGATTCACCATCTTATTATTCCTTTTTAGTTTTTCAGTTACGACATCTGCTCAAATTATTCGAACTACGCTAGATCCTGCCCAATTACCAAAAATTCCTTCAAACTGGACAAAGAAAAACCAAATAGGTTTTGATATTTCAGAAATTGCATTTGTTAACTGGAGCGCAGGGGGAACAAGTTCTATCTCTGGTTTATTTAAAGGTGAATTTGGAAGAACTTATGCCAAAGGAAATCATAAATGGGTGAATGAACTTATTGTAAAATATGGTTTAAATAAACAAGATGGTACTGAATTGAGAAAAACGGATGATGCTGTTCAGTTAAACTCTACTTACGGATTTAGAAAAGACACTTTATCAAACTGGTATTATTCTGCCAAGTTTAATTTTAACACACAATTTACAGACGGATACAATTATCCTAATAGGGATATTGCAATCTCTAAACCATTTGCACCGGCCTACATCTTTTTAGGAGCTGGAGCTGAGAATTCAAACAAACAAAAAGACAGAACGTTTTATTTCTCTCCAATCACGTTAAAAACTACTTTGGTATTAGATCAATATTTAGCAAATCAAGGTTCTTTTGGTGTTAAAAAAGCCGTTTATATAACTGATCCTAATGACCCTGCAAGTCAAATTTTAGTTGAAGAAGGACAAAAAGTAAAAGCCGAATTTGGTATTTTATTCACCGGATATATGAAAAACGAAATTTATAAAAACGTTTTTTATGAAAACAGGCTAAGTTTATATACCGATTATCTGAACAAATTTGGAAATGTCGACATTGATTACGACACCCGTATAGACCTTGTAGTTAATGCCTATGTAAAAGCAAACATTGGACTTCATTTAGTTTATGATGATGACATCAAAACCAAAATAGATGTTGTAGATCCGGTAACAGGAACAACAAGTCAGGTTAATGACGGGCCAAGAGCTCAGCTACGACAAGTTCTGGGTGTAGGTCTTGTATATGCTTTTCAGTAATTAATTATTTTTTCTTCCGTTAATAGTTTCGAATAATTCTAAAGCATTTCCATCTGTCAACAGAGAAACAAAATGACAAATATGAAGCAAACGTTCGTATAAGTTAGTTTTATCTAAATGATGCTTTTCCGGCAGCATTTTTAAAATTAAATTATCATAATTGGATGCCTTTCCTTGATATTTGTTATTAAAAGCTGTTATAAATTTATCCAGCAAGGTTTGAATAATTTGATAACCTACAATTTCCTTTTCAATTACTTCACGGCTTTGATAGATTTTCTCAACACTTAATTTGATAATATCATCCATTTGAGCTTTGTATTTGCTTTTATCTGTTAAAGCAAAAGGAAATTTCCCGGCCAGGATTGCTTCTTCATTTTCAATAAAAACATCAACCGCGTCGTTTATTAAAGCTCCAATTGCCAGAGCTCTTAAATAACTAATGCGATCCTCTTTGGTCTCTAACATTTTATATTTTGAAACGCCAATATTGTCTTTTACCAGTTTTATTAAATATTCTAAAGCAAAATCTTCAGAGACTAAACCAAGATTTATTCCATCTTCAAAATCAATAATTGTGTAGCAAATATCGTCTGCTGCTTCTACCAAATAGGCTAGAGGATGTCTTTCGAAACCAATATCCTCGCCCTCTTTGTTGGCAATCATTCCCATATCCTGAGCTACTTCTTCAAAAAATGATTTATCAGTCTGGAAGAAACCGTATTTTTTATCGGCAATATTGTTTGTTGGTTTTTTAGGAAGGCTTTCTTTTGGATATTTCATAAAAGCGCCTAAAGTGGCATAAGAAATTCTAAGTCCGCCCTCAATTCCAGGGCGACTGGCGGTAAGGACAGAAAATCCATTGGCATTTCCTTCAAAATCAATCAAATCCTGCCATTGTTTTGCCGTTAGTTTATCTTTATGTTTTAGTCCGTTTCCTATTGAAAAATATTCTCCAATAGCTTTTTCACCAGAATGACCAAAAGGAGGATTTCCTATATCATGCGCCAAAGATGCCGCCGCTACAATGGCACCAAAATCATTCATATGGTAACCATGAATATCTTTTAAATCAGGATATTTTTCGATGATTTTTTTCCCCACCAAACGTCCTAAAGAGCGTCCTACAACTGAAACTTCTAAACTGTGTGTCAATCTCGTGTGTACGAAATCTGTTTTTGAAAGCGGAATAACCTGTGTTTTATCCTGCAAAGATCTAAAGGCTGACGAAAATATAATTCGGTCATAATCTACCTCAAATCCTAAACGGGTATCATCTTGTTCTACACGTAATCTTTTGTTGGTATCGCCTTGGCGTTTGAGTGATAAAAGTTGTTCCCAGTTCATTATTCAATTTTAGATTTGTGATTTTAGATTGTAGATTGTGGATCTAAATGTCAAAAATACATTTTATTTTATGATTTTATAGCGATTAAAACTCTAAAGCCGTACTATGTTTAATTTCTCCCATGACAAAAATACTATTGGTATTTCCAATATTTTCTATGGTTGATAATTTATTCATGACAAAATCCTGATAACTAGCCATATCCTGAACAAGTATCTTTAGCATAAAATCGTAGTCTCCGGCAATATTATAACATTCTATAATTTCAGGAAGTGCCACAATATCTTTCACAAAATTACTTCCTACATTTTTTGCGTGCTCTTTTAGGCGAACATTACAGAAAACCGTCATGCCGCGATTCATTTTTTTCTTATCTAATAAAGCTACATATTTAGTAATATATCCGTCGCGTTCCAGCCTTTTTATACGTTCATAAACCGGCGTTACCGTCAGAAATAATTTACTGGCGAGGTCTTTTGTATTAATATTGGAGTTTTCCTGCAGGTGTTTCAGTATCAATAAATCGGTTTTATCTAAGTTTTCCATAGTAATTTTTACTGCTAAAGTTCTTTTAAACACATTACCTCAGTAATATAATCTTATAAAAATGCTTTTTAAAAGACAATTTACTTAAATAATAACCAAATATAAGCATTAAAACCTAAAACAATAAATTTGTTCAGTAAAAAATACTGAAACAAAAATGAAAACAAATAATTTAGGTTACCCACGAATTGGCAGCAACAGAGAACTCAAAAAAGCCAGCGAATTGTACTGGGCAGGAAAAATTTCGGCTGAAGAACTTATCGATGCCGGAAAAGAAATTCGCCTTAACAACTGGAAATTACAAGCCGAAGCCGGAGTAGATTTAATTCCGTCTAATGATTTTTCGTTTTACGATCAGGTGCTTGATTTAACCTTGGCTTTGGGTGCCATTCCGGAGCGTTATCATGAATTTGCCAAAACCAATTCTTCTATTGATTTGTATTTTGCAATGGCAAGAGGCGCACAAAAAAACGGGCAAGATGTTGTGGCGATGGAAATGACAAAATGGTTTGATACCAATTACCATTATATTGTTCCTGAATTTACAAAAAACCAAAAATTTGAATTGTTTTCAGAAAAAATAATCAATGAATTTAAGGAAGCAAAAGATTTAGGAATTGCTACAAAACCAGTTTTAATTGGGCCAATTTCTTATTTACTTTTAGGAAAAGAAAAAGAAGAAGGTTTTCACCGAATTGATCTTATTGACAAATTGCTTCCGGTTTACTTTGAAATTTTCGAAAAATTACAAGCAGAAAATGTAGCTTATATTCAGCTTGACGAGCCTTTCTTAGCTTTAAATTTAACGGATAAAGAAAGAAACACTTTTACAGAAGTTTATAATGAAATCAATATTCGTTTTCCAAAAATAAAAATCATTCTGGCAAACTATTTTGATTGTTTTGGCGAAAATCTGGAAACTGCATTGGCTTTGCCTGTTGATACTTTTCATTTAGATTTGGTACGCTGTCCTTTACAATTGAATGACATTTTAGAATCAGGAAAATTAAACGCTACTGTAAATCTTTCATTGGGAGTTGTTGACGGTAGAAATATCTGGAAAAATGATTTCAAAAAATCGTTGGAATTAATCAAAAAAGCGACTGATGCTTTGGGAGAAAACAGAATATTAGTTGCTCCGTCTTGTTCTTTAATTCACAGCCCGTGTGATTTAGATTTAGAAACGAATGATGCAACACTTACGCCTGAAATCAAACAATGGCTTGCTTTTGCCAAACAAAAAATTAACGAAATTGTATTATTGAAACAATTTGCTTCGAATGAAATTTCTATTGAAAGTTCAGAAGATTTTAAACAAAATACAATTGCGAATGAAAACCGTAAAACTTCAAAGTTAATTCACAATAATGAAGTTAAATCTCGTGTAGCCAACATTACAGTTTCTGATGATAAACGCAAAAGTACATTTGCAACAAGAAGAAAAAGTCAGATTGAAGCTTTAAATCTTCCATTATTCCCTACAACAACTATTGGATCTTTTCCTCAAACAGCAGAAGTGAGAAGCTGGAGAGCAAAATTCAAAAAAGGAGAATTAACTACAGAGCAATACAATGATTTAATCGAAAAAGAAACCGAAGCTACGATTCGTTTTCAGGAAGAAACCGGAATCGATGTTCTAGTTCATGGTGAATTTGAACGTAATGATATGGTAGAATATTTTGGCGAACAATTGTCTGGTTTTACTTTCACAAAAAACGGTTGGGTTCAAAGTTACGGAAGCCGCTGCGTGAAACCTCCGGTAATTTATGGTGATGTTTCAAGACCAAACCCTATGACAGTAAAATGGTCGAAATATGCACAATCTTTGACTCCAAAATGGGTAAAAGGAATGCTTACCGGGCCTGTAACGATCTTGCAATGGTCGTTTGTCCGTAACGATCAGCCGCGTTCTGAAACTTGTACACAAATAGCTTTAGCAATTCGTGACGAAGTTGTAGATCTTGAAAAAGCGGGAATCAAAATTATTCAAATTGATGAACCTGCGATTCGCGAAGGTTTGCCTTTGAGAAAAGAAGAATGGGCAAACTATTTAGAATGGGCTGTAAAAGCGTTTAGAATTTCGGCAAGTGGTGTAAATGATGATACTCAAATTCATACACATATGTGTTACAGCGAATTTAATGATATTATCCAAAATATTGCCGATATGGATGCCGATGTTATTACAATAGAATGTTCGCGTTCGCAGATGGAACTTTTAGATGCTTTTGCCAACTTTAAATATCCTAACGAAATCGGGCCGGGAGTTTATGATATTCACTCGCCACGTGTTCCTTCGAGTCAGGAAATGGTAAAATTACTAGAAAAAGCTTCGGCTGTAATTCCGATAGATCAATTATGGGTAAATCCCGATTGTGGTTTAAAAACACGCCATTGGGATGAAACCAAAAAAGCTTTAATCGAAATGGTTGCCGCTGCTCAGGAAATGAGAGCCGCTGTTGAAAGTCCAGTTAATTAATACTTTTTATTTTTAATATATTTTTGTTTTTTAATGTCAACAAAGTGAGGCTGAAAATCTGTAGTTATGATTTTTCGGCTTCACTTTGATTGGCATTTTTGTTTTTAAAATATAAATAAGTTATAGTGAATTTTTGAAGCAGAAATTTATGTTTTCAAAACACCCTTATGTCCCGCTATCCGCTATATCTTTTATGGCGAACCCCGCCACAAAAGGATATCGCTTCTATCGGGGCTAAATGAGAATTTTTAGTTTTTAAAGACTTCACATAAAAAGCAAAAAGCATCCGCCAACGCGGATGCTTTCTTCAAAATTGAATATAATTCATATATTAAAAGTTTTTAGAAACTCCAATATTAACTGTTTTTCCAAAATTGAAATAGAATTTACTCACATCAGTATTACTAGCGTCATAGCTTAATGTTTCGTATCCTAAACCACCAATACTGAAATTTAAGCCAAAACCTTTTTTCATATTGATAAAAAGTGCTGGGGTTATTCCTGTATAAATACCGTCTGCTTTTTGTGTTGTAGTAATTGTACCGTCATCCGTTTTTGTTTTCTGATTTTGAAAACCAGCCCCAAGATCAGCAAATACAGAAAAAGTCTCGCTTAACGGAACTGAATAACGTACAAATACACCGTATTTGTAAGCATTAAATTTACCTTCTCCTTCTCCACTATTAGTTTTTGAAGACTGGATCATAAATTCAGCACCTACTGTCCAGTTATCATGAAACTGATAACCCACTTTTGGAGAAAACTCAAAGGTATTTGTTTTCACTTCTGCTAGTGGTCGATCAATATTTTCAGAAGAATAACCAATGTTTCCTCCAACTAAAATTGTTCCCTTTTGGGCATTTGCAAAGCTAAACATAGCCAATGCAAGAATAAGTAGCATTTTTTTCATAGGTAAGATTTATTAAGATTTTACATAGCCTAAACAAGAAAAATACCACGATTTCATTCTAACAGATTTCTTAACAATTTGTTTAAAATCGAACACATAAAACATCTTAAAACAAAAAAGCATCCGCCACGGCGGATGCTTTCATTTAATATAACCTTAATATTAGAAGTTTTTAGAAACTCCAATATTAAATGTTTTACCAAAATTAAAATCGAAGTTTTTGTATTCTGGTCCGTTGTTTTCGTAGTTTATTGTACCGTAGTTTAATCCACCAATGTTGAAGTTTAAACCAAAACCTTTTTTCATATCGATAAAAAGAGCTGGTGTTACACCAACATACATACCGTCACCTTTAGCAGTTGAAGTAAGTGGTCCAGCATAAGTTTTGTCTTTTTCAGCTTGGTAACCTAATCCTAATTCTGCAAAGAATGAGAAAGTTGGATTCAATGGCATTGTGTAACGTAAAAATGCACCTAATTTAGTAGTGTTAAATCTATCTTCGTTAACTCCTTGTTTTGTTTTAGAAGAACCAAAAGAAGCCTCACCTCCTACAGTCCAACTTTCGTGAAATTGGTAACCCACTTTTGGAGAAAAATCAAATTCATTGTTTTTTACTTCGTTATTACCAAGAGTTCTAGTTTCTGAAGAATATCCAATACTTCCACCAACTAAGATTGTCCCTTTTTGTGCATTTGCAAAGCTAACTACAGCTAATGCAACGATAACTAACATTTTTTTCATTTTGTGATATTTTAAAATTTAATAACCCTTTAACAATAACGATGCCGTAGCTACTAAACGTTAAGATTTTTTTATGACTTCTTAAAAAAACAAAAATGTAGTAAACGAGGTTATTTCTGTTTACTTTTGTAGCAAATAAATACTCCATGTCGATAGAAGTAAACAACATATCAAAAAGTTACGGAACGCAAAAAGCGCTTAATGAAATTTCTTTTAAAATTGAGAAAGGAGAAATCGTAGGATTCTTAGGACCAAACGGCGCAGGAAAATCTACGTTAATGAAAATCCTAACTACTTATTTACTTGCCGATAATGGCTCTGCTCTTGTAAATGGTCATGATGTCATGACAAATACAAAGGCAGTCCAGCTTTCTATTGGGTATTTACCGGAGCACAATCCGTTGTATTTGGATTTGTATGTTCGTGAGTATTTGGCTTTTAATGCCGATGTTTATCATGTTGCCAAATCAAGAATTGAAGAAGTAATTCAACTGACAGGACTGACACCCGAAAGCCATAAAAAAATAAGTCAGCTCTCTAAAGGGTACCGTCAGCGCGTGGGACTTGCGAACGCATTATTGCACAATCCGGATGTTTTAATTCTGGACGAACCAACTACAGGTCTGGATCCTAATCAGTTAATGGAGATTCGTAATGTTATTAAAAATGTTGGGAAAGATAAAACAGTTTTTTTATCAACTCATATTATGCAGGAAGTAGAAGCTATTTGCGATCGTGTCATTATTATTGACAAAGGACAAATTGTGGCTGATAAAAAATTAGATCATTTAATTTCTGAAAATAAAGAACAAGTTATCGAGGTAGAATTTGATTATCAGATTCAGGAACAGCTTTTAGCAAAGCTGGAAAATATCACCTCATATAGAAACATTCATGATATGACCTGGGAATTAACGTTTGTTGCAGAAAAAGATATGCGCCCAGCTATTTTTGATTTTGCCAACGAAAACGGTTTAAAAACATTACAACTAAACCAGAAAAATAAAAATCTTGAAGCTGTTTTTAGAGAGATTACTAAGTAGTTTTCAGTTTCAGTTTCAGTTTTACATAAGAAGAGCTCGTTTAAATTATTAAACGAGCTCTTTTTTTATTTCATTAAATTCTTCAGATAAATTGTAAATAACAATGAAAGCAAAATTGCTGAAAGCCTTAAACTATTTTTCAGAAAAACTCCATTAATAGGTACTGATTGCAAATTCGATTTTGCTTTAAAGAAAAAGTCAATTAGTTTCTTTGAATCCAGTACAACCAAATAGAAAACACCAATTGTTAACAATACAGATTGCAATAGCGCACCGGCATTCATCTGATAAAAGACATTAATCAAGGTTAAATTCAGAGAGAAAACAGAATTGTTGACCCCATTAACAAGGTTCGTCTAAATAATAACATATAGCCGCCAATAATTTGAATCAGCGCGATTATAATTCCAAAAGCGTGTGAATATCCAAAATAATACCAATTGGAGCGTTCATCGTATCAAAATTACTTTTACCAAAATCATTTCACAAAATAATTATTATCTTCAAACCAATCTGCCAATCGTTGTGGCCAGGTTTTTAATGAATTTGTTTTCGCTCTTTTTCCCATGTTAAATGCATGACCTCCTTTTGAATACAAATGCATTTCTACCGGAACATTTGCTTTTCGATATCCATTAAGCAATTCAATTATAGGACCCGAACAGCAGGAATCATCGTTTGCTGCCAATAAAAAAGCAGGTGGCGCATCAGCCTTAATTTCTTTCGGAATAAATAATGGCCCGGGATAAATCAATATTTGAAAATTGGGCTGTGAGTCTATTTTATCAATTAAATCGGTGGTGTTTTCCAGAACATTATTTGCGTTATAAGCAATTAAAGCAACTACTTCTCCTCCCGCTGAAAATCCCATTGCACCAATTCGGTTAGCGTCAATTTTAAAATCAGCTGCTCTGCTTCTTATTATCCGCATCGCTCTTTCAGCATCCTGCTTCACATGAGTTTCAAGTTTGTACGGTGAATCTTTTGCTCTTGTCAAACGATATTTTAAAACAAAGGCGGTTATCCCAATACTATTTAAATATATAGCGGCATCTTTTCCTTCAGAATTAAAAACCAAATTTTCATGTCCGCCTCCAGGACAAATAAGTACCGCCATTCCATTAGGTTTTTCAGGAAAATAAGCCATTACCGAAGGATTATGAATATTCCTTACCCACCAATCCTGGGCTTGTTCCGGTTCATCTTTACGATCTTCAAAACCAGGAGCACCGTTTTCCCAGAGATTAATTTTAGTCCCATTTTGTTGTGAGAATCCCTGATTAGAAAAAACGAAGACAAATAGATAAAGGAAAAATTTAAATTCTGATCTCATTTTAATTCATTTAAACTGATTTATAAATATACTATAAAGCATTTAATGTTTCTTTCATTTCATCTATAACAACTTTAATATCAGTTTCATTTGTGCGCCAATTTACAAATGAAGCCCTGATTCCTTTTCGGTTTCGATAAACCGTTGGTGTCATAAAAACTTTTCCGCTATCATTAAGCATTGTCAGAAATTGCGAAACTTTTTCCTGATTATGATCTCCTTTTAAAGTAAAACAAACATTATTAAGACGAATTGGCGCCAATAGTTCAAAATTTCCATCTTCTATAAGCTCATTTGCAAAATGAAGCGCCATTGAAGCGCTGTTTTCTACAATATCACAAAATCCTTCTTTTCCGTATGCCAATAACGAAAACCAAACCGGCAAAGCTCTTAACCGCCTTGAATTTTCAGGCAATACATTCAGATAATTAAAATTCTCTAACGGATTTCCTAAATAAGGTGCATTTGAATTTTGAAATGTTTCTATTTGTAAACTTGTATGTTCTTTTTTAACTAAATAAAAAGCACTTTCATAAGGAACATTCAACCATTTATGGCAATCAATTGTAATACTGTCTGCCCCTTCCCAGCCTTCAACTAAGTGTTTAAATTTATCCGAAACTGCAGCAAAACCACCAAAAGCGGCATCAATATGCCACCAGAAATTGTATTTCCCTTTTAGTTTTGAAATGATTTTGAAATCATCAAAATCGGCTGTATTAACCGTTCCTGCACTTGAAATTAGTATAAAAGGTCGTCCGTTTAAGCTTTCAATGTTTTTTTCTAAATCAGAGATATCCATTGCTTCACGGTTGCCTTCAATTGTTTTAATTGTCGTGTAATTATTACTTCCAATTCCTAACATCGCCAATGATTTTATTGACGAAGAATGTGGTGTTGCCGTTAGAATATTGATTGGTTCTGAAATTCCGTTTTTGGCAAAATCTTTCCCAAATTGTTTCCCAAACCATTGTCTCGCAACTCCCAAACTGGTAAAATTTGACATTGTGGCTCCGGTCACAAATCCGCCTAAAAAAGAATCCGGCAATTGAAATAACTGCAGTAATAAATTGATGGTCTCAAATTCAATTAATGCCGAAGCACCTCCTTGTGCTTTTATTGCCTGCGTATTTTGGTCGTAAACCGTAGCCAGCCAATCGCCCACAATAGAAGCCGGTGTTGATCCTCCCGTAACAAATCCCCAATATCGCGGCCCTGGAGAAGCAACCATCAACGGTGCTAATCGTTCATTAAATTCTTTCAGCGCACTCAAAGAGCCTAAGCCTAGTTCGTT
Organism: Flavobacterium sp. MMLR14_040; assembly: GCF_033657265.1. Classification (NCBI taxonomy): domain Bacteria; kingdom Pseudomonadati; phylum Bacteroidota; class Flavobacteriia; order Flavobacteriales; family Flavobacteriaceae; genus Flavobacterium; species Flavobacterium sp. MMLR14_040. Next base: position 156,897 of record NZ_JAWVWO010000005.1, on the reverse strand, counting down.
TAATTCTCTGGTATAAATAATTGAGTTTTTATTAGAAGTTGGAATATTTTCCAGATCATTTAAGAAATCTATTCCTTGTTGTTTTGCTTTTTCTAAAATATTTTCGAGATCGTTTAGATCATGTTGTAATATTGAATTCATATTATTTATTTAATGAAACTGGTATTTTATTTTTCATGCAGATTTTACAGATAACGCAGAATTTGAGTTTAGGATTTGGAATTTAAAATTTTGGAATTTATAAATAACCTACCATTTTGTTTTTTCGGAGAACCGCGAAATCATCATCGAACAAATTAAATCGCCATTTACATTTAATAAAGTAGCAATTGGATCGACTAAAGTTCCTAAAATCATAGCTACAGGTAAAGCTTGTTCCATTGGCAATCCGTAAACGGTAATGGCTAAGACTTCTCCAATATAACCTCCATTCGGGATTCCGCCTTCTACAATTGAAACAATAACAGTAATTCCTAAAGCTAAAAGTATGGTTGAAGGTTCTGTAAAATCTTTTCCGAACATGGCAAAAAGAACTGTTATTTTTAAAATAGATGACATACTGGATCCATCTTTATGCAGAGGTGCACCAAGCGGAATAACTAAGTTTTTTACATGATTTGGAATATTCATTTTTTCTGCCGCTTCAAGATTTGCAGGAATTGTTGCTATACTACTACAAGTCCCAACTGCGGTTAAAGCAGGCGTAATATTGTTACTCCAAAATACTTTAAATGCTCTTTTTCCTCCTGCTACAAAAGCATACAAACTAAAAAACACAAAGAAATAGAATATACAAGCACCATAATAAATCCCTAATGGTTTGGCGTAAACACCAAATAATTGCGGTCCGAAAACGCCAACCTGATAAGCAAAATAAGCGCCCAAACCTATTGGTGCCAATTTCATAATCATATTTAGTAATTGTTTCATGACTTCATTTCCTGAATCCAGAAAACTTCTGAAACTGCTGCCTTTTTCACCGGATTGCAAACTGGCAAAACCAATTAAAAACGAAAAAATAATAAGTGCCAGCATGCTTTTTCGAGACAACAATTCGAAGAAATCATTTACCGTAAGCAATTGGGCAATTTGCTCTCCAATACTTGCTGATTGAATAGTTTCAACAGGAACTTTAGAAATTATAATATTTTGGTGGATAGGAAAAAGATAAACCGCCGAAATCATAACAATTGCCGAAATTAGGACTGTGGCTAAAAATACGGCAATCATAATAATAAAAAGTTTCCCTAACTTTTCTGTTCTTTCTAAATTGGCAATAGAAGACGCAATCGTGAAAAATATAAGCGGAATAATTGCAGTAAAAAGCAAGTTCAAAAAAATGTCCCCAAGCGGTTTTATAACCATGACATCTTTACCAAAAAAAAGACCTAAAATACTTCCTAGGATAATACCGCTAAGAAGCAACAGAATGCTACTGTAACTTTTGAGAAAATTGATTTTTTTAACTTCCATAATTATAAAAAGTATTTAGGATTCAGAAATAGAAACTTGCAATAAAAAAATCAATTAAAGTACTCAAAAAAAGAGTTCGAAAATTATTATTCTAACTTTTTGTTATTTTTCTAAAACCAAGGTAGTAAAAGCTCTGTCAACCAATTCTCCTGTTTTACTTTTTACTTTCTCTGTTTGAGTTTCTGTATAAACGATTTTAAAAGGTGTTTTCTTTATTAATTGCTGTGCTTTTTCGGTGCTGTAGAGTTCAAATTCAAATTGAGTAAAAGGAAGTTTCTTCATGAAATCTTCTTCAGCAAATGTGAGGCAGAAATTTCCGTTTGGTCTCAGAACTCTGTAAATTTCCAGAAGTAATTTTTCAGGTTCCTGCCAAAAATAGATAGTATTTACAGTGAATATTTTATCGAAACATTCGTCTTCAAACGGAATTTTATTTCCGCCATAAAGCGAAAAGAAAGCTTGTTTTTGAGAGACAAAATTTCTGTTTATCTGGCGTGCTTCCTGAAACATTAGTTCAGACATTTCCAGTCCGTAATATTTTAAGTTTTCTGATTGTTGAAATAAAAATTCTACATGTCCCGCATTTCCGTGACCTAATTCCAGAATTTTATTTTCTTTGGATATATTTAGGTTTTGAATGGAATGGCGTGTCATATTGATGTTGGTTTTATTCATCATATTTGCCATTTCAATTCCTTTTTCTCCCGTTGGATGTTTTAGCTGAGAAGCTATCGCTTGTAATTCTTCTTTTTTCATAAAATAAAAATTAAATTCCAATCCCGAAGGTTCGTGATAAATTCCAAATTCCAAGCTAGCAATTACTTCCAATGTTTGTCATTCCGAGGAACGAGGAATCTTCGCAAGAAGCTCGACAAAGATTGTCCGCTTTTCTGTGCGGAGTTACTTGCGGAGATTCCTCGTTCCTCGGAATGACAAAAATGTGTGCAATGCTTAAAACGAGTAAAATCTCTTAAAAAATCTGACTTGCGATCTGGCGAATATTCTCAGATTTCCCCATTGAATAATAATGTAACACAGGAACTCCGGCCGCTTTTAATTCTAGAGACTGCTGGATCGCCCACTCGATTCCAACTTGTTTTATTTCTGCATTGTTTTTGCATTTATCAACCGCATCGATTAAATCTTCCGGTAAATCGATTCTGAAAATCTGTGGTAAAATCTGTAAATGTCTTTGAACAGCAATTGGTTTAATTCCCGGAATAATCGGAATTGTAATGCCTATTTCTCTTGCTTTTTTGACAAACTCAAAATATTTAGCATTGTCAAAAAACATTTGTGTTACTACGTAATCAGCTCCCGCATCTACTTTTTCTTTCAATCTTTTTAAATCTGATTGTAAAGATGGAGATTCTAAATGTTTCTCCGGATATCCTGCAACACCAATACAAAAATCAGCTTTATTGTCAACATCCATAACTTCATGAAGGTATTTTCCGCAATTTAAATCGTTGATTTGGCGAACTAAATCTATGGCAAAATGATTACCTCCAACTTTAGGAACAAAAGATTGTTCGTCTTTCATCGCATCTCCGCGAAGTGCCATTACATTAGTGATTCCCAAATACTGACAATCAACCAACATGTATTCTGTTTCTTCCTGTGTAAATCCGCCGCAAAGCAAGTGCGGTACAGTATCTACATTGTATTTATGTTTTATAGAAGCGCAAATACCAAGCGTTCCCGGACGCATACGAGTCAATTTTTTATCTAAAAGTCCGTTGCCTTTATCAATATAAATGTATTCTTCACGCGAAGTCGTTACATCAATAAATGGCGGCTTAAACTCCATCAACGGATCAATATTATCGTATAATTCCTGAATGCTTTTTCCCTTTTGAGGCGGAATAAGTTCAAATGAGAATAATGTTTTTCCCTTAGCGTTTTCTATATGTTCTGTTACTTTCATTATTAGAGTTATGAGTTATGAATTATGAGTTTTGAGTTTTAGTTCGTGTAAAAAATCTGAAATCAAAAAACGTAATCAAATATCTTTTTTGTTTCAAGTTTCAGGTTCCATGTTTCAAGTTGCTTTCGATAACTTGAAACCTGAAACTAAATAAACTTGAAACTTTTCTTTAGTCTGCTATATTAGGGTTTAACCATTTCATTGCATAATCGGTTGGTACATTGCGTCGTTTGGCGTAATCAACCACCTGATCTTCTTTTATTTTTCCGAGTCCGAAATACCTGCTTTTTGGGTTTCCAAAATAATATCCCGACACAGATGAAGCCGGCCACATCGCCATGCTTTCTGTCAGAGTTACTCCAATTTCTTCGGCCACATTTAAAAGTTTCCAAATCGTTGGTTTCTCGAGGTGATCAGGACAAGCCGGATATCCTGGTGCCGGACGAATTCCTTTATAATTTTCTTTAATTAATTCTTCGTTTGTTAAAGATTCTTCCCGATCATAACCCCAGAAATCTTTACGAACTTTTTCGTGGAGATATTCGGCAAAAGCCTCAGCAAAACGATCGGCAAGCGCTTTCACCATAATCGAATTGTAATCGTCTAAAGCTGCCTCAAATTCAGCTGCCCATTCGTCAACACCAAAACCGGTTGTTACACAAAAAGCTCCTATATAATCTTCTATTCCGCTTTCTTTTGGCAGAATAAAATCAGACAATGCAATATTCGGCGCGCCTTTTGTTTTTTGTGATTGCTGGCGAAGTGTTAAGAATTTCTCCAATACTTTTCCGTTTTCGTCACGCAATTCGATATCATCATCATCAACCTGATTCGCAGGGAAAATGCCGTAAATTCCTTTTGCTTTTAATTTTTTCTCAGCCAAAATTATTTTCAACATTTCCTGAGCATCTGCAAAAACAGAAGTTGCTTCTTTACCCACAACCTCATCTGTTAAAATTGCCGGATATTTTCCGTGCAATTCCCAGGTTTGAAAAAATGGTGTCCAGTCGATATACGGAACCAAAACATCTAGCTCAACCTCAACAATTTGTTTACCAATTACTTTTGGCTTTGTTGGCGTGTATTCGCTCCAGTCTAATTGCATTTTATTTTTACGGGCATCTTCAATACTTAAGAAATTTTTATCTCTCGAACGATTTAAAAACGTTTCTCTAAAAGCATCGTATTCTGCACGAATATCGCTTGCATATATTTTTCGGTTATGATCTAAAAGATTTCCTGCAACCGTCACAGCGCGCGAAGCATCGTTTACGTGAATTACCGTTTCTCGATATTGCGGCGCGATCTTCACGGCAGTATGCGCGCGCGAAGTGGTTGCTCCACCAATCATAATCGGGATTTTAATATCTTGTTTGTCAAGTTCTTTGGCCAAATAAACCATTTCGTCAAGCGAAGGCGTGATTAATCCGCTTAAACCAATAATGTCAACATTATGTTCAATCGCAGCCGCAATAATTTTTTCCGGAGGCACCATAACACCAAGATCTACAATCTCGTAATTGTTACACGCCAAAACCACAGAAACAATGTTTTTACCAATATCGTGAACGTCACCTTTTACGGTTGCCATCAGGATTTTTCCGTTTCCTTGTTTATCGCCGGCTTGTTTGCTGGCTTCAATATATGGCAATAAATACGCTACGGCTTTTTTCATTACACGTGCCGATTTTACAACCTGAGGAAGGAACATTTTTCCACTTCCGAATAAATCTCCAACCACATTCATTCCCGTCATCAAATTGATTTCGATAACTTCAATTGGTTTCGTTGCTGCTAAACGCGCTTCTTCAACATCTTCTTCAATAAAAGCATCAACTCCTTTTACCAATGAGTGCGTAATTCTTTCCTGAACCGTTCCTAAACGCCATTCCTGAATTGCTTTCTCATCACTTTTTACCTCGCCTTTTACGTTTTCAGCAAAATCTAAAAGTCTTTCTGTTGCATCGTCGCGTCTGTTTAAGATTACATCTTCAACGTGTTCTAATAAATCTTTTGGGATATCATCGTAAATCGAAAGCATCTCCGGATTCACGATTCCCATCGTCATTCCGTTCTTGATCGCGTGGTATAAAAACACTGAGTGCATTGCTTCACGAACTGTATCATTTCCTCTAAAAGAAAACGAAACGTTACTCACACCACCACTAATATGCGCATGTGGCAAGTTATCACGAACCCATTTTGTACCTCTAAAAAAGTCCAAAGCATTTAGGCGATGTTCTTCCATTCCGGTTGCAACGGGGAAAATATTTAAATCAAAAATGATATCCTGTGGAGGAAAACCTACTTTGTTAACCAAAATATCATACGAACGCTGACAAATCTCGACTCTTCGGTCAAAATTATCGGCCTGACCTACTTCGTCAAAAGCCATGATAATCGCCGCGGCTCCGTAACGTTTGATTAATTTAGCGTGATGAATAAAGGCTTCTTCTCCTTCTTTCAACGAAATCGAGTTGACAACGCTTTTTCCTTGTACTACTTTCAGACCCGCTTCGATGATTTCCCATTTCGAGCTGTCGATCATAATCGGCACCCTCGAAATATCCGGTTCTGATGCAATTAAATTCAAAAATTTAGTCATTGCCTGAACACCATCAAGCATTCCTTCATCCATATTAATATCGATGATTTGTGCTCCACCTTCTACTTGTTGTCTTGCAATATCAAGTGCCTCGTCATATTTCTCTTCCTTGATCAAGCGAAGGAATTTTCGCGAACCTGTTACATTCGTACGTTCCCCAACGTTTACAAAAACACTTTCGGGTGTAATAATCAACGGTTCTAATCCTGCTAATACAAGATCTCTTCTTTTTTCTGCCATTTCTTTTTTAAGTTACTAAGATCCTGAGATTCTAAGGTTCTGAGTTTTTTTATTCTTTGTTTTTCCTGCAAGGTTTTTAAAACCTTGTAGGTATATTCGTTTTTCAATAATCTTATTTTGGGCGTGTTTCGCCGCGGCGAACAGGGCTATCCGTTTCTAGTCCTCGCACCTCCTTCGTCAGGCTGTGGGCTATCCTCTTCTATCCCTCACGCAATTTTGGTTTCATAAGATGGTTTATTTTACGATCAATTCTCGTTTTTGAAATAAATTTTCTAAATCTTTGAACCAATTTTATATTTCGTTCCTACGGAACTTTTGTTGTGAATTGTTTTCTCATTTCAACGGAATAAATTCCGTTGCTACCAACATTTCGTTCCTCCGGAACTTTTACTTAATTCCCCTTTATCAATCTTATGAAAAACCATTACTATTTCCATTTTGACTTCTCTATATATTTACAAGTTACACCTGCATCATAGAAATAATATTTGATTTTAGTAAATCCTGCTTTAACTAATGAAATGGAATCAGGTTCTAATTCTTCTTCTAAAACAATATAGTTTTCTTCAGGATTATTTATGTTGTACTTTATTTTATAAAATTTATTAATTAATTTGTCACCATTGTATTTCTCTATGGAGGTTTCTGATAAAATTTTTCTGCCAGAATAGAAATAATATTTTAAATAATCTCTTTTCACTTTTTCGGTCCTGGTTGCAAAACCAATGGTTTCACCTTTGAGCGTTTTCTTGTATTTATCATATTGCTCAGCATCTTTATTTGAAAGAAAAAACAACAAAAATAATATTGCAAAAAGAAGAATTGGTCCTATCAAGTTTTTATTAATGTTATTTTCTTTCATCTTATTTATGCAAATACCGGCGCCACACGTGGCTTATAACCCTTCGCCACTTCAGCAATTAACCGAATATGATCCGGAGTTGTTCCGCAACAACCACCGATGATGTTGATTAAATTATCGTCCAAATATTCTTTAATTAAAGCCTGAGTTTGTTCTGGTGTTTCATCATATTGTCCGAATGCGTTTGGCAATCCTGCATTTGGATGTGCTGAAACATTGAACTGTGTATGCTGCGATAATGTTTTCAGATACGGTTTCAATAAATCGGCTCCAAGAGCGCAATTGAAACCTACACTTAATAACGGAATATGTGATACTGAAATCAAAAACGCTTCAACCGTTTGACCAGAAAGTGTTCTTCCTGAAGCGTCGGTAATCGTTCCTGAAACCATGATTGGAATATCAAGATTGCGATCATCTTTTACTTCTTCGATCGCGAAAAGTGCCGCTTTTGCATTTAAAGTATCGAAAATGGTTTCTACCAAAAGTAAATCGCATCCACCATCCATTAAAGCTTCCACTTGTTGTTTATACGCAATACGCAAATCATCAAACGTTACGGCTCTGTAACCCGGATCGTTTACATCTGGTGACATACTTGCAGTTCTGTTTGTTGGTCCAATTGAGCCGGCAACGAAACGTGGTTTCTCCGGATTTTTAGCGGTGAATTCATCAGCTACTTGTCTGGCAATTTTAGCCGATTCGTAGTTTAATTCATAAACCAAATCTTCCAGGAAATAATCGGCCATACCGATCGTAGTTCCTGAAAAAGTATTGGTTTCCACAATGTCAGCACCTGCATCAAAATACGCAGCGTGAACATCGCGGATCGCTTGTGGTTGTGTTATGGATAGTAAATCGTTGTTTCCTTTTAATGGATGCGGAAAATCTTTGAAACGTTCGCCTCTGAAATCTTCTTCTGAGAAATTATAGCGTTGCAGCATTGTTCCCATTGCCCCGTCAAGGATTAGGATATTTTTTTTAATTGCTTCCTGAATTGTTATTGCCATTTTTTTTGTCTTTTGCCACGAAGGCGCTAAGGCACTAAGCTTTTTTATTCTATTATTAAAACATACCTAACAGTCCCGAAGCCTCGGTATTGAAAACCTGTTAGGGTACGCGTTTTGATTCACATTAATTCCAAAAATTCACTATTGCCGGCTAATTAGCCCCGATTGAGCCGGTATCCTCGCAGTGAAACGGAGAGATATAGGCGAAAGCGGGAACGATGACGGCATAAATGCGCCAATAATTCGCTCATTAAACTGTGAATTCAGTAAAATAATATTGTATGGTTGTCAGGAAAAGTGTGAGAAATACGAGTAATGTATTTTTGTTATCTATCTTTAATACTATGGACTAGTACAAAGTAGAATTTAGCACCTTCTTTATGATAAAGGGTTGCTAAGGTTTCATCGGGTCTATCCCTCCGCCTTTCGTGATAACTTTCAATAATTTTAAGAACAGTGCAAAGGTATGAAATAGCCTTGCGATTTGCAAATGTTTTTTTAAGGTTCTGAGGGGCTAAGGTTCTGAGGTTCTAAGGTTTTTTAAAAGGGGCTAAGTTGCTAAGGTTCTAAGGCTAAAGTTTGACTTATTTTCTTTCAAATATAGCCCGCGGTTTCCAACTGTGGGAAACGGATCGTATTATGCATTATGAACATGCATTATGATATTCATTGCAGTCGAGTGGTTGAAACCACTGGCTATGTTTTAAATATCTATAATAAAAATTGTTTAGAACATTCGTTTAAATGCTAATAGAACCTTTTTTAATAAAGCTCCAGCGGAGCATAATGTTTATAGCAAATGATTATGCAGTTGGCCAAAGCTCCAGAGGAGTGATATGATTTTTATAAATAATTACATGTCGCCCCGCTGGGGCTTTTTCAATAGATCTTATTTATTCTATAAACATGGCATCCCGCTGGGATTAAAAAAAGCCCAAACCATAAGTTTGAGCTTTCTATAAAAATCTTAGAGCCTTAGTATCTTAGCGACTTAGAATCTCAAATTAAACAATCGCTTTCACAACTGCCTTAGGTGCTTCTTTACGTGTTCCGTCGAAACCGTCTACTCCAGAAACTGTTGTATATTTCAATACATATTTTTTACCCGGATTGATGATTGCGTATGCAGCCTGACACATTAATGTCGCTTCGTGGAAACCACATAGAATCAATTTCAATTTACCTGGGTATGTGTTTACGTCTCCAATGGCGAAGATTCCCGGAATATTAGTCTGGTAATCTAAGGCATTGTTTACTTTAATAGCATTTTTCTCAATCTCTAATCCCCAGTCTGCGATTGGTCCTAATTTTGGTGTTAACCCGAAAAGTGGAATAAAATAATCTGTTTCGATTTTACGGTGTGCTCCGTTTTCTTCGATATCTAATGATTCAACATGCTCAGCACCGTTAATTCCGATTACTTCTGCAGGTGTAATTAATTTAATCTTTCCTGCTGTTTTTAATTCCTGTACTTTTTCTACAGAATCAAGAGCTCCTCTAAATTCGTTTCTTCTGTGAATTAAAGTTACTTCTGAAGCTACATTGGCCAAAAAGATACTCCAGTCTAAAGCTGAATCTCCTCCTCCGGCAATTACAACTCTTTTATCTCTGAATTTCTCCGGATTTTTAATGAAGTATTTAACTCCCTTATCTTCATAAAACTCGATATCTTCAATAAGTGGCTTTCGTGGCTCAAAACTTCCTAAACCTCCTGCGATTGCAATAACAGGCGCATGAAATTTAGTTCCTTTATTTGAGGTTACGATAAAACTTCCGTCTTCTTGTTTTTCAATAGTTTCAGCACGTTCTCCTAATGTATAACCTGGCTCAAACTGCTTAATTTGCTCTTGTAGGTTATCAATTAAATCTCCTGCTAAAACTTCAGGGAAACCAGGAATATCATAAATAGGCTTTTTTGGATACAATTCTGAAAGTTGTCCTCCTGCTTGTGGCAATGCATCTAAAATATGACATTTTAATTTCAATAATCCTGCCTCGAAAACGGCAAATAAACCTGTTGGTCCTGCTCCAATTATAAGTATATCTGTTTTAATCATTATGGTTGTTGTTTATAATCATTCTTAATAATACAAAGAAACGAATAATATATTCTAATATCAAATGATTTTTATCATTGATTTCTTTGCCTAATTTTCCATCGGGTTAATCCCGAAACCTCGGGACGACGCTACAATATAATTCGTCCCTACGGGGACTTTTGTTATTCTTTATTCTTTGCTCTTTATTCTTTATTCTTTAATGAATTGGTTATTTCATTCATTCTTTTAACCTTTTCTTCAAAATCGCCTTTTAATGTCTTTCGGTATTCGTTTAGATTTTCTACCATTTGATTGATATCTTCCGGAATTACTTCTTCGAAAAATTCTCTTAGCCTTTTGGCTGTTGTTGGTGATTTTCCGTTAGTCGAAATGGCTATTTTTACATTTCCTTTCGTTACGATTCCGCCTAGATAATAATCACACAAATCTGGCGTATCCGCAATATTGCAAATCAAATAACGCTTTCGGGATAAATCGTATACTCTTTTATTGACTTTTAAATCATCGGTACAAGCGATTACCATGTGGCGTTTTTTGAGCATTTTCTTCTTGAACTTCGCTTCCGTCAATTTAATTGAAGGATGATTTTCGGCTAAAACTTTAATTTCTAAATGAAAATCGGGCGCCACCACCTCAACATTGGCATTTGGACTTGACTTTAGCAAAAAAGAAAGCTTTTCTAGACCGACATTTCCTCCGCCCACAATTAAAACGTTTAAATTGTGAAGCTTTAAAAATATTGGATATAATTCGTTTTGTTCCATTTTAATTTAATTTCATCTAAACAAAATTAGATGATTTTTTGATGAATATTGAATTAAATATTCATGCGTTCCTGAGGTTGAAACCTCAGGCTATGTTTTCTTATCTTGCAATTTCTTTTGATAGAAATTCTTCGTAAAAGCCTTTTAATTTATTGCTTTCTCGCACAACCTCTCCGAGAACGATAATTGCTGGCGAACTCAATTTTTTCTCTTTTACAATTTCTAAAATTGAATTTACGGTTCCAACACCTACTTTTTCTTCTGAAGTTGTGCCGTTTTGAATGATCGCTACGGGCAAATCTCCTTTGTCTTCTTTTTGAAACAAATCGATAATTTGAGGCAATTTGTGCATTCCCATCAAAATAACCACTGTTGCTGATGACTGTGCGGCTAAGGCTACATCGGCAGATAATTTTCTATCAGAGGTTGTGCCTGTAATTGCCCAGAAACTTTCTGAAACGCCTCTTTTTGTAATTGAAATTCCCTGACTTGCAGGAACTGCTACTACTGAAGATATTCCAGGAACGACAACCGTCTCGATTCCGAAACTTTCAATAAATTCTATTTCTTCGCTTCCACGCCCAAAAATAAACGGATCTCCACCTTTTAAACGTACTACATTTCCGTACGTTAATGCATTATCTACAATCAACTGATTGATTTGATCCTGCGTGTAAGCGTGATTCCCTATCTTTTTTCCAACAAAAATTTTGATGGCATTTTTAGGAGCGTGTGCTAATATTTCGTCATTAGCCAATGCATCATACAAAACCACATTCGCTTCAGCCAATGCTTTTACACCTTTCAGCGTAAGCAAATCCGGATCGCCGGGACCTGCACCGACTAAAGTTACTTTTGGTTTGATATTATGCATTTGCTAATTCTTGAGCTCTGTATTTTTCTATAATTGCAAAAAATGCAATTCCTTCTTCAATATATTGTTTTGCAAACGCTTCACTTGGTTCGTTTTGATTGATTTGATATACCAATTCTCTGAATGTTGTTGGCAATCCAATTTTATTAGTTGCAATAAAAACAGTATCAAATAAATCAACGATTCCTGCGTGATTGTTTGTTTTTTCGTTTTCTGAAAGTAATAATGCTTTAGCACCATTTACAAATCCGGCGTAAGCGTGGTAAATAGCATCTGACCATTTTCCTTCATCGAAAGATTCCTGAGCAAAAGTCAATTTATCTTTAGCTTCTAATAATAAAGTCGCTACTAAATCGATCACAACACCAGCACATTCTCCAACTCCAACTGCTTTTACGTAGTTGTCAGCATTACCCCAATCTACAAAATCAGCTTCGGTTAAATTGGTTACATCTGCGAAAGGTTTTAAAATTTCATAGAAATATTTCTCTCCTTTTTGATCGTAATAGTTTAGGAATTTTTCTCCGTTTGCATTCGCATCAAAATCATTTAAAATGGTACGCAAAGCGTCAGGTCCTCTACGGCTTGGAATTTTGATTACTTTATCCGCAAAACGTCCTGCTCCATTTCCTAATCTTCCTCCGCCTAATAAAACCTGCAATGCCGGAGCTACTAATTTTCCTGAATTGATCGACATTCCCTGAAAACCAATTGCCGACATATTGTGCTGTCCACAAGCATTCATACAACCCGAAATTTTGATTTCAATTTCCTGATTGTTCAAATACTGAGGATATTCTGCATTTAAAACTTTTTCTAATTCTTCTGCAATCCCGGTACTACTTGCAATCCCCAAATTACAAGTATCTGTACCCGGACAAGCTGTAATATCTGCTGTAGAATTATACCCTAAATGAACGAAGTCCAATTTGGCTAATTCCTGATAAAAGAAAGGTAAATTCTCTTCTTTTACGTGACGTATTACAATATTTTGACGCAATGAAAAACGTAATTCATTTGCTGCGTAATTCTTAATTAAATCGGCTAATAATCGGGCTTTATCGGTATAGAAATCTCCTAATAAAACTTTGATTCCAATAGCGTAATAGCCTTCTTGTTTTTGTTTGATTACATTTGATTTTTTCCACGTTTCATAAGCTACAGTATCCTCGATCGTTACTTTTGGAGCTTGTAATAATGGTTCCGGAATTGGTCCGTCAAAAGCAGTTGTATCAATTTCGTATGTTTCAAAAGCTATGGCTTTTTTCTCTTTTTCAACTAAATCAAGAAAAACATCTTTTCCCATTTCTTTGATTAAGAATTTCATACGAGCTTTCATCCTTTTTGCACGCTCACCGTATCTGTCAAAAATACGGATGATTCCTTCTGCTGTTGGAATGATTTGGTTTGCAGGAACAAACTCTGAAAGTAATTCAGCATGCGCCGGCTGAGATCCTAAACCTCCTCCAAACATGATTTTGAAACCACGAACGCCATCTACAACTTTCGGAATAAATCCTAAATCGTGCAAATAACTCAAAGCCGTATCTTCGTCTGAAGAAGAGAACGAAATTTTGAATTTACGTCCCATTTCCTGACAAATTGGGTTTCTTAATAAATATTGAAATAAGGCGTGTGCGTAAGGAGAAACATCAAATGGTTCGTTTACATCTACACCAGCCAATTCGCTTCCTGTAATATTACGAACTGTGTTTCCACAAGCTTCACGCAATGTGATATCGTCTTTAGCCAAATTTGCCCAAAGTTCCGGAGTTCTGTCTAAACTTACATAGTGAATCTGGATATCCTGACGTGTTGTAATATGCAAACGTCCAGTAGAATATTCGTCAGAAACTTTAGTAATACGCACCAATTGCTCACTCGTAACTTTACCGTAAGGCAATTTAATACGAATCATTTGCACGCCTTCCTGACGCTGACCGTAAATTCCGCGTGCTAAACGAAGACTACGAAAACGCTCATCATCAATTTTTCCTCCACGGAATAAATGAATCTTTTTTTCTAAATCGATAATCTCTTTTTGAACTATCGGGTTTTCTATTTCTGTTCTAAAACTTTCCATTTTCTCTTAGTTTGTAGTTTATGGTTGTTTGTTTATGGTTAGGTTGTTGGCAGCATAACTATCAACTAAAAACCACAAACTATCAACTATCTAATGAATCCTACTCCTGCTGTTGTGTTTGTTGCTGTATCAATTAAGATAAAAGCTCCGTTTGATTTGTTTTCGTTGTAAGCATCAAAATATAAAGGCTTGCTTAATTTGATGGTTACTTCTCCAATTTCGTTTATGGCCAATTGCGATGCTTCTTTTGTTCCTGAATAATCGGTTGAGATTGTATTTTTGATACTTTCTACTTTTGCCAAAACGGAATTTGTGTTGTGCTGTACGATATATTTTGTGCCCGCAACTAGTTTTTTACTGTCCATCCAGCAAACTGTTGTGGTGATTTCTTTTTCAATTTTTGGAAGTTCAGATGATTTTACAATCATGTCACCTCTCGTCACATTAATATCATTTTCTAATTCGATTGTGATAGATGAACCTGCAACAGCTTCATCAAATGTTTTATCAAAAAAGTGAATTTTTGAAACTTTAGATTCTGTTAAAGATGGAAGAACCGTAACGGCATCGCCAACTTTAATTGAATTTCCGTATAATTTTCCGGCGTAACCTCTAAAATCATGGTATTCTTCTGTTTTTGGACGAATAACGGTCTGAACCGGGAAACGTGCTTTTCCTGCTTCAAATACATCTGAAGAATGCAATCCTTCTAAATGTTCCAAAACTGTTTGACCATCATACCAAGTCATATTTTCTGATTTATCAACTACGTTTCCACCGTTGATTGCACTTAGCGGAATATAACTTACGTTTTGCTCTTTGAAAGTGCTTTTAGCATTTAATGCCTGGAAATCGGCTTTGATTTTATTGAAAACTTCTTCAGAATAATCAACCAAATCCATTTTATTAATTGCAACGATTACCTCTTTTACTCTCAATAAATTATTGATAAAAAAGTGACGATATGTTTGCTCAATTACTCCTTTTCTGGCGTCGATTAAAATAATAGAAACCTGAGAAGTCGAAGCTCCTGTAACCATGTTTCTCGTATATTCTACGTGACCCGGAGTATCGGCAATAATGTAACTTTTCTTTGCAGTCGAAAAATAAATATGCGCAACATCAATTGTAATTCCTTGTTCTCTTTCTGCTACCAATCCGTCAGTGGCCAAAGAAAAATCAAGATAATCGTACCCTTTTTGTTTACTGCTTTTTTCTATTGCTTCAATTTTATCTGTCGTCAATGATTTTGTATCGTACAATAATCTTCCAATTAAAGTACTTTTTCCGTCATCTACACTTCCTGCTGTTGCTATTTTTAAAACTTCCATTCTTGTAATTTTGTTTCAGGTTTAAATTTGTTTCAAGTTTCAGGTTGTTTCCCTTTGAACTAAAATTTAAATCTATATGTTTTTGTTTTTCTGATTTTGACTTTAATTACGTTCCGAATTGCATTAATAATTTACAATTCACAATTAATAATTAATTAAAAATACCCCTGTTGTTTTCTCTTTTCCATTGCGGCTTCAGAACGTTTGTCGTCGATTCTGGCTCCTCTTTCAGAAATGGTAGATTCTCTAATTTCACCTACAACTTCCTGAATTGTTGCTGCATAAGATTCAACAGCGGCTGTACAACTCATATCTCCAACGGTTCTGAAGCGAACAATTCGTTCTTCGATTTGTTCGTCTTCTTCTTGGTACACATAAGGAGAATGTGACCAGATTAAACCGTCTCTCAAAAAAACTTTTCTTTTATGTGAAAAATAGATTGATGGAATCTCGATGTGTTCTTTTTCGATATAACTCCAAACATCTAATTCTGTCCAGTTTGAAATTGGAAAAACACGAACGTTTTGACCATTTTCTATTTTTCCGTTCAAAATATCAAATAACTCAGGGCGTTGGTTTTTTTCATCCCATTGACCAAAATCGTCACGAACTGAAAAAATACGCTCTTTAGCTCTTGCTTTCTCTTCATCACGACGCGCGCCACCAATACAAGCATCAAACTTAAATTCTTCAATTGCATCTAAAAGTGTAATAGTCTGCAAGCTGTTTCTACTGGAATATTTTCCGGTTTCTTCAACCACTTTTCCTTCATCAATAGCATCCTGAACATTACGAACGATCAATTCTAATCCTAATTCTTCAACCAATTTATCTCTGAAAGCAATTGTTTCAGGGAAATTATGTCCGGTATCAACATGCAAAAGAGGAAACGGAATCTTTGCAGGAAAAAATGCTTTTTGCGCCAAACGCACTAATGTTATAGAATCTTTTCCTCCGGAGAAAAGTAAAACCGGTTTATCAAACTGTGAAATTACTTCTCTGAAAATGTATATTGCTTCACTCTCTAAAGCGTTTGTTTTTAATACTGAACTCATTTTATTTTGTTTAAAAAGTTTCAAGTTTCAGGTTTCAGGTTTTCCCTTATCTAAATCTCTCCGCTATATTTTATTCTATTATTTTGATTCTAATCTCAATCTCTTGCCTCTAGCTTCTTTTCTCTTTATTCTATTCTCTTTATTCTATTCTCTTTATTCTATTCTCTTTATTCTTTCTTCGCGCTATGCAAACCACATTCTTTATGGCTTGATTCCCACCACCATCTTCCGGCTCTGATGTCTTCTCCGGGAAAAATGGCTCTCGTACATGGTGCGCATCCTATGCTTACGAAACCTTGTTTGTGTAAAGCATTTTGAGGAACATTATTTTCTGTCAAATACGTTTCAACTTCTTCTAAAGTCCATTTTAGTAATGGATTGAATTTGATAATTTCGAAACCTCCGTCGTATTCAAACAAATTCAAATCTTGTCTGTTTTCCGATTGTTCTGCTCTTAAACCTGTTATCCAAACCGAATTTCCTGCCAAAGCTTTTCGTAGCGGAACTACTTTTCGAATAAAACAACATTCTTTTCTATTCTCAACCGAATCGTAAAAGCTGTTTGGTCCTTTTTGTTTCAGTAAATTTTCTACTGCTGTTGCTTCCGGAAAATAAACTTCAATTGGTCTTTTGTACTTTTTTAATGTTTTGTGAAAAACATCATAAGTTTCCTGAAATAGTCTTCCCGTATCCAGGGTGAAAATGGTAATGTCAGTATTACTTTTTGCAATAAAATCTGTAATTACCTGATCTTCCTGACCAAAAGAGGTCGAAAAAATCACTTTTCCCGGAAATTCATTTGCTAAAAAAGTTAATGTTTCGTCAAGCGAAAGATCCTTTGTTTTATCTAATAATGATTCTATAATTGTCGCACTCATATTCTCTTTCCTTCCTAAAAAATCGATTACAATAATTTAGATAATGTTTTTAAACTCAATAATATAATTAAAATTCCAACGGCAATCATCATTGGTTTTCTTTTGATTTTATTTACAAGATAAGCTCCAAGCGGTGCTGCAATTACACCTCCTAAAATCAAACCGATGATTACCTGCCAACCGTGGATTCCTCCAAAAAGCATGAACGTGATTCCGCTTGCAAATGAAACTGCAAACTCTGCTGCGTTTACCGAACCAATAGTGTAACGAGGATTTCTTCCTCTTCCTAACAATGTAGAAGTTACGATTGGCCCCCAGCCTCCACCGCCAACAGAATCCATAAAACCTCCAAAAGCTGCCAAAACGCTTAATTTTTTGGTTTTCTTTTTTATAATTGTTTTTTTTAGCGCTTTTTTTATAATAATTATCGCTAAAATTATCATGTAAACTGCAATAAAAGGCTTTATAACATCACCATTAATAACATCAGACAATAAATAAGCCCCCACTATTGATCCCAAAACTCCCGGAATCAACAAATGTTTTACCAACTTTTTATTGATATTCCCAAAACGGTGATGCGAAATTGCTGATGCTCCTGTCGTAAACATTTCTGCTACGTGAACTCCCGTACTACTCACTACCGGCGGTACTCCATAAGCCAATAAAAAAGAAGTTGAAGTTGCTCCGTAACCCATTCCTAATGTTCCGTCTACCAACTGAGCAAAAACACCAATAAAGAAAAAAACTAAAAATTCCTGATTAAATCCTGAAACAAAACCATTCCATGAAAAGTCAGCATAATGATTGTAGATCAAAGTACTTAACAACCCCACAAGCAAAACTACCGGTATGATAACCCATAATTTTTCTTTTATCGACGTATCAGACTTTACATCAACACTATTTATTTTCAGTTCTTTCTCCATATTTCTATGTTTCTTTTAAAAAATCTATTACCCTATCGGCTTACTAGATTACTTTGCAAAAATACTACTTATTTCTAAATATCAAAACAATATTTTTATTTTTTTAACCCCTTAATAATCCATTAATTACACTATAACGAAATATTTAAAGTTTCAACGGAATAATTTAACAAATAACAGCATAATTCAACTTATTTAAACAACAAATATTTACTAAACATTTGGTTTTTAAATACATTTTGAATGTCTACCATTTCCATAGGATAATTATAAAATTGTTGTTACTTTTACGCCAAATATTTATTATGGATTTTCAGATTGGTCTTGTAATTGCAGGTTTAGTGGTTGGTTTTGTTGTTGGATTAACAGGTGTTGGCGGAGGTTCTTTAATGACTCCGATTTTATTATGGTTTGGTATTCCGCCAACCACAGCAGTTGGTACCGATTTATTATATGCTTCTTTTACCAAAATGGGAGGTGTATTTGTCCATCATAAAAAAGGAAATATCAATTGGTCTATTACAGGCTGGCTTACACTTGGCAGTGTTCCTGCAGCTTTGCTTACACTTTGGATTTTAAATAGTATTAAAACCGATATTTCAACTATAAATGCTGTAATAAAGTACAGTTTGGGATGGGCACTTCTTTTTACATCAGTCGCTATTTTATTCAAAAAGAAACTTTTAGTATTTTCTCAAAAACATGCCGGAGATAAATTTCATAGTGAAAGTCATACACAAAACATGCTTACTATTGGAATTGGGGTTTTATTAGGCGCAACAGTAACGCTGACTTCTATTGGCGCTGGGGCTCTGGGTACGGTTACTTTATTTTTTCTTTATCCGCTTTTACCAACTCCTCGTTTGGTTGGAACCGAAATTGCGCATGCCGTTCCGTTAACGCTTGTTGCGGGAATTGGACACGCCTCTATGGGAAATCTTGATTTAGGATTATTAGGCCAATTATTAATGGGATCACTTCCCGGAATTTTTATAGGAAGTATGTTAAGTGGAAAAGTACCCGATTTATTGCTGAGAAATGCGATTGCGATAATGCTTTTTATTGCTGGATATAAGTTGATTTTTTAGAATAAAATTCCAATCCTGCAAAATTTTCAATACTTTGTAAATATGATTCTAATAGATATCTATTAGAATCAATGCTAAATGTCGTGGAGAAATATTACAGATTTATACATCCTAATTATTTTTAACACAGAGATCACAAAGGTTTTTCGCAGAGTTCACTAAGATTTAAGTTGTGTTTACACAAGCTAAGTACGCAAAGCTTTGCGAACTTTGTGTTTTTACTAAACTTAACATATTTAAAAAACTTTGCGTTCTCCGTGGTAATTTTTTTCTTTCTGTACAGGTTTCGTACTACTCCATATCTGCAAGGTTTCGAAAACCTTGCAGGACAAAAACAAAAAGACCTTTCCATTTACTGAAAAGGTCTTTTATATTTGACTAAAATGCAATATCTGCCAATGAATTACTTTCAAGAATTTTAAGCGTATTATCACGAACTTCGGTCATTAAACGTCTTGCAGCGCAGGTTGATTCATCATCACAATCGTCGCATCTTTCGTAAAAGTTATGACTCGCGCAAGGCAATAACGCAATAGGGCCTTCAAGAATTCGGTAGACTTTGGCCATGCTAATGTCTTTCGGATCTTTTATCAGATAATAACCTCCGCCTTTTCCTTTTTTTGCACCTAAAAAACCGGAGTTTCTGAGCAATAATAAAATACTTTCGAGAAATTTAATCGAAATATGTTCACTTTTGGCAATTTCGGCAATTTGCACAGGCTCGTTGTTTTCGCGTCTGGCCAAATAAGTTAAAGCTTTAATTCCGTATTTTGTTTTCTTTGAAAGCACGTGCGTCTATTTTAGATTGTTGAGTTTAGATTTTAGATTTCATAACGAAATCGCAAATCTTGATATTTAAACAACAAAAATATGCTTTTTATATGAGAATAATAACAGAACGAGATTTAAATTCTACTTAGCCTATCAAATTATCTCTTTGTCTTCTGTAATTCCATTTTATCTTCTAAATAGCTTTCCTTTCCTCCTTACGCTTGTAATTCCTGAACTCCAATTAAATTAAATTCATGAAATATTTTCACTTCTTCCTCTAATGCCTTTTTGTTCACGACATAAGTATCTGATAATGAATCATGCCATCCTCTTGCTGAGCTTCCTAAAAATGAAAGTCCGTCAAAAGGAATTATTCGGCATAAACTTCTTTTTACAATAGTTCCAAAATCAGGTTTCACACCATTTTCATCAACTACAATTGTACCTGTAATAAGTTTAGCCAAAGATCTTCCAAATAAACCTTCAGTAACTGTATAATAAATGATTGTAAAAACAACAAAAAGAAATCTGCCTTCTAAATCGCCAATGTTATTCATCCAGTTAACTAATCCGGTCAATCCTAAAAGAGTGCCAAAAAATGCCAGGAAAACAGCTAAAAGGAAAATTAATGCTAAAACAAAAATATTATCCAAAAGATAATTAAGAAACCTTTGTCCGCCGGAAACTAATAATTTGTCATCAATAATGTAAGTAGAGT
This sequence comes from Flavobacterium sp. MMLR14_040, assembly GCF_033657265.1. Lineage (NCBI taxonomy): Bacteria > Pseudomonadati > Bacteroidota > Flavobacteriia > Flavobacteriales > Flavobacteriaceae > Flavobacterium > Flavobacterium sp. MMLR14_040. The sequence goes on along the minus strand of NZ_JAWVWO010000005.1, from coordinate 136,229 downwards.
TACTCATGGTTGGTTTGGTTTTAAGTTTATGATTATTAATAGATTTAAATTTTAATCCAAACAAAAATATACTTTTTATGCAAACAATTACAAAATAGAATAACGATTTTCAACTGTAAATAATTACAGCTAAAAATCGTTATTTATAATTTGCCTATGGAGATTTCCAGGATCTAAAATCAGAAATCTAAAGTCTAAAATCTAAATTAAGAAAGCGCCTGATCTAAATCGGCGATAATATCTTTTACAGTTTCCAAACCTACAGAAACACGCACTAATCCTTCTGTAATTCCTACTGCCAGCTTTTCTTCAACAGACAATTTACTGTGTGTTGTTGAGGCTGGATGCGTTACAATCGTTTTCACATCTCCAATGTTTGCCGAAAGTGAACATAATTTAATTTTATCTAAAAATTTTCTCCCTGCTTCGATTCCACCTTTAATTTCAATGGCAATGATATTACCACCTAAAAGCATTTGTTTTTTGGCAATCTCATACTTTGGATGCGATTTTAAAAAGGGATATTTCACACTTTGTACATTTGGGTGACTTTCTAAAAACTCTGCTACTTTCAAAGCATTTTCGCAATGTTTATCAACACGAACTGCCAGAGTTTCTAAGCTTTTTGACAAAACCCACGCATTAAATGGTGACATTGCCGGTCCTGTATTTCTTGAAAACAGGTATATTTTACGAATCAATTCAGCTTCTCCAACTGCAACTCCGCCTAAAACGCGTCCTTGACCATCGATTAATTTTGTTGCTGAATGAATAACTATATGAGCACCGTATTTGATAGGCTGCTGAATGTATGGCGTGGCAAAACAATTGTCGATTATTAAAATCAAATTATGCTTTTTTGCGATTTGACCCAATAATTCCAAATCTACTACATCGACACCCGGATTTGTTGGTGTTTCGGCATATAAAATTTTTGTATTTGGTTTGATGAAACTCTCTATTGTTTCTGGTTTATTAATATCAAAATAAGACGTTTCAATTTTCCATTTTGGAAAATAAGTCATAAACAACGCATGCGTAGACCCAAAAACACTTCCGGCAGATACAATGTGATCCCCTGATTCTAATAATCCTGCAAATGTAGAATAGATCGCTGCCATTCCGGTTGCAAAAGCATAACCAGCTTCGGCACCTTCCATTGCACATACTTTATCCACAAATTCTGTGGTATTTGGATTACTGAAGCGAGAGTAAATATTACGGACTTTTTCTTCTGTAAAAGACGCTCGCATATCTTCGGCATCCTCAAATACAAAACTTGATGATAAATACAATGGAGTAGAATGTTCCTGGAATTGTGTTTTTTCTAAATGTGTACGGATGGCTTGTGTTTCAAAACCAAATTCTTGTTCGTTCATTATGTTTGTTTTTTGTTTCATGTTTCAGGTTTCAAGTTCCTGCGATGCGCATAAAGCTTGATTTAAAACACAAACTAAATTGAGTAGTTATTTATTCGCCAATCTAAAAATTATCTAATTCTCTAATTGACTCATTTTCTAATTTATAGCGCTTCGTTGTTCAACACAACTTTGTATTTAATTGTTGCTGTTGGCTCAACTGTTTTGGCAACTGAGCAGTACTTCTCGAAAGAAAGCTGTGCAGCGCGTTGTGCTTTTTCTGGATTAATATCTCCTTCTAAATAAAAAACGACATTGATTTCTTTAAAAGGTTTTGCTTCGTCAACTTGCACGCGCTCGCCTTCGACCTCAGCATTAAAAGAAGTGATTTCCTGACGCTGTTTCTTTAAAATCGAAATCATATCAATAGCACTGCATCCTACCACTCCCATTAATACCAATTCCATCGGACTTGCACCTAAATCGCTTCCGCCAAATTCGGCTCTGCTGTCAACGTCAACTACATGACCTCTTTCATTTTTTAATTTGAAATGAAACGCGTCGTTTACTCTGTTTAAGGTTACTTTCATTTTTTTTGTTTGTTATTAACGAAATTTAAATTTTCGAATTTAAATACTCATTAGTTTTTAATCTTTTCAAAGACCATTCTTGTATTTTGTATTGCTATTGTGTCTCCTGCATTTAATAGGGCAAGAACATTTTTGTCAAATCCGTTATTCAAAACAAACCTTTGAGACTGTTCATAAATTTGCATGTTTTTTGATCTTATTGTTTTATAACTCATCGTATTAAAAGTCAACGCATTTAGATTTCCTGTAGCTACTACAGCTGCATATAAACTGGCTACAACAGTTGGAAAAGTACCAGGTATAGTGACTGTTTTATAGTATGGTTTATAATTTCCCATTTTAAAAACAAAATCATCTAAGACGCCTTGATTAATATCATAATACACTAAAGTATCTTTTGGGTAAAAATAAATTTCTTTTCCAACTTCTTTAACGGACAATTTTTGTTTTAAATATCCCCAATCGAATTCAACAGAATCTTTAGTTTTATAATTAATTAGACTCTCACTTTCAATACGTAATGACGGCCCTTTTGATTCAAAAAGACTTGGCTCTTTACCGCCATTTGTTATAAAACGTTTAATAACGTTTTCATCTTTGATCTCGCCGCTCTTTGTAAAAACCCTAACATTTTCCAAAATTTCATACTGCATCAATTTTAAAGTTGTAGGATAACTAAAAACATCTTCTGTTTCATTTTCATTATTATCACTACTACATGCTACTAAAAATAACATTAAAAATATTCCTAAAAAGAATTTATTCATATTGTGTTTGGGGCAATTAATTTTATTTCTGAATTACAATTTTATTTTTATTTCTTACCCTTTATCTGACAATCTCAAGATATCTCCAAATACTCCTCTTGCCGTTACAGCAGAACCTGCACCAGCTCCCTGAATAACAATTGGACGATCTCCGTAAGATTCTGTGTAAATTTCGAAGAAAGAATCAGAACCTTTTAATCCGCCCAGAGCAGTATCTGAAGGTACAGAAACTAATTTTACTTCCAGATTTCCTTTGTCGTTTTGTAAATCTCCAGACAATTCACCGATGTATCTTAATACGTGATTTGGCTTTTGATCTGCTTTTATTTTATCGTAAATTGGGTCGAATTCTTTTAGTTTCGTTAAGAAATCTGACACATTCCCATCACGTAAATGTTCCGGAATTAAATTCTGAATTGAGATTTCTTCAAACTCATTTTGCAAGTCTAATTCTCTGGCTAAAATCAATAATTTTCTTCCCACATCATTTCCGCATAAATCCTCACGCGGGTCTGGTTCTGTATATCCATTGTCGATTGCTTCTTTTAAAATTTCGCTAAACGGAACATCTTTCGCAGAAAAATTATTGAATAAATAACTCAACGTTCCCGAGAAAACTCCTTTTATCTTCGTGATGTTTTCACCAGAAAGGTGTAATAATTTTATGGTATCAATTAATGGTAAACCTGCACCAACATTGGTTTCGTACAAATAATTCTTTTGGTTTTCTGCCAATGCTTTTCTCAATTCTTTATAAAAACCATAGCTTAATGTATTGGCTACTTTATTCGAAGAAATCAAATCAAAACTGCTTTCTATAAACGGAATATAATTTTCTACGAATGAAGCACTCGCCGTATTATCAATCGCAATTAGGTTTTCTAAATGATGCTGATTTGCGTAAGCGATTATATCTTCAATTGTATACGGAAGACCTTCTTTTTCAATGTCTGTTTTCCAGTTTGAAGTTACGCCATTTTTATTTAAAAGTAATTTTTTAGAATTGGCAATTGCAAAAACATTCAATCGAACATCTTTTCTTTTTTCGATGGCTGAAGCCGATTCTAAAATCTGATTGATTAAAGTTCCTCCAACTAAACCGTGACCGATAATCGCAATATTGATTTTTTTAGAAACTCCAAAAATCTCACCGTGTATTACGTTTAAAGCTTTATTCAGCTCCGATTTTTTAACAACCAAACTCACGTTTTTACCCGTTACGGTGTTGTTAAACAATATCGGAACAATTTTATTTTTAATTAATGCCGTGTAAGGCTTATGGAAAGTGCTCAAATCCTGACCAATAATTGAAATTACAGATACATTATCTGTTACTGTTATCTGATTTACATCTTTAGAATAAAAGTCGTTTTCGAACTCTTTCTCTAATTCGACCATTGCTAATGTTGCTTTATCAGTAGCCACCACAAGCCCAATTCCTCTTTCTGAAGAACCTTGTGAAATGATACTTACGCTAATATTGTGATCGCCCATTACTTTAAAAATTCGGGCGTCAACACCGGCTTTTCCAAGTAATCCGCGTCCTTCAAGATTTACAAGAGAAACATTCTCTAAAACAGAAAGTGTTTTGATTCCTTCTTTTGCAGAATCTGAAGTAATTAAAGTTCCGCGATTTTCGTGATTAAATGTATTTAAAATACGAAGCGGAATATTTTTTTCCAATAATGGAATAATTGTTTTTGCGTGTAAAATTGTTGCTCCAAAATTGGCTAATTCGTTTGCTTCATTAAATGATAGAAATTCGATTTTTTTAGCATCGGCAACCAAATCAGGATTTGCTGTGTAAATTCCGTCAACGTGTGTAAAGTTTTGTAACTCTTCGGCATTCAAATAATTAGCAATTAACGAAGCAGTATAATTACTACCGTTTCTTCCTAAAGTTGTCGTGTCGTTATTGTTGTTTGAACCAATAAAACCGGTTACAATATTTACGGTTGAACCGTTATGTTCTTTAAAATAATTGACAACATTTTTCTTCGAAAGTTGTTCCAGAGGCTGAGCATCACCAAATTTAGAATCGGTTTTTAGTAATTCTCTTGCGTCAACAAAATTAGCCGGAATTCCTTTTTCTTTTAAAATCGAGGTCAATAATTTAGCCGAAAGCAATTCGCCTTTTGACAAAATCTGATCTTTAATTTTGTTGCTGTAATCTCCAATTAAGCTTACACCTTCAAAAAGTTTTTCTAAAATGGTAAACTCTTCAGATAAATCAACTTGTGGATAATCTGAAATTTGATAGATTTTAAAGTTTTCGAATAATGGTTTATAATTTCCGTTTTTGGCAGCAATTTTTAAAATATATTCTAATTCATCTGTAGCATTTCCGCGGGCAGAAACTACAACGGCAATTTGTTCGCCCTGATTTACTTTATCTGAAATAATTGAGACCACTTTGTTAAGTCCTTCTCCGTTTGATAATGATTTACCTCCAAATTTTAATACTTTCATTTTATTTTGCTATTGTTTCTGCCTTAAAAATATCGGCAAGTAAATGATCTAATTGTTTGTACTCGATTAAAAAAGCGTCATGTCCGTGAACAGAATCTATTTCGTTATAAAAAACATTGTCTTTGAACTTTTTTAATTCCTGATAAGTTTCTCTGTTTTCTTTTGCCGTAAAAAACAAGTCAGAATTAATTCCGATAATGTGAATTGTGGCGTTTGTTTTTGATATTAAGGTTTCGAAACTCTCACTATTTCGAGTAATATCTATGGTTTTAAGCAACTGGTTCATTAATTTATAAGAAGCCAATTGATATCTTTTTTGCAATTTATCTCCGTGATGTGCCAGCCAGCTTTCTATGTTAAAAACAGAAAGATTTGGGTTTGTCGTACGTTGAAATTTTTCCTTGAATGATTCCGGAGATCTGTAACACAACATGGCATGAATCCTGGCATCTTCAATTGGTTTTGATGAATTGTTCAGGATTTGTTCTTGTAAAAAGCAATTGGCAATCATCCAGTCTGTCGATTTCCAGTCGGTTGCAATTGGAATTAAGTTTTGAGTTATGTTTGGTTTTAAAGCCAGCATTTCCCAGGCAATTCCACCGCCAACAGAACCGCCAATGATTGTATGAACCTGAGTTATATTTAAGGCATCAAGTCCGTCAAGAAAAATTCTGGCAATATCCCTTGTTGTAAAATCCTGGTAATTTTCGATGATAAAAGAATCGGTCCCGTTACCCGGAACATTGAATGCCAAAACGGTAAATCTATCTGTATCGATTGTTTTTCTCTGACCAATTAAATCATTCCACCAGCCATTTTCGCCTGTAACCTGAGCATTTCCGGTCAAAGCGTGATTGACCAAAACAATAGGCGCGCTATGTAATGGCAAACCGAATACGGTAAAACTTAAGGGTAACGAATGATAAAGTGCACCATTTTCGGTGGTGAAATTTTGTATGCTAATGGGGTTTGGTATATTTTCCAATTTCAAATCTGTTGTATTATTGATTTGTATCTGGAAATATTAGAAAGAAAAAACTAGTATGAAACTAGAAAAATTCTTGTTGTTATCTTTCCACGTTTGGGCGTGGTAGAATGCAGCACCTTCTTCGCTTTACCGAAGGGTTGCTAAGGATTCATCGGGTCTAATCCCTCGTCCTTTCTTTATAACATTTCAATACGTTTTTGAACTTAAAGGTGCAAATTAACTACTAATTTCTTAAACAAACAAATTTTATCGAAACTGATTGCTCAATTTCTTAAACATAATTCAAACTAAAACTATTGTACGCAAAAAATTACCGAACTATTGGCCCAGTAAATTTAAGCAGGTCTTCCCCTATTTTATGATGCTTTTTGATTTAGATAAAAAGCGTTTCATTTTCTTTTGAGTACATCAAAAACAATAAAGAGTTTGGTTCTTTTTTCTCTTCTTTTTTGTCTGTTTCAGTTATTCCGAACCTTGGATGGATTAATTCATTTTTTGGCGGCGGCGGATTGTTTCTTTTAGTCCTGTTTTTCAATGTTGAAAATGTTTTTGCGATGTAGTTCAATGTACTCATGATATTAAGTTTTAGTTTGTTGTGTTTTATTATGTTTACTATTCGTTTATTATTTTGTTAAGAAGCTAAATGAAATAAAAAAACCCTTTTGGATCGGGATACCAAAAGGGTTTAAGTTTTTCAAACTCATATATTCTTTTAGTATCAACAGACGCGTACGCAAATAAATGCGACAGAGAACATCTTGTTCATCTGTAGGGATTTATTCATCTGTGATTTATTTATTATTTTAAATTCTTGCATTTTCTTATAAAATTAAAAAGCCTCCAAAAAAATTATCGGGAGGCTTTTGCATATGTTTTTATTGTTTTCTTACAATTTAAGCAAAAGACTTCCCAACGGTTTTAACCGAAATGGCGCAAAACATTTTATAGACATTTAAGTTCATTGATTCAGTAGCTTTTGGGTTTAACAAATATGGCAATATTATTTTAATTACGCAAATAAAAAACAATAAATTAATACGAAAATCCGACAAAAAACCACTTTTTTTCGATATAAAACATCTTACAAAACTTTTGTTATACAAAACAGAAGTAAAAACTTACAAATAATTAGTTTGCACCTTATTATTTCCACAAATCAGTTTATCAAAGAACTTTTCAAATCAATTTTTTAATTTGACTTAAAGCCAAACTGCTTCCTTATTTTTAATTTTTTCGGCAACTTTTAAGATATCAGTTATAATTCCTCTTGAAATTGCCTGCTTACAAGCCGAAGCACTTTGGATTACAATTGGAACATCGGCATACGATTGTGTGTAGATTTCAAAAATAGTATCAGAACCTTTTAATTGTCCAATTGCTGATGCTGCAGATTCTGAAACCAATTTTACTTCCAATGTATTTTTCTCGATATCAAATTCACCAACGTATCTTAAAACATGATTATCGGCTTGGGTTATTTTTGAAATTTTAAAATATCGGTCAATTGCTTCTTTATTCAGAATTCCGTTTTTTTCTAAATGTTCTTCTTTAATAAGCGAATTGATTTTAATGTCTGAAAGTTCAAAATCCTTTCCAATTTCTCTGGTTAGAATCAGCAGTTTTTTTGCCGTATCATTTCCTGACAAATCTTCTTTAAAGGTCGAACGCATCAATCCTAATAAACTGGCATCTTTTAAAACGGAAGAAAAAGAAACATCTTCATTAGAAAATCGATTAAAAACATAACTCAGATTATCTGAGAAAACGCCCCGAATTTTAGTTATTTTTTCTCCTGAAGAATACAAATCTCTCAAAGTCTGCAAAACCGGGAATCCCGTATCAACTGATGTTTCGTACAAAAACTCTTTATCGTACTTTTTAAGATTTTCCCTTATTTCTTTATAAAGATCAAGCGGAAGCGTATTTGCCTTTTTATTTACCGCGACAATATTAAATCCGTTTTGAATCAATGTATTATAATGACTTATCAATTCGTCGCTCGCCGTGGCATCTACAGCAATCAAATTTTCAAATTCGTTTTCTTTGGCAAATTCTATGATATCTTGTACTTTAAACGGAACAGCCAATTGCACAAAATTGGTTTCCCAGGCATATCCAACACCTTCTTTCTCGAAAAAAGCAACAGTAGAATTGGTGATTATCGGAAAATGAAAATCGATATTTTTGCTTTGCAGAAAAAACTCCTGACTTTCAATTATCTGATTAATCAAAGTGCTTCCGATATTTCCAATTCCGAAAAGGATAATATTTATTTTAAGCTTTGACATAATTTTAATTATTAGGGTTAATTAATTTTGAACCATATAAGTCATATAAGTTCATTTAATATTACAGACTTTACAATTTAAGACGCACTGCTGTGCGTCTCTACTAAAATCAACTTATATGACTTATATGGTTTAAAAACTATAAAAAATCACCTTTAGCAAAAACTCACTCGCTAAAGGCAATTTTTCAAACAAAAAACAAAAAAACCTAATTTTTATTGATGCTGTATTGCGATTGCGTTACGCTTGCAAATACAGTTTCTAAGTCTGCGATTAAATCTTCGATATCTTCAATTCCAACAGAAAGTCTGATCAAATCTTTTGAAACTCCCGTTTCAAGTTGTTCATCATCTGTAAGTTGTTGGTGTGTTGTACTTGCCGGATGAATAATTAGTGATTTTGTATCACCAATATTGGCCAGCAATGAGAATAATTTTGTTTGATCTACTACTTTTTTAGCCGCTTCAAAACCTCCTTTTAATCCAAAAGTGATAATACCACTTTGTCCTTCCGGAAGATATTGTTGGGCTAAATCGTAATATTTATTGTTTTTCAGACCCGGATAATTTACCCAAACCACCTCATCTTGTTTCTCTAACCATTCGGCAAGAGCCAAAGCATTTTCGCTGTGTTTCTTAATTCGGATTGGCAATGTTTCTAATCCCTGAATAATCTGAAAAGCATTAAACGGACTCAAAGCAGATCCAAAATCACGCAATCCTTCAATTCTTGCTTTTGCAATAAAAGCAGCATTTCCAAGAGCTTCGTGATACACTAATCCGTGATATCCGGCAGAAGGCTCTGTAAACTCAGGGAATTTTCCGTTAGACCAGTCAAAAGTTCCGGCATCGATAATCGCGCCTCCTAATGAAGTTCCGTTTCCGGCTATATATTTGGTTAAAGAGTGAATTACAATATTCGCTCCGTGTTCAATTGGCTTTAATAAATAAGAAGTCGCGACAGTATTATCTACAATAAAAGGCACTTTAAATTTTTTGGCTTCCGCCGAAATTGCTTTCAAATCCAGAACATCTAATTTTGGATTTCCTAACGATTCTACGAAAAAAGCCCTTGTATTTTCTTTTGCCGCTTTGGTAAAATTTTCTGCTTTTGCAGGATCTACAAATGTTGTTGTGATTCCTAAACGGGGCAAAGTCACTTTTAATAAATTATAAGTTCCGCCGTATAAACTATTTGAAGCCACAATGTGATCTCCGGCTTTTAGCAAAGTCAGGAAAGTTGTCGCAATTGCCGATGCTCCGGAAGCTGTAACTACGGCTGCAATTCCGCCCTCAAGCGCTGCTAAACGTTGTTCCAGAACATCATTTGTTGGATTATTTAATCTGGTATAAATAAATCCTGCTTCAGCAAGGCCAAATAAATTAGCTGCGTGATCAGCATTATTAAATACGTATGACGATGTTTGATAAATTGGCACCGCTCTTGTGCTTCCGTTTTTAGTTACGTCGTGTCCTGCGTGTAGTGCGTTTGTTGCGAATTTTTGTGTGCTCATGATTTCTTAGTTTTTAAATATTGTTAAATAGATTTATATTGTAATTGATATTGATATTGATATTGATTTTTGATATTGAATTTTGATATTGCAATTGAAATAGATTTAAACAAAATCTTCCTCTTCTTCAAGATCATACATTTGAAACAATAAGGATTTTTGACTTTTCATATATTGTTCCGGATTGTATTGTAGAGCTTTATTGGTTGTTTCTTCAGCATTATTACTTTTTTGAGAATCTGATCTTAATAAGTATTGAAATGCGATTGTATTGATATCTAGTGTGTTCATGATTTTTAATTTTAATTGTTGGAAATAAAAAAGCCCTTTCGGATGGCTTACCAAAAGGGCTTATAGTTGAAACTATAACAAAGATTTTATCTTTCACTTTCGGCAATAGCAAGTCTGGATGCACATCGGCATCTTACAACACATCATCATTTTATTTACTATTGAATTCATTTCTTTTATTTTTTTATTTTTCACCATATAAGTGATATAAGTTCATTTTATTATTCTGTTAAATCTTAACTTAAAATTTCTTATATGTCTTATATGGTTTAAATTTTTATTCGATTTTGATCAAAAAAAAACCTCTGCAATTTGCAGAGGTCTTATTGTTATTTTTAGATTTAGATACTAAACAATAGTGCACTCTGCGGAAGTTTCCGACATCATGCAACACATATTTTTAATAACTAAATTCATTTTGTTCTTGTTTTGTTTGGCAAATGTGAGAACTTTTTTTCAATCCACCAAACAAAAAATTAATTTATTTTCCATTACCCTATCAAATTAGTATGATATGTTAAATTTCTGCTTATAAAAAGAAAAAATGTTCAACTTTAATTTGCAAATCAAAATGGTTTTGTACTTTTGCACCCGAATACAGAGGAAAAATTTGAACTGATTGCAACCTCTTCATAATGAAACGGTTCGTTATGAATACTGAAAGATTGATTTCAGTAGTAAAAAATGCTAAAGCAGGAACCCTCCTTTAGTCTTTTTCAGCAATTATTTTCCTCGCTTAATTTTAATTTAATAAATTATTATGGCTTATTTATTTACGTCAGAATCTGTTAGTGAAGGGCATCCAGACAAAGTTGCAGATCAAATTTCGGATGCATTAATTGATAACTTCTTAGCATTTGATGCTGATTCAAAAGTAGCATGTGAGACTTTAGTTACAACTGGTCAGGTAATTTTGGCCGGTGAAGTAAAATCGAATACTTATCTTGATGTGCAGCAAATCGCTCGTGAAGTAATCCGTAAAATTGGATATACAAAAAGCGAGTATATGTTTGAGGCAAATTCTTGTGGAATTTTATCAGCAATTCACGAACAATCTGCTGATATTAATCAAGGTGTAGACAGAGCTAAGCCAGAAGAACAAGGTGCAGGAGATCAGGGAATGATGTTTGGTTACGCAACTAACGAAACTGAAAACTACATGCCGTTGGCACTTGATTTATCTCATAAATTATTACAGGAGTTGGCTATTTTAAGACGTGAAAATAATGAAATCACTTATTTACGTCCGGATGCTAAATCTCAGGTAACTTTAGAATACAGCGACGATAACAAACCAACTCGTATTGATGCGATTGTAATCTCAACGCAACACGATGATTTTGATGAAGAAGCTACAATGCTTGCTAAAATCAAAAAAGATATTATCGAAATTTTGATTCCTAGAATTATTGCTAAAAATCCAGCTCACGCTCATTTATTTAATGATAAAATCAACTACCATATTAACCCAACAGGAAAATTCGTAATTGGAGGGCCTCACGGAGATACTGGTTTAACAGGAAGAAAAATCATTGTTGACACATACGGTGGAAAAGGAGCTCATGGTGGTGGTGCTTTTTCTGGAAAAGACCCAAGTAAAGTTGATAGAAGTGCTGCTTATGCTACACGTCATATCGCTAAAAACTTAGTAGCTGCAGGTGTTGCTGACGAAATTCTTGTACAGGTTTCTTACGCAATTGGAGTTGCTGAGCCAATGGGAATCTTCATCGAAACTTACGGAACTTCTAAAGTAAATTTAACTAACGGTGAAATTGCTAAAAAAGTGGAAGAACTTTTTGATATGCGTCCTTACTTTATCGAACAACGTTTAAAATTAAGAAACCCTATTTATAGCGAAACTGCTGCTTACGGACATATGGGACGTAAACCAGAGGTTGTTACTAAAACTTTTGCTGCTCCGGGCGGGCATTCAAAAACTGTAACTGTTGAGTTGTTTACCTGGGAAAAACTTGATTTTGTAGACAAGGTAAAAGCTGCATTCGGACTTTAATTGTTAATTCAAACGGTTATTAATTCTTAGACTTCATAGTCCATTTCTTTTTAATCTTACTTATATTACCCCGATTTCTATTCGTTTAGAGATCGGGGTTTTTATTTGGTTATTAGTTTGCATTTGCTTTTCTTTAGTGTGAAATTAACCCAACCAAAAATGAGCAGACTTCCTTCGTTACAAAACGTATTTAACGCAATACAAAAAACAATTCTTAGATTTCCTCTGGAAATAATTGCCGCTATTTCCGGAACTATTTTTGCCATCATTCTTAACGAAATAGATTACAATAATCCCAATAGAGAGTTTTACCAAAAAGCCATAATGAGTTCTTCATTATGTTTGGTTCTTTTTCTTTCTGTTAGTTTATTTTTTCTTAGTTCGAACAAAAATAAAATCCTGCGCTTTATTAGCAGCATAATACTTGGATTGTTAATTGTCGCTTTTGTTTTTAGTTTTAAAGATGACATAACCGAAACAGAATTTCAGCAGTTTTTTGTTCTCAATATTGCTTTGCACCTTTTGGTTTCCTTTGCCGGATTTTTACCAAAAAAGTACAATCAGGATGAATTTTGGGAATTTAACAAACAGCTTTTCCTCAGAATTCTAACTTCGGGATTGTATAGCGTTGTGCTTTATTGTGGTTTGGCTTTGGCTATTTTAGCGGTCGAAAAACTATTTAAATTTGATTTTTACGATAATATTTACCTTTATATATTTCTTGTCATTGCGGGAATATTCAATACGATTTTCTTTTTAAGCGGAGTTCCCGAGATTGATTCTGATGAAATTCCGCTTCAATTAAATTATCCTAAAGGACTTAAAAATTTCACGCAATATGTTTTATTGCCTCTGATAACGCTTTATCTGGTAATTTTAATTTGTTATGAAGCCAAAATTCTTATTACGCTTTCATTACCTGTAGGTTGGGTTTCTTACCTTGTTTTGGCATTTGCCATTACCGGAATTCTTTCGTTTTTACTCGTTCACCCCATTGCAAATGAAAGCGGAAATCTTTGGATGCGAACTTATAATCGCTGGTTTTACTTTTTATTAATTCCGCTATTGGCATTATTATTCTGGGCTATTTTATACCGAATTAATCTTTACGGATTTACACACGAACGTTATTATGTTTTATTGTTATCAATTTGGCTTGCCGTTGTTGTGGCTTATTTTTTAATTCAAAAACATCCAAAAATAAAATTCATTCCTATAAGTATGTGTATCGCCGGATTGTTTTCGATTGTGGGTCCGCAAAGTGCCAATTCTGTTTCAAAATACAGTCAGTTATCACGTTTTGAAAATTACATGCAAAAGGATAAAAAAACAAAACTGACTTTTGAAGAAGAACAGGAATTGAGCAGCATTGTTTATTTTTTGGATAGGAATTATGGTTTTGAAGTTCTGTTGCCGTACGCTGACAAAAAATTAGACGCCCTTTATAAAAAAGACAAAGATCCGGGTTCACATCAAATTATGGAAAGTTTAGGTTTTGAATATCGTTCTGAATATGATAGAAAAGACGATGTAAACGATTCTTTTAGCTATTATTTTTATGAAAGAAATGATAATGCCATTGAAAATATTCATGGATATGATTTTAGTTTCACAATCTACAACAGCATCTCTTTTGATTGTAAAGATTGTATCACTATTGACAATATGGCTTATTCCCTATTTTCAGAACAAAAAAAATACGATCGTAATTTAAAAATCAATGAGGATATTATTCCATTAAAAATAGATGATTTTGTCAATTCAAATTCCAACTTTAAGAGTAGAAATAATAGCGATAATTCGGCCGTAAAAATTAATCAAAAGGTAGAAACCTCAAAATACAACATTTTGCTAACGTATATTAGCGCAAATGGTAAGATCGAAAACAACAAAAAGATCTTAGAAAACTACCAGATAAAAGTAATGGTTGGTATTAAAAAATAAAAAACAAAACCCGACAAAATAAATCTTGTCGGGTTCTTTTTTATGTAAATTTTAAAATTCTAATAAGTTCCGTTTTCCATTTTATTTAATGTCTCGCGAATTTCAACGGCAGTTTGTTCGTCAATTTCAGAAGTTAAAAACTTAACGGCCAATTTTTGAGTTGTGATTGCCTTATCTTTTTGTCCATCTTTATAATAAAGCTGAGCCAACGTGTCTAAGTAATATGGGTTGTTTTTAGTAACAATCAAACTATATTCAGACCAAATAATAGCATCTTTTATATAACTTGCATTTTCAGGTTTTAATGTTATCTGCCATGCAACAGAATTAGCAAGATTAGAATGATATTCTTTAAAAGCATTCCAACCTCCATAACTGTACTCAAATTCAGTATCAATTGTAGCATACAAATCATCTAATCGCTGAATTACGTTTCCTTTTTCGGCAGATAAATACTTATCGAAATAAGTGCTAAATTCTCTTATTAGTTCTACATCATTATTACTGTTCTCACCTTGTGAGGTTAAAAAAGTAAAATAGTTCTTGTACGAATCATAATTGCTTTTTCCGTAATTAATTAGTTTTTTATATAATACCCCTATTTTATTTTTATTCACACTTCCTTCAACACCATCCTGCGAGATATAAATGTTTTGCTGTAATGAAGATGAAATTTCAGAACTTAAAGTTCCCATATACATAGCAATTGCTTCTCCTTGTTCGTTTGCCGAATTCATTCCTTGTATTGCATCATAATGTTTTAGTAAATAATCAATTGCCAGGAAATCAGTGTCATTTAACACTCTGTCTTCATTAAATAGATGTTTATAAAAACCTTGATTTTTAATTTCATACAATATAGTTTCTGCTAAATATCTATTCGGTTTTGCATCTTTTTGGTGTGCTTCAATCAATTTTTTCCAAATTTGGGAAATCTCTTTTTTATCTAAACCAATTTTGGTGTACTTAAAATAAGTAACTTCATCTACATAAGCTGAATCTGCTTCGTAGTGATAATCATAAGGCAATTCCGTCGCTGCAGCCTTATAAAAAGCAGTAACCAAATCAGCATCTGTTACTTTCTTGTTTTTCTGCACATTTTTGAAAGCAAAAAATGCATCTGTTATTTGCAGACTTTTATAAAAATTTTCATAATAATTAAACTCTGACTTTTTATCTGATAAACTAGATTTTGCGGTAGCAAGAATATCACCATTAGCGTTTAAAACCACAATACCCGTATCATTAGAAATTTTATTTGCTTTTAGCCATTTTTTATCATTGGCTGTAGCTAAATAATAATTAAAAGCATCATATTGAGGATTATAAGAGTCATACATATAATATCCTACCTGAGATTCCTGATCTTTTATAAAATTTTCAAAGTCGGCTTTCGCAGAAGGATTTTTATCTATAGCAATTACCAAAAATTTACTTTTGGCATTTTTTGTTACCTCAATTGCTTTCTTTAAATTATTTTCGATTTTAATTTTAAAATCAAATTTTGGCTTTTGATAGGCCTCTACAACAGTTGCTGTAGTATCTACTTGTACATCTGTTGCAAAATCCTCCTTTACTAAGGCTTCTTTTCCCGGATATGTCCATTGTAAGACGCTTTGGTTCTCAATTGGTTTAATATTTGATACTGCGTCAGGCTTCGCATCTTTTGAATTTATAAATGTAATAGGATTTTTTCCTGCATGTTCTGAAATCTGCAATTCATTTGTTTTTTTATCATAAAAACCGGCAAGATTTAGATCATTTACTTCATCAAGTTCATATCTAATCGTAATTTCTGAAACATCTTTTGGCAAAGCAAATTTTGAAATCGTACTCTTTGCCTCATATTCTTCAAATACTAAATACAAGTAATCGGTACGATCAATTTCAAACTCAGTGTCGGTAGTAGTCCATTCGGGATCGAGCTTGGTTTTAATATCTGAAAGTCTTTCATATTGAACAGCTTCAGACCCTTTTTGAGTTCCTATATAAAATGAATAGAAAGAAGGATCTATAAACTTAATTTTAATTTTTTGGGCCTTATTATCATTCTTATAAGTAAGGTTAAAAGAATTTTCGCCCTTTTTATTTTGAATAAATACCAAAGAATCGCCTTTAATCTTGTAGTCACCAGAGTAAAAAACCAATTCGTATTTGTTATTGTCTAATAAGTTTAATTTGATTTTCTGACCCTTATTTGTAGAAATATAAGTTCCTTTTTCTATTGTTTTTGTTTGAGAGAAAGAAGCAAACACTACACAAAAAAACAATAAGAAACTCCATATATAATTGCGCATAATATAAATTTTGGCTTGTTAATATTAAACGTAAAGATATTTGATTATTATCGAAATCAATTGTCTTAAATCCAAAAATAGATACTTAATAGATACTATAAATTATATTTCATCGAAAAAATAATATAGCGCGGCTGCACGGTATATTGAGAAACCCTGGTTGAAAACTGAGAGAAACTGTCATCATTTAAATAGGTTGTGTTTAGAAGGTTTGTAGCAGAAATTTTATACTCCCATTTACTGTCTTTTTTTTGATAAATTAAACTGGCGCTCAGAAAATCATATTCGTTATCGACTGTTTTATTGCCATTGTAATAATGGTAAAATTCATATTCTGAAACAAACGAAAAACTATTCAGAAAATAATAATCCAATCTTGCAAAAGGCTTATCAGTATAAAATGTTGAACCACTGTATTTATTGATTAAAGCATTATATCCAAATTCAATATTAGGTAAGTTTTTATAATTTGTTGAAGCTTTTACAGTATAACTCTGTACAAAACTTTCTGTTGTTGCCAATTGATTGTTTTGAATATTATTAAACTTCGACCAATTGAAACTTGCATTTACCGAAGCTTTATAATTTTTTAAGAATGATCTTCCGTAATTTCCCATTCCGGAAAAAGTTTCATCGGCCAAATTTGAATTATACGGTACAGATGACTGATTAATTCCTGTAAATTCTGCTGCCGTTTTTATTGCATCTACTTTTTTGGTATAGGTTGCATTCGCAAAAATGTTCTCGAAATTAAACATATTATACTTGAAATATCTTAGTGTATGCACCTGCGAAGTAGCATTTTCCAGAAAACGATTTCCTCTAAACAAACTACTGTAATCAGATAAAACATAACCCGAAGCCAATTGATTAACATCTGTAAAATCGTTTGACAAAGAGAAATTATAAGTTAGCGTTTCTGCTTTTTTAATTTGATAAAGGGCAAAAAAATCAGGCAATACTTTTGTGAAATTTTGCGAATAATCAGTTCCTAGCTGAGTGTTTTTCATTGCATACGAATGCACACTAAATCCGGGCGTTAATGTAAATTTTCCTGTCAATATTTTATAATGAAATCCTAAAAATACGTCATCAAAATTATAATTGACCTGATTATTATTTTCCGAAGTATTCAGGTCATTTTTATCACCGTTATCCAAAATCTGAAACATGTGGGAATTAAAATTTTGATGTGAATAGGTATTCCCAAAAGTAATATTGATGTTGCTTTTTGGCGTTACCATATAATAGTAATCCAGTTTTGCATCGATTTTATTGGTTTTCACAAAACGATCCTGATTTAAATCGTTTCTGTCTTGTCCGGAAACATAACCTGCCAAATCAAAAGGCTGTGTTCTTAAATTGGCATTATAAAATGGGTTTTCATCCTGATACAAATGCTGCATTTCAAACGCAAAAATATTTTTAGTGCTTTGCGTATAATACAAACTCAAATTTTGATTTACCGATGTTGGATCCTGCTTTTTATTTGTTAAAATATTTTCAGTATCCGAAATATTCTGAACAACAGATTCACGCAGTAAATCTGTATCTTCATTTTGTTTTGATAATTTTGTTAAGATGTCGTAATCAAACTGAAATTTATCATTTGGCTTATAAGTCGAACTCAGTTTAAAAAGACCCAAATTGTTTTTTTGATGGGTTAATTCATCTCGTTTTTGCTGATCACCAGAATCTAAAATGGTAGTTTGCGACTTGGTTTCCAAATCTGTTTTTGAAGTCGAAAGAATTCCAAAACCGCTAATATTCCATGATTTCGTAACGGAATAAGCAAAATTTGTCGCTCCAAATTTCGTTTCAATTTCCTTGGCGCGATTGTTTCTCAAAAGCGAAATTCCAATATCATTCGAAGAAATATTAAAATTGCTTCCGCCCTTTTTCATCATGTTTTTAAAACCGCCCGTAAACTTAAAATAATCCTGCGCCGTAAGCGGTAGTTCGCCAATATTGTTGAAATTGGTGATTAAATTGATGCTGTATTTCGGACTATAATAAAATAGTTTTGGATTAATAATATAGCGGCTATCGAGTTCTCCAACTCCAATTCCTGCAGTAACATCACCAAACCAAAAATTCTTTTTGCCTTCTTTCAGTTTAATGTTCATTGCCACATTATCCTGATCGTTTTCTAAACCTTTTAAAGCACTAACTTCATTATAATTTCGCAAAACCTGAATTTTATCAATTGCATCTGCAGGAATATTTTTAACGCCAAGTTTAGTATCTCCGTCAAAAAAATCTTTGCCTTCAACCATTAATTTGCTTACTTTTTTTCCTTCCACTTCAATTTCTCCATCAGCATTTACCTCAACTCCGGGAAGTTTTTTCAAGACATCTTCCAGTTTCTTTTCTGTTCCGGATTTAAAAGAATCAGCATTGTAAACAATGGTATCGCCACTTATAGAAACCGGCATTTCGCGCACAATTTCTACACCTTCCAATTCAATTCCGACATCATCCATAACAATATTTTGAGCAATGTTTTCGGTTTTAGTCGAAATAGTAATTTCTTTCGATTTCATTCCGAGATAACTCACTTTTATCGAATAAGAGGTATTGGGTTTTAAGGTCAGTTGAAATCTTCCTTTATCATTTGTAATTCCGTACGAATCCATTGCTTTTGTAGCAGTATTTACAGCCATAATATTGGCCATTTCCAACGGATTTTTTTGTCCGTCCTGAATGAAACCATCAAAACGAAGACTTTGAGAAAAGGAAACAGAAGTCAATAAAAAAGCTACGAAACAAAGTATTTTGTTCATTTTAAGTTTTTTGGAATTTGAAATTTAGAAGTTTGAAGCTTTATCTTCCCATCATTGGCGGTGGTCCGCCGGCACGCCCACGATTCATTTCCCTAAATTCTTCCATCTTTTTAATTACAGTTTCATCGTATTCTTTTTGTGAAACTACTTTTCCTTTTTTAGATGGTTTTATTTCTGCTTTTTCTTTGGCATTCAAAACAATTTTCGAGCATAAAATCGTTGTTCTTCCGTCGTTTATTTCCAAAATCAAACCTGGCAAACCCCAATAGTTTTCGGGTCCTTGATTCACGGGAATTTCCGGCGTATACCAAGCCGTTACAATAATTTCTTTTGGCATTTCAAAATTGTCCTCGAAGTTCGTTTTGGTTTCACCCGAAGTTTTTTTGGCTTCATCCTTTTTTTCTTCGGTTTTTTTATCGTCGTTGTTTTTAGGTCTGAAATTTCTAAAATCAGTTTTACTTGCCTCTTTTACAGCTGTTGCTTTATAACAATTGTAACCTCCAATTTGCTTGGTTTCCTGTTCTAATTTCCAGTTTAATTTTGGCAGAGAATCGACAACGAGAAATTCTTTTCCCATAAATTCTTTATCAACCGTATACGATTTCGTTTTGACATCCTTGTAAAAAGTTCCTCCGCCACCCATAAACGAATTCATCATCACTCTCATTCCGCCGCCTTGTTGTCCGGGCGTGTCCAGTTTTTCTTCTTCTTTATAAATAGAAGCCGATTTATCAAAATTCAGAATAAACGTTTTCTCCAGCATTTTTTTCATTCGCTCTTCCATGTTCTTTTGCATCTCTGGCGTAATATCCCGATTACCACCTCGCATGCCTTCAAATTTTGGTGCCTGCGTTTTTGACTCATAAACAGCCATTCCCTGAAAATCTTTTTGCGCCTGCATTTGAGTAAATACAAGGATAAAAGACATATATATAATTACTTTTTTCATTTCGTTTTGTTTAAAATTGAGTAAATCCGATAAAACTTACATTCAAATGTATTATTAATTTTAAAATACTGAAAGTTAAATATATCAATTGCTGTAAGATATAGACAAAACCGCCTATTATTTAGACTATTACGTTTTAGAAATATTAAAACTTAAATTCAGGCAAATATGTCTTATTTAGGCAATTCATCGGGTAGTTTTTTGTAATTTGGCGCTTCTGAAATCTTAATCTTATGGGCAAAACAGTTCGTATTTTATTTTTATTATTTATCGGCTGCACTGTCTCTGTTTTTGCGCAAAACCAAAAACTAAACGTCACTTCAATCGCTCATTTTAAATTAGATGCAGATGAATTTATTGGTTATGATTCTTTTGGATTTTCCTATCAGATAAAAAACAATGTTTTCAGTAAAGTAAAAGGAAATGAGGTTTTTGAATACAAAAACGTTTCTCTTGGAAATATTACTAAAGTAGACATTCTGAATCCTCTGAAAATTGTTTTATTCTACGAAGATTTTAATACTGTTATTTTACTTGACAATCAATTGAATAAAATGACTGAAATTAATTTTTCTCAAAATAATATTCCCATTGTTGTTCCGGCGATTGGCATGTCTACCCAAAATCAATTATGGGTTTTTAATACTTTAAACCAGCAAATTGGTCTTTTTGATTATTTAAAAAATGAATACAAAACAGTTTCTACGCCATTAACAGAAACCATTAAATATTATCAAACCGATTTTAATACTTTTTACTGGATTGATAAAAAGAATAATTGGTTTTCGTGTGATATTTTCGGAAAAACAACCGCCTTAGGGAAAGTATACGATTTTGATGATTTTGAAATTATAAACAATCATCAATACATTTTTAGCAGTGCTAATTTGTTGTATTTTAAAGACATTTCTGATACAAATTCGAATACCGTTTCTGAAATCGAAGTTTTAGAAAAAACCTTTGATAAATTCTGCTACAAAGACCAAATTTTATCTATTTTTACAACTAAAGAAATTACCAATTATAAAATCGTAACACCGTAATGCACATAGCAATAGCAGGAAACATAGGCGCTGGAAAAACTACTTTGACTAAATTATTAGCCAAACATTTTAAATGGGAACCACATTACGAAGATGTTGTTGATAATCCGTATTTGGATGATTTTTACCATCAAATGGAGCGTTGGTCGTTTAATTTGCAGATTTATTTCTTAAACAGCAGATTTCGTCAGGTGCAGCAAATTCGCGAAAGCGGAAAGAAAATCATTCAGGACAGAACCATTTATGAAGATGCTTATATTTTTGCTCCCAATTTATATTCAATGGGATTGATGACAAGCCGCGATTTCGAAAATTACACTTCACTTTTTGAATTGATGGAATCATTGGTAAAAGCCCCTGATTTATTGATTTATTTGAGAAGCTCTATTCCAAACTTAGTAGGACAAATTCACAAACGCGGACGCGAATACGAGAATTCAATTTCTATCGATTATTTAAGCCGTTTGAACGAAAGATACGAAGCCTGGGTTCAGACTTATACCAAAGGAAAATTATTGATTATTGATGTTGATAATATCAATTTCGTTGATAATCCCGAAGATTTAGGAAACATCATTAACAGAATTGATGCTGAATTGAATGGGTTGTTTTAGAAAAAACACGAATTTCACGGATTTACAATAATAGAAAAAATGCCTCTAAAAATTTTAGAGGCATTTTTTGTTTCTAAAATTTTAAAAGACAATTTTATTTATAATTAATTTCTTACTTTTATTTCGTTTAAAAAAAATTTCCCGTTTTGGGAAAATTCAGTATATTTGCCATAGTTAATTATGAGAATAATAGCCAAAAGAACCTTGCAGAATTTTTGGGAAAGATTTCCAAATGCAAAACAACAATTATTATCTTGGTATCAGGTTTTTGATAAAAACAATTTTGATAATTCTAATTCAATAAAATCTTTATTTGGTTCTGCAGATTTTATAGGGAATAACAAAGTGGTTTTTAATATTTGTGGAAACCATTATCGTTTAATTGTGAAAATTAATTATGAAACACAAATTGTCTATATTCTATTTGTTGGAACCCACAATGAATATGACGATTTAAAAGATATTAAAAACTTGTAAAATGGATATAAGACCAATTAAAACAGAACAAGATTATGATTTAACTTTAGAGAGAGTAAATACTCTTTTTGATGCTAGGCCTAATACAGATGAGGCTGACGAATTAGACATTTTGGTAACTCTTATAGAAAAATACGAAAAAATACATTATCCAATTCCAGAACCAGACCCAATTGAAGCTATTAAATTTATGATGGAACAAAATGGACTTACTGATGCTGATTTAGGTATAATATTAAATAGCCGCTCTAGAGTATCGGAAATTTTTAAACGAAAAAGAGCTTTAACAATTACACAAATTAGGGTTTTAAATGAAAAACTTAATATTCCTGCCTCAACTTTAATTAAGGAATATGCTTTAGTTAAATAAAGCTTTGTCAAAGTTTTAAATTTTGACAAAGCTATCAAGTTGTCTTCTATTTTACAGCTTCTATTTTCGCTTTTACGTCAGCTTCTGTACCTTCAAAAACTTCTGTTGTTGTTGTACCGTTTTCGGTTTTGGTTACGGTTCCAACTGTTATACCATTGGTTGTAGATAAATTTACCTCAACTCTGTTTTTGCTGTATTTAGTTGTATCAAAACAATCTGTTTTTTGATGTGCATATTTTCCGTTTGCATCGTAATGCGCCAGACATTTTGCCGTTTCTTCTGCAGAACATCCTTTTTCTTTACACATTTTAACACATTCTTCTTTGGTCAGCATTGCTAAATTTCCACATTTAGAAGCAGTTCCTGCATGCATTTCCATTTTACAGCAAGCACCTTTTTCTGCAATTCCTGAAGTTGAATGTCCTTCTCCTAAAATTGGAGCAATTACCAAACCGATCAAACAAGTTAATTTAATTAAGATGTTCATTGAAGGTCCGGAAGTATCTTTAAACGGATCTCCAACTGTATCTCCGGTTACTGCTGCTTTGTGTGCATCAGAACCTTTATAAGTCATTTCGCCATTAATTAAAACTCCGGCTTCAAAAGATTTTTTAGCGTTGTCCCAGGCTCCTCCTGCATTGTTTTGGAAAACTGCCCATAGCACTCCTGAAACTGTAACACCGGCCATATATCCTCCTAACATTTCAGCAATCAATTGATTGTTATCTGCATAAACTAATTTCCCTAATAACACAATTGCAATTGGAAAACCTATTGTCAAGATTCCCGGTAACATCATTTCGCGTAAAGCGGCTTTTGTCGAAATCTCAACACATTTTCCGTATTCCGGTTTTCCGGTTCCTTCCATAATACCCGGAATTTCCTTAAACTGACGACGTACTTCGTAAACCATATCCATTGCAGCTTTTCCAACAGAATTCATAGCCAAAGCCGAGAAAACTACAGGAATCATTCCACCAACAAATAACATTGCCAGAACTGGCGCTTTAAATATATTAATTCCGTCAATTCCTGTAAAGGTTACATATGCCGCAAACAAAGCCAATGAAGTTAAAGCTGCAGAAGCAATTGCAAAACCTTTTCCGGTTGCTGCGGTTGTGTTTCCTACTGAATCTAAAATATCGGTTCTTGTGCGGACTTCTTTTGGTAATTCACTCATTTCAGCAATTCCTCCGGCGTTGTCAGATATTGGCCCAAAAGCATCAATTGCCAATTGCATAGCAGTTGTTGCCATCATTGCCGAAGCTGCCAAAGCAACTCCGTAAAATCCTGCTAAAGCATATGAGATCCAGATTGCTGCAGCAAATAATAGTACGGTCGGAAAAGTAGAGATCATTCCTGTTGCTAAACCTGCAATAACGTTTGTTCCTGCTCCTGTCGAAGATTTTTGCACAATGGCCATAACTGGTTTTGTGCCTAGTCCTGTATAATATTCTGTTACTGATGAAATAGCACCACCAACAATTAATCCTACCAATGTGGCGTAAAAAACACGTAATGATGAAATTTGTTGAGATCCTTCACCAAAAAATTCCATTGTCATTACTTCAGGAAGCATGTATTTTACTAAAAAGAAACAGGCAATTGCCGTTAAAACAATTGATACCCAGTTCCCAATATTTAATGCTTTTTGAACTTGTGCTTCTTTAGCATTGTCATCTGTGATTTTCACTAAAGTAGTTCCAACAATCGAGAATAAAATTCCAAAACCTGCAATTGCCATTGGAAGCAAAATTGGGCCAATTCCGCCAAAGACATCCTGGATATTTCCACCCATGTCTTTGATCACATAGTTTCCTAAAACCATTGCAGCCAAAACAGTTGCCACATACGATCCGAACAAATCGGCCCCCATACCAGCGACGTCTCCCACATTATCACCTACGTTATCTGCAATTGTTGCAGGATTACGAGGGTCATCTTCAGGAATTCCGGCTTCTACTTTACCTACTAAATCAGCACCAACGTCGGCAGCTTTAGTGTAAATTCCACCACCCACTCTGGCAAACAAAGCGATAGATTCGGCTCCAAGTGAAAATCCTGCTAAAGTCTCCAAAACTTTAGTCATATCTTGAGATGAAGTCCAAACTCCATGCATGAATATCTGAAAGAAAATAATAAAAAAACCTGTTAATCCTAAAACTGCCAAACCTGCAACGCCTAGTCCCATTACAGTTCCGCCTCCAAATGAAACTTTTAGAGCTTGCGGTAAACTCGTACGAGCAGCTTGTGTTGTTCTAACATTTGTTTTAGTTGCTATTTTCATTCCCATATTTCCGGCCAGAGCCGAGAAAAATGCGCCAAAAATAAACGCTACTACTATTAATATATGTGTGGTAGGAACAATAAAAGAAATTCCGGCTAAAACTAAACTTGCAGCAATTACAAAAAAGGTTAGTAATCGATATTCTGCTTTTAAAAATGCGAGGGCGCCTTCGTAAATGTGATCTGAAATCTCTTTCATCTTTCCGTCGCCCGCATCTTGTTTTAAAACCCAAGTCCTTTTTATTCCCATGAAAAGTAATCCAATAATTGCCATAACAATTGGCAAGTAAATCATAAATGCATTCATAATATAGTAATGGTTTTGGTTAATAATCAACAATCTAACTAAACGAATTTAAACAAAAAAGCAATACTCCTGACGGAGTATTGCTTTTTTTATAATAGAATAGGGTAAAAATTATTTAATACTAAATAATCCCTCTGGTTTGTTTTCGATATCATTAAAACGTTTAGTACACTCAGCAATAATTGCAAAAGCTTCGTTTACGTCTCCCCAACCTTCTACATCTACTTTTTTGTTTTCAAGATCTTTGTACACCTGAAAGAAATGCTCGATTTCTTTTACTAAGTGTGGGTTCATGTCTGAAAGGTCATTTAAAGAATTCCAGATTGGATCTGAAACCGGTACACAAATAATTTTTTCATCAGGTCCTTTATCATCAGCCATGTGGAAAACACCAATTGGTTTTACTTCCATAACACATCCTGGAAAAGTTGGTTCGTTTACTAAAACCAATACATCAAGAGGATCTCCATCAAGAGCTAAAGTTTCAGGAATAAATCCGTAATCTGCAGGGTACATCATTGAAGAGAATAACATTCTGTCGAAACGCATTCTTTTGATTTCAAAATCGTACTCATATTTATTTCTGCTTCCTCTTGGTATTTCGATTAATACATCGAAAGTTGTTAGTTTGTCTGCGGTCATTTTCGTTTTTTATTATTTCTATAATTGCGATTGCAAAAGTAACTAAACAATCCTTTTTTACAATAAAAAACTGCATTAATCTGCCTACTTTTCTTTTAAATAACAGACAGTTAATATGTAATTTTTCTATTTCGCTTATTTAGGTAATAATGCCATAACAAATATGTTGCATAAGATCGATAGGGCTTCCATTGTTCGGCATGAATTTCCATTTCTTGTTTATCATGAATATCGAGTAATTCTTTGATTGTATTTACGACTGCAATATCGCCTAACGGAATCAAATCTGGCTCTTGTAAACAAAACATCAGATAAATATCGATAGTCCAATTTCCAATTCCCTTTAATTTAATTAATTCTTCCCGGACTTGCTGTGCCGATTTTGTAGCCAAACTTTCAATATTGAGTTCTTTGTTTAAAACTGCATCAGCCAGAATTTTAATGTATTTTGTTTTCTGACGACTTACACCAAGACTTCTAAATTCTTCATCTGACAGAATGGACATTGTTTCCGGGTTGCAGGTTGTATGCCCCTTGATTTTTAAAAATGTGGCTTTCGCCGAATCTATAGACACCTGTTGTTCAAGAATAAGCAATACCAAAGTTTCAAAACCTTGCGGGCGTTTTGGAATGGGCGGTAATCCGTACTTTTCTATAATTTCCTGAAAGATTGGATTTTTAGTTGATAGAAAATCAATGGCTTCTTGCATGGCTTTGCTTTTAAAATCTATTCAAAATTAAAAAAGAATCTCGCAAAGGCGCTAAGTCGCGAAGTTTTTTGCACGCAGATTTTACAGATTTAAGCCGATAAGCGCAGATTTTAATTTTAATCAAACAAAAAAATCTGCTTAAATCTGTAAAATCTGCGCCAAATAATTGAACTACATTTTTAAATAAAATGATAAAAAACGCCAAACTGCAAGAATAAAACTTAGCGGCTTGGCGTCTTTGTGGCATTAACTTTATTAGAAATAGAATCCAAAAGATCCTTTTACAGCAAATTTATTAGCATCCGGAGCGTTTAGATAACTTCCTCTCCAGGAGAAATCGATTCTAAAAACTTTAAAGATATTTCCAATTCCGGCGTTATATTCCCAATAAACATTTTCTGGGGCATTGTAAGGCTGGTCTGAAGCATTTATTGCTCTATTTTCGGCAGAAATAGTTCCATGAACTGCTTTTACACCAACAAATTCTCTCCAATTCAGTTTTCTCATAAAGGGAACTCTGGCAAATAATCTTCCTCCAAAATCATGATTCCATTGCAGAGTTGTGTACTGATCTGTTATGAATTCGTAGAAATTTAAATTACTAAACGTATTTTCGATAGTAAAATAAGTCTGGTTTCCCGGAATTACACTCATTAATCCCAGCGGAATTGTTCCGAAAGTTTTTCCTGTTTCCAAAATAATATTTGATCTTCCTAAAGGCCCGATAATAATTGGCTGCTTGTAAAATACTTGTATTTTTTCGTAAGCAAAATCACTGTTTAATACTCCTTTTAAACCATAACTAAAGTTTACAAAGAAATGACTAAAAGGGCTATCTACAAGATCTCGTTCTACTCCAAAACCAATTGTTTTACGGTTTGGCATAAATTCGAACTGAATATTAGCTTCAGATTGTGTTACGGCACTTTGCACAACACCTGCCGGATTTTCCGCAGTGGGCAATGTACTATAATAATTTAAACTAAAAGTTGGTGAAGCTGATTCTAAAGTACGATAGGAAAGTCCCGCCTGAACAACAAAGTTTTTCATTGGTTCCATTTCAACCGAAATATTACTCAAATTAATATTGGTTAATTTTCCGTTGCTTCCAGTTGTAAACAAGGCTGAAGAAGCAAAACTTCGGCCTAAAATATCATTTGTTGTAGTTAAACTGGCTCCAATTTGTTCAATATCACGCCTGTTTCCTCCAGAAATAATGACTCTTTTTTGTTTATCTACCATCCATTTCCCCGAAACTCCGTATTTGAATTTACTATCATCAAAACCATAAGCTGTATAGGCTTGTATACGCCATGGATCATTGGGTCCAAAATACGTTCGGCCTCCTACTCTTAATCGTAAACCTTCGACTTCGTTGTAGCCAAACGTAGAGAATATAGGTCCGAAATCAAAGTTTTTAAACTCGATATAGCCACTTCCTAAAATCGAAACAAGACTATATAATTGCTTAAATCTCTTGACGGTTTGCAGCGTGTCAAGCATTTTATAAATTCCGGCTTCATCTTTATTTAATTTTTCGAAACGATTTTCTTCCCAGAATTCAGGTGGCCTGTCATAAACAGCATTGTCTATAAAATTGACTTCTTCTTTGTAAAATTTTTCCGGTTTTGGAATGTTGAATTTATGATTTCGGTATAATGTCGTACGTTTTCCATAAACTCCTTTTGATTTTTCTTTTTTATTTAAAGCAAAATCAGACATCATATAATCTCTGGTCAGTAAAAAAGTTGAATCGTTTTCTACTTCAAACTCCTGTTCTATATAAATATCCTTTACCCAGTTAATATTGGCGCTTTTGGTAACACCCATATTAATTTTCTTGATCGCAAAAGTGGTGTCATTTACCCAAAAATCTCCTTTAAAGGTTAATTCGTTTTTACGTCTTGGATAAAAAACGATATTATAACACCATTTTTTATCAATAAAAGCACTGTCTTTCAAAACATAATTGTAAACATCAATTCCGGTTCTTGAAAGTGGACTTGTAAAACTTTTATCAAAAAATTTAAGGTGATTATCGTAAATATTATAATCGGAATAAAGGTCTTTTACGAAAGACAAAATCTGCTGATTTCCATTAAAACCAGACATTTTATTTCCGTTTATATTCTCTTTTACTTTCTTTAATTTATTATCTCCATAAACATCGTAAACCGATTCGTTGATAAAAATTGGTAAATAAGTTTTCCCTGTAACATCAGATGTATCAACATGATCAAACACAAACTCCATTCCTTTAAAGAGTTTGTTTTTCATAAAAGCACTGTCGATTGTGTTCATATCAAACTCAACCTTCTCATACTTTTGCATTTGATATTGATTGAATTGGTACAAACCGTTTTTACGTTTTCTTTCCCAGATTTTCCTCAAAATATCTAATGCCGGATTGTTCTTTTTAGAGGTTTTCCCGGTAAAAATTACAACTTCATTAAGTGCCTCGGCTTCCCCTAAAACAATTTTAAAATCATAATTTACAGCTTTATCTAACGGAACTTCTTTATCTGAAAATCCTGCAGATGTAACCAATAAAGCTTTATAAGTATTTGGTGATTCAAGATAAAAACGCCCATCTTCATTAGAAACTATTCCTGTGTTTGATCCTTTAAAAACCACATTTGCAAATGGAATAGGCTGATTTGATTTATCCAAAACAATTCCACTCACTTTCGTTTGTGCAGTAGCAATAGCCGCAAATGCGAATACCAAAAATAGACTAAGTAAAATTATTCTTTTCATTGTCTGGGCAAAAAAAAACTTCATCAATTAACTATGAATGATGAAGTTTTGTGAGTATTTTAAATTTGTATTATTTGTATAATACTTTTTTAACTGCTTTTACTACATCACCAGCATTTGGCAACCAGTCTTTTAATAATACTGGAGAATAAGGTGCAGGAGTATCTGCAGTTGTAATACGTTGAATTGGCGCATCAAGGAAGTCAAAAGCTTGTTCTTGAACGATGTATGTGATTTCAGATGAAATACTTGCAAATGGCCAGGCTTCTTCTAAAATTACTAAACGATTTGTCTTTTTAACAGATTTAAGAATTGCATCTTTATCCATTGGACGAACTGTTCTTAAGTCGATAATTTCGCATGAAATACCTTCTTTAGCTAATTCATCAGCAGCGATAAAAGCTTCTTTAATGATTTTTCCGAAAGAAACGATAGTTACATCTTTTCCTTCACGTTTAATATCAGCAACTCCTAATGGAATTGTGTATTCTCCGTCTGGCACTTCACCTTTATCACCATACATTTGCTCAGATTCCATAAAAATTACAGGATCATTATCACGAATTGCAGATTTTAAAAGTCCTTTTGCATCATAAGGAGTTGATGGTACAACTACTTTTAAACCTGGAGTATTTGCAAACCAGTTTTCTAAAGCCTGAGAGTGTGTTGCTCCTAATTGACCTGCAGAAGCAGTTGGCCCGCGGAAAACGATAGGCACATTGAATTGTCCCCCTGTCATTTGACGCATTTTAGCAGCGTTATTTATAATTTGATCAATACCTACTAAACAGAAGTTGAAAGTCATATATTCAACAATAGGACGACAACCGTTCATAGCTGATCCTACTGCAATTCCTGTAAAACCAAGCTCAGCAATTGGAGTATCGATTACTCTTTTTTCGCCAAACTCAGCAAGCATTCCTTTTGAAGCTTTGTATGCTCCGTTATATTCTGCAACTTCTTCGCCCATTAAATATATGGATTCATCGTGACGCATTTCTTCGCTCATCGCTTCACAAATGGCCTCTCTAAATTGTATTGTTCTCATATTTATATTGTATGTTGAATTTTCTGAAGAGCAAAAATAAATATTTTAAATAACTTAAAAGCATAAATTGAATTTAAAATCACTCGAAGTTCTTTCTATATTTAGGTTTTAACTTTTTAAACTTTATTGTGATATTTACGAAATCGATATAATAGCCCATTTATACCTTTAAATCATTTTAAAAAGAAATTCAGATTTATTTCTTTAAACATAGAAAATTATCAAAATTACGCTTCAAAAACAAGTGATTAAAAATATAAACTAACAATCTCAACCTTCTCCATAAAGAAAAATGCTTTTTTTTATTAAAGAAAAGCTTAAAAAATTCGGAATCTCCGAAATCGTAATAGTTTTTAAAAATATTATGCGTGCATAGTATAATTATTCCAAATTAAATTCTAAATTTGTAAAAGCATATTATAAATTCAAAATATATACTTATGAAAATATTAGTTTGCATCAGCCATGTGCCTGATACTACTTCAAAAATTAACTTCTCCAATGGTGACTCAGAATTTGATACCAATGGTGTACAATATGTAATTAATCCTAATGACGAGTTTGGTCTAACGCGTGCTATTTGGTTTCAGGAACAACAAGGCGCTAACGTTACTGTAGTGAATGTTGGAGGCCCTGATACTGAACCAACTTTGCGTAAAGCTCTGGCAATTGGTGCAAACGAAGCTATCCGTGTAAACGCAAATCCAACTGATGGTTTTTTTGTTGCAAAACAACTGGCAGAAGTAATTAAAAATGGAGGTTATGATCTTGTAATTGCAGGAAAAGAATCTTTAGATTACAATGGCGGAATGGTTCCGGGAATGATTGCAGGAATTTTAGGTTCAAACTTTTTAAACTCTTGTACTTCTTTAACTGTTGATGGAAATAATGTAAAAGCAGTTCGTGAAATCGATGGTGGTAAAGAAACTGTAAGCACTACTTTACCATTAATTATTGGTGGTCAAAAAGGTCTTGTTGAAGAAAAAGATCTTCGTATTCCGAACATGAGAGGAATCATGACAGCAAGAACTAAAGCTTTAACAATTCTTGAGCCAGTTGACGCTCCTGTAAATACAAAAGCGGTGAAATTTGAAAAACCAGCTCCAAAATCAGCAGTAAAATTAATTTCTCCTGATAATTTAGATGAGTTAGTTAATTTATTACACAACGAGGCTAAAGTTATTTAAGATTGTAGAGTTTAGATTTTAGATTGCTGAATTGCAATATGAAATCTAAAACCAACTTAAACGTAATTTAAAATAATAATCATTTTAGTTTCAGGTTTTAAAAATCTGAAATCTAAAATCTAAAATCTAAAATTATCATGTCAATATTAATATATGCAGAATCTGCAGAAGGAAAATTTAAAAAAGTTGCTTTTGAATTAGCTTCTTACGCCAAAAAAGTAGCAGAAACTTTAGGAACAACCGTTACCGCTTTAACTGTAAACATTAGTGATGTAAGCGAATTATCAAAATACGGAGTTGATAAAGTTCTAAAAGTTACAAACGATAAATTAGCAGGATTTACAGCTAAGGCTTATGCCGATGTTATTAAACAAGCTGCCGAAAAAGAAGGAACAAAAGTTGTTTTACTTTCTTCGACTACAGACAGTATTTATCTTTCATCATTAGTTGCCGTTTCTTTAAATGCAGGTTTCGCTTCAAATGTTGTTGGATTGCCGGTAAGTACTTCTCCTTTTCAAGTAAAAAGAAATGCTTTCTCAAATAAAGCTTTCAACATTACTGAAATTTCTACAGATGTAAAAGTTCTTGGCCTTGCTAAAAACTCTTACGGAATTTTCGAAAGTGCAGGATCTGCAACCGAAGAAGATTTTAACCCAACTATTGGCGACAATGACTTTGGAGTAAAAGTAGAGTCTGTTGAAAAAGTATCTGGAAAAGTATCTATTGCTGATGCTGATATCGTAGTTTCTGGCGGACGTGGATTGAAGGGTCCTGAAAACTGGGGATTAGTTGAAGATCTTGCTGCTGTTTTAGGTGCTGCAACTGCTTGTTCTAAACCAGTTTCTGATTTAGGATGGAGACCTCACAGCGAACACGTTGGGCAAACAGGAAAACCGGTTGCAACAAATTTATATATTGCAATAGGAATTTCGGGAGCTATTCAGCATATTGCGGGTATCAACTCATCAAAAGTAAAAGTTGTAATCAACAGCGATCCGGAAGCACCTTTCTTTAAGGTAGCAGATTATGGTATTGTTGGAGATGCTTTTGAAATTGTTCCTAAGCTAACAGAGAAACTAAAAGCTTTTAAAGCACAGCATTCTTAATTTAAAATTCTCTCTAAAAATATAGCTGCCTAAAAACAAGATAATCGTATCTTTGTTTTAGGTAGCTTTTTTGTTCCATATTTTTTGATTAAAATTGCACCTTTATTTTCCAATCAAAAAAAGTATTAAAATGAGGCATTAAGTGCCCTTTTTTACCCATATATATGAGTCTAGTAAAATTGTCCATAAAAGGAATTTCATACAGTCAAACTCAAAATGGCGCTTATGCCTTAATTTTGAATGAAGTTGACGGTGAAAGAAAATTACCCATTGTAATTGGAGCTTTTGAAGCCCAATCGATCGCTATTGCCTTAGAAAAAGAGATAAAACCTCCTCGCCCGTTAACACATGATTTGTTCAAAAACTTTGCAGAAAGATTTGACATTGTCGTAAAACAAGTAATCATTCATAAACTGGTTGATGGCGTTTTTTATTCAAGCTTAATTTGCGAAAGAGATAAAATAGAAGAAATCATCGATGCCAGAACATCTGATGCCATTGCTTTGGCATTACGCTTCAATGCTCCGATTTTTACTTACAAAAATATCTTAGACAAAGCAGGTATTTATTTAAAATCGAATACTGCAGAAACAGATCAGGGTTCTCAGGAAATAGATGATGTACTTTCGAATCCGGAAACTTTCGGTCATGAGGAAGAAACAAATCAATCCGGTGATGTTTATGCCAAGCATAGTTTACAGGAATTAAATGAACTTTTAGATCAGGCAGTTTCTCAGGAAGATTATGAAAAAGCAGCAAAAATTAGAGACGAAATCTCGAAAAGATAAATTTTAATGGTTAATCGTTTAACCGTTTATTCGTTAAATCGGGTAAACAAACCAACGATTAAACAATTAAACGATTAAACGAACTATGAAGCAATACTTAGATTTAGTAAAACATGTTTTAGAAAACGGTAACCAAAAAGGAGACCGAACAGGAACCGGAACAAAAAGCATTTTCGGTTACCAAATGCGTTTTGATTTAAGTGAAGGTTTCCCAATGGTTACGACCAAAAAATTGCACTTAAAATCTATCATTTACGAACTGCTTTGGTTTTTAAAAGGTGATACTAATATTAAATACCTTCAGGAAAACGGAGTAAAAATCTGGGATGCCTGGGCAGATTCTAATGGAGATTTGGGACCTGTTTATGGTCATCAATGGCGCAATTGGAATAGCGAAGAAATTGATCAGATCTCTGAATTGATTACAGAACTAAAAACAAATCCAAACAGCCGAAGAATGTTGGTTTCTGCATGGAATCCATCTGTTTTACCGGATACAAAAAAATCATTTGAAGACAATGTAGCCAATAACAAAGCCGCTTTACCTCCTTGTCATGCTTTTTTTCAGTTTTATGTAACAAGTCCTGATCTTGAAAAAGGTGAAACAAAAGGAAAATTATCTTGTCAGTTATATCAACGTAGTGCTGATATATTTTTAGGAGTTCCGTTTAATATTGCTTCTTATGCATTATTAACGATGATGATTGCTCAGGTTTGCGATTTAGAATATGGCGAGTTTATTCACACTTTTGGAGACGCGCACATTTACAACAATCACTTTGAACAACTTGAATTACAATTAACACGAGAACCAAAACCATTACCAAAAATGATTTTAAATCCTGCGATTAAAAACATTTTTGATTTTGATTATGATGATTTTACACTTGTTGATTATGAACCGCATGCGGGTATAAAAGGAAGTGTTGCTGTATAAATAAAAAAATCCGCTTAAAATTTTAAGCGGATTTTTTTATACTACCAAAACACTATTTTCACTTCCTGCAAAATCATTCCATTTGTATGAATCTGCTTCAGGATCGTTAACATAACTTCCATCGATTACGTATTTAAACTCGTAAATTGCATCTTTCACTAAGTCATAAGTAGCTTTAAAAGTCCCGTTTTTTAACTTGCTTAAAGTTCCTTCCTCGGCATTCCAATTATTAAAATCTCCAACTACAGCAGCCGAACTTGCATCTTTTGCTTCTACGGAAAATGTAACCTTGCAAACCGGTTTTGTTTTGATAAATTGCTTTTTTAAAGACATAACTATTTAGTTTTTAGATTTATACACCTAAATTACACAAAATCATTCTTACATTATACACGTACTAAAACGATTTGTGACAATAACAAAAAGTGTATGTAATTTTAATCATATCTATAATTTTAATACTATTTTTTTTAGCAATTAGAATTAAACAGTGGTTTTTAACGAAATATTCCATGCTTCAAATTGTTGAATTTCAAAATAAACTTTAACTTTATGACCTCATTTTATATCTTATGGAAAAAGAAGTACACGAACAATACGAATATGCCAGAAGAAGATTAAGACAAAAGAAAGTTCTTTATTTTCATTTTGTTATTTTCTTAATAGGGAGTTTATTTTTATTTATAGCCAATAGATTTTTTGGTTTTGGAGCTAACACAGATCAAAATTGGTGTATCTGGGGTATAACAATATGGCTTTTCATTTTTATTCTACATTTTATAAAAGTGTACATTACAGACAGATTTATGAATAAAAAGTGGGAAAGAGAACAAATTGACAGACTTGTTGCTTTACAGCAAAAAAGAATTAGTCAATTAGAATCAAAAATCAACGAGGATACAGATAACAAAATTTAGCTTATACGATGCTTATAATGATAGCGGCTGTAGCCGAAAATAATGCGCTTGGAAAAAACAATGAACTCGTTTGGCATTTACCAAATGACTTTAAAAGATTCAAGGAACTTACAACCGGTCATCACATTATTATGGGAAGAAAGACTTTTGAAAGTTTTCCAAAGCCATTACCCAACAGAACCCATATTGTTATAACACGTCAGGAGAACTACAACCCTGAAGGCTGCATTGTTGTAAATAGCATTGAAAAAGCAATTGCTATATGTCCTGAAAACGAAGACTCATACATTATTGGCGGAGGAGAAATTTATAATTTAGGTTTGCAATATGCTGATATTATAGAAATCACAAAGGTTCATCATACTTTTGAAGCTGATGCATTTTTTCCTAAAATTAGCGAAAGCGATTGGCTGTTGGTTGAATCTGAAGAAAATTTTAAAGATGAAAAACATCTTTATCATTATACTTACGAAACTTACATTAGAAGATAAAAATAAAAAACATCCCCAAAAAATGAGGATGTCTTTAATAAAAAATGATTTCTAGCTTAGGACTTATTCAAGAAATAGTATTTGATAACATGACGTAAATTTACAATTGTTAAACAATTGAAAACTATTGTTATAAATGAATTGATTTTCTGAGAATAAATCTCAAAAAAAGGGGTCTTTAATACCAAATACCACGAAGGTACTAAAGACAAGAAAATTAAAATTTCCAAAAACAAATTTAATCCTAAGAACGTATTTTGCGCTTTAAAAAACAGCATTATTAAAAATAATACTTTCAAAACTACCTACAAGAACAAATGAAATTACCAGCACAAAAAGTATTCATTTGATTTAAGTCACAACAACTATTAATCATTAAAAATTTTAATATTTTTATAGGACAAAAGTGACAATAAAATCTTATTGCCACAATACCCACTTTCCGTGATTTTTTTACAATACCCATTTTCCGTGATGAGCAAAAGACAATTCTTTGCTCAAAAATCTTTTTCTGAAACATTTGATTTACAAATTAAAAAACCCATAACAGTTAAGTCAGATTGTATTATATTTGCGTAAATAAAAAATAATGACTGAAAAGGTAACCCCATATAAAGACTCTACACTAGGCAAGAAAGAACAAGTTGCCCAAATGTTTGATACTATCTCTGGAAACTATGATAATTTAAACCGCGTAATTTCTTTTGGAATTGATATTAAATGGCGAAAAAAAGTATTAAAAATAGTTTCTGATAAAAAACCAAAAATCATTCTTGACATTGCGACAGGAACCGGTGATCTTGCTATTTTAATGACGCAGACTAATGCTGAAAAAATCATAGGCCTGGATATTTCTGCAGGAATGCTTGAGGTGGGAAAAAAGAAAATAGAAGAAAAAAAACTATCAAATGTTATTGATTTAGTTTTAGGGGATTCAGAAAGCATACCTTTTGAAGATAATTATTTTGATGCGATTACTGTTGGTTTTGGAGTTCGAAACTTTGAGAATTTAGAAAAAGGTTTTGCAGAAATTTTAAGAGTTTTAAAACCAAATGGCGTTTTTGTTATCTTAGAAACTTCGGTACCGGATAAAACACCTTATAAACAAGGATATAAATTCTATACAAAAAACATACTTCCCGTTATAGGAAAGTTATTCTCTAAAGATAATTCAGCATATGGATATTTGTCTGAATCGGCTGCTGTTTTTCCTTATGGAGAAGCGTTAAACAATATTTTGAGAAAAATTGGGTTTATAGATGTTGTGGCTATGCCACAAACGTTTGGAGTTGCAACCATTTATTCTGCTTCTAAAAAATAGTATGAAAAAAACAGTAATCTTACTTTTATTAGTCTTAACGACAAAAGGATATTCTCAATTTGCTAAAAACATGTTTAGCAAAGATCCTATTATTAATCTCGAAAACTGGCAAAAACAACGCCTGTACTTTGGGTATTATTTAGGTTTCAATAGTTTCGACTTTAAAATTGATTACAAAAATGTCGTTCAACAAGACATTCAGGTAAAAAAAACAACTGGTTTTAATGTTGGTGTTGTTGCCGATTTAAGATTGCAGGAATACATTAATCTGCGTTTTGAGCCAGGTTTGTATTACACAAAAAGAGATTTGTATTATCCTGAAATGCCTTTAGAAAAAGATTATTTAAGAGAAGTAAACAGTACTTATATACATTTTCCTTTATTATTAAAATTCTCATCATTACGTACCGGAAACATTCGCCCATATTTAGTTGGAGGAATGTCTACAACATTAAACTTATCAAGTAATTCAAAATCTAAGGATGACAACCATGAAGGGAAATTCAGGGTTAAACCCTGGACTGCCGCTTACGAACTTGGTTTTGGAATAGATATTTTTTCTGAATATTTTATTTTCTCACCTTCTATCAGAGGAATGTTTGGTATAACCGATGAATTAATTCGCGATAATCCTGCAAACGGACCAAGTCCGTGGACAGATAATATTGATTCTATGAAATCAAGAGCGATTTTAATAAATTTCACCTTTCATTAAAACAATTTCTCAACTATTTCGTTTAAATTCACTTAGAATAATTGCTGTTGCAGTAGCTACGTTTAAACTTTCGGTTTTTTGTAGCTCTCCAAATCTTGGAATTGTGAGTCGGCTTGTAACCGTTTTTTCAATCTCTGCCGAAATACCATTGGCCTCATTACCCATAATAATGATTCCGTTTTGTGGTAAATTAGATTGATAAATGTTTCCTCCGTTCATAAAAGTTCCAAAAACCGGTAATTTTGTTTGCGAAATAAAAGTTTTCAAATCGACATAATTTACATTTACTCTGGTAATAGAACCCATCGTAGCCTGAACTACTTTTGGATTGTAGATATCAACAGTTTCTTTTGAACAAACAATTTGTTTGATGCCAAACCAGTCGCAAAGACGCAAAATGGTCCCTAAATTTCCGGGATCACGAATGTCGTCTAAAGCTACAATTAAGCCAGAGTTGGTAATTTTATTTTCGGCAGGAATTTTAAAAACCGCCAAACAAGAATTTGGAGTTGATAAAGCACTTATTTTTTTAAGTTCCTGCTCATTAATAAGCGTGCGTTTTGAAGGTTCAACTATTTCAAAATCATTTTGTGTGGTGTATAAATGTTCTAATTCAAAATTGGATTGCAAGAGTTCTTGAATTACTTTTACCCCTTCGGCAAAAAATAATTGATTTGCAAAACGTTGCTTTTTTTGATGTAAACCTGTTATAAGTTTTATTTGGTTTTTACTAACCATAAAATAATGTACTTTTGAATTAAATATTAAAACACACTTGAAAAAGAATTCCACAAAAATAGTAGCATTTATTCTAATAGCAATATTTATTTCTGCTTGTAATGCCGTAAAAAGAGTTCCGGATGGAAAAAGCCTTCTTGTAAAAAATAATATTCTGGTTAATGGAAAGTCTACAAACGACGAAATAGCATCAAATCAAATGTACCAAAAACCAAATGGTACTTTATTAGGCTACAAATTACGTTTGAATATGTATAATTTGGCCAATTTAAATCCTGATTCTACTTATCAGGCAAAATTTAAAAAAAATCCCGGTCTTTATGAGCGTCAGGCAAAAGTTTTATCTGCAAAGCAAGTAGATCGTCTTGGACAATCATTTTTATATAAAGGAATTCACGAATTTTTAAAAAACACCGGTGAACCTCCTGTTATTATCGACACTGCAAAAACAAAAAAATCCCTGACCCGTTTAAAATACTATTATTTCAACAATGGTTTTTTTAATGTAAAGACAGATTATAATATTGATAGCGTTGGCAGAAAAAAAGCTCAGGTAAATTATAATATTACAACAGGTCCTGGTTATACTTTAGATTCAATTAAAACCAATATTCTTACTCCTGCCCTGGATTCATTATACAGAACGAATGCTGAACCTTCTCTTTTAAAATCAGGAAATCAATTTAAAACTTCTGATTTTGAAGAAGAAAAAAGCCGTATTACCACTTATTTTAGAAATCATGGTGCTTACTTTTTCCAACCCACTTATATCAACTATAATATTGATACAATTGGCAAGCAAAACAAGGCAGATGTAACTTTACTTATTAAAAACAACAACATTCAGGAAAGAGATTCGAGCCGTACTGAACCTTTTAAATTGTACAAAATCAGTGATGTCAATATTTATACTGATTATTCTCCTACGAATGCAAAAGCTAAAATTAACGATAGCACAACATACAATAACTTTAATCTGTACAGTTATAAAACCTTAAAATATAAACCGAGAGCCATTACAGATGCTATTTTCATTAATAAAGGAAGCACCTTTTCGGACACACGTACAACACTTTCTTCCCGATATCTAAACAATTTGAAGATTTTTAATTATCCTTCGATACAATATGAGGTCGACAAACGAGATCCCGCAGGAGAATCTTTAATTGCTAATGTTTATTTAACGCCACGAAAGAAATATAGTTTTGGGGCTACTTTGGATTTTACACATTCTAATATTCAGGATTTTGGAATTGGAGCGAGTATTTCTGAAACGATTCGAAATGTTTTTAACAGAGCTGAAACTTTAGAAATTTCGGCGCGTTTAAATATCGGATCATCAAAAGATATGGCCAATCCAAATGATAATTTCTTTAATGTTTCGGAATATGGAATTGATACAAAACTTAATTTTCCAAGAATCTTAATGCCGTTTGGAACTGAAAAAATTATTCCAAAAAGAATGATTCCTTCAACAAGTATTGCAGCTGGTTTTTCAAAACAAAGAAATATTGGTTTAGACAAAGAAAACTTTACGGGTGGATTATCTTATAACTGGAATCCAAAACGACGTAATACAGTTAAACTTGATTTATTGAATGCCCAGTTTGTACGCAATTTAAATCCGGACAATTATTACAGAGTTTATACTTCTTCTTATAATGAATTAAATGGCATTGCAAATCAATACAATACTGACGCTACAAACATAGACGAAAATGGAAATTTAATTATTAGCCAGGGAACAACAAATTTTACTAATGAAGTTTTAAACAATCAAACAGCATTAACTCCGGCAGATGCACAATATAAAGATGTTGAAAGTATTGAAGAAAGAAGAGTAAGATTGACAGAAAATGATTTTATTCTGGCAACAAGTTATACTTTTACTACAACAACAAAAAAAGATCTTGCCGACAATACTTTTTATCAGTTTAAAACAAAAATAGAATCTGCAGGAACTTTATTATCAGCTGTTTCTAGCATTGCTAGTTTACCTAAAAATACAAACGGCAACTACGAAATTTTTAATTTGGAATACTCAGAATACATTAAAACCGAATTAGATTATATTAAACACTGGGATTTTGGTAAAGAAAAAGTTTTGGCAGTAAGAAGCTTTTTTGGAATCGCAATTCCGTTTGGAAACTCAAACTACATTCCGTTTTCACGAAGTTATTATGCGGGAGGTTCTAATGATAATCGTGCATGGCAGCCTTATTCGTTAGGTCCGGGAAGCACAAACGCTTTGAACGATTTTAATGAGGCCAATATGAAAATTGCAATGAGTGCCGAATTTCGATTCAAAATCTTCGGAGATGTCAAAGGAGCTATCTTTGCAGACGCCGGAAATATCTGGAATGTACTCGATAATGTGACCGATGACAAAGCAAAATTCAACAACTTAAACGATTTAGAAGAAATTGCTTTGGGCTCAGGATTTGGTTTACGTTACGATTTAAGCTTTTTTGTTATTCGTTTAGATTTAGGCTTTAAGACCTATAATCCGGCGCATCCAGAGGGAGATCGTTGGTTTAAAGAATACAATTTTGGGCACTCGGTTTTAAATTTTGGAATAAATTATCCTTTCTAATGCTAATTAATTCTTATTTTTGCAACCTAAAAACTAAAAACAACTATAAAAAAAATTACAATGGCACACAATATTAAACCAGGAGTAGCTACAGGAGATCAGGTTCAGGAGATTTTTAATTATGCGAAAGAAAAAGGTTTTGCTTTACCAGCAGTAAATGTTACAGGGTCTAGCACAATCAATGGAGTTCTTGAAACTGCAGCAAAACTAAACGCGCCAGTTATCATTCAATTTTCAAACGGAGGAGCACAATTTAACGCTGGAAAAGGATTATCTAATGCAGGTGAAAAAGCAGCAATCGCTGGTGGAATCGCTGGAGCATTGCATATCCACACTTTAGCAGAAGCATACGGTGCAACAGTAATTTTACATACTGACCACTGCGCAAAAAAATTATTACCTTGGATTGATGGTTTGTTAGATGCATCTGAAAAACATTTTGCAGAAACAGGAAAACCATTATTCAGTTCTCATATGATCGATTTGTCTGAGGAGCCAATCGAAGAAAATATCGAGATCTGTAAAGAGTATTTAGCAAGAATGAGTAAAATGGGTATGACATTAGAAATCGAGCTAGGTATTACAGGTGGTGAAGAAGATGGTGTTGACAACTCTGATGTTGACAGCTCTAAATTATACACGCAGCCAGAAGAAGTAGCTTATGCTTACGAAGAGTTATCTAAAGTAAGTCCTAAATTTACTATCGCTGCAGCTTTTGGAAACGTTCACGGTGTTTACAAACCAGGAAACGTGAAATTGACTCCAAAAATCTTAAAAAATTCTCAGGATTTCGTTCAAAACAAATTCAAAACTGGTCCAAATCCAGTAGATTTCGTTTTCCACGGAGGTTCAGGTTCTACACTTGAAGAAATCAGAGAAGGAATTAGCTACGGAGTTATCAAAATGAATATTGATACAGATTTACAATTTGCATACACAGAAGGAATTCGTGATTATATGGTTAAAAACATTGACTATTTAAAAACACAAATTGGTAACCCTGAAGGTGCTGATGTTCCTAACAAAAAATATTATGACCCAAGAAAATGGGTACGTGAAAGCGAAGTGACATTCAACACAAGACTTGAGCAAGCTTTTGCAGACTTGAATAATGTAAATACTTTATAAGAGTATTCAGTCTCAGCTTTAAGTATTCAGTTGAAAAACCATGAATACTTAAAGCTACTAAAAACTGATTACTGAAATTGATTACTGAACACTGAATACTTAGAGAGATGGCTTGGTTTAAAAGACAGGAAAAAGGGATTACGACCGCTACAGAAGATAAGATGGACGTTCCGAAAGGATTGTGGTACAAATCTCCTACTGGAAAAATTATTGACGCTGACGAATTAGCCCGAAACTTATTTGTTAGTCCGGAAGATGATTTTCACGTTAGAATTGGAAGCGCAACCTATTTTGAAATTTTATTCGACAACAACGAATTTGTTGAGTTAGATAAAAACATGACATCAAAAGATCCTTTGCATTTTGTGGATACAAAAAAATATGCAGAGCGATTGAAAGATGTAATGGAAAAAACGCATCTTAAAGACGCTGTCCGTACGGGAGTAGGAAAATCTAAAGGAAAAGAGCTTGTAATTTGCTGTATGGATTTTGCCTTTATTGGTGGATCTATGGGAGCTGTTGTAGGTGAAAAAATTGCCAGAGGTATTGATCACGCGATAAAAAACAATATGCCTTTTGTAATGATTTCTAAATCTGGTGGAGCTCGTATGATGGAAGCTGCTTATTCATTAATGCAATTAGCAAAAACATCTGTTAAACTTGCGCAGCTTGCTGAGGCTGGTTTACCTTACATTTCTTTATGTACTGATCCAACTACTGGAGGAACAACTGCATCTTACGCCATGTTAGGAGACATTAACATCTCTGAACCAGGTGCTTTAATTGGTTTTGCTGGTCCCCGTGTGGTTCGTGATACTACAGGAAAAGATTTACCTGAAGGTTTTCAAACTGCTGAGTTTCTTTTAGAGCATGGATTCCTTGATTTTATTACACCAAGAAAAGATTTAAAAGACAAGATCAACTTATATATTGATTTGATTCAGAATAACAATATTAGATAGTTTTAAACTTCTAAAAACATTTAAAATCTCATCCGCTTATTGCAGGTGAGATTTTTTTATTCTACAAACATGTCGTCCCTACGGGACTTTTTGAACCGGATGATTTAAATTCAACGGAATAAATTCCGTTGCTACCAATATGTACTTCCTACGGAACATGCTGATATTGGACATTCAAATTTCTAAAAACCCTAAGAATATTTTCTCGGGATTTTCATATATAATAAATTTTACGGCAAATAGTGGAGATAAAAAAATGACTTTAAAATTATTCGGCTAAAGCCAATTCTCTCTCTTAATTTATAACTCCAGCTAAAGCTGGAGGCAATTCATCATAAAAAAATTAGCAACTAAGTATCTCAGAACCTTTCATAAAAAAAACTTAGAACCTTAGCAACTTAGCATCTTAGAAACTTTAAAATTACATTCCCGTTCTAATCGCCTCCACAGGATCTAAATTTGCTGCTGAAATCGCAGGCAAAATCCCTGAAATTAATCCGATAAGTGCGGCTAGCGTTGTTCCTAAAATTATATTTCCAAAGCTTAAGACGAATTCAAAATCGAGCGCTTTTGTTAGAATCAATGCAATTCCCCAAACCATCAACAAACCAATGATTCCTCCAATTACAGAAAGAATTATAGCTTCAAATAAAAACTGGAATAAAATGAATCGGTTTTTGGCTCCAAGAGATTTCTGAATTCCGATTAAATTGGTTCTTTCTTTTACAGAAACGAACATAATATTA
Organism: Flavobacterium sp. MMLR14_040; assembly: GCF_033657265.1. Lineage (NCBI taxonomy): Bacteria > Pseudomonadati > Bacteroidota > Flavobacteriia > Flavobacteriales > Flavobacteriaceae > Flavobacterium > Flavobacterium sp. MMLR14_040. The sequence goes on along the minus strand of NZ_JAWVWO010000005.1, from coordinate 92,098 downwards.
GCGATTCCGAAACCTCCGACCAAAAGAGAAAATCCGCTAATAATCCATCCCACAACATTCATCTGACCTAAAATTCCATCTATAAAATCGGTAAATCCGGAAAGTACATTAATGAAAAAGTTATCCATCTCCCCTGCTTTCATACCGCGAATTACTCTTAATTTTTGTGCAACTTCGGCTTTGTAAGCATCCATATCAATTCCTTTTACAGGTTTTAAAACTATTACAGGCGTCATAGCATCGCTGTCGCCGTACATTCTGCGAAGAAAATTTGCCGGAAAATAAACCGAAGTATCATTACTGTCTCCAAAAAATCCCGCTCCTTGTTTTTTCATTATGCCAATAACGGTAAAACGCTGTCCGTATAAACGAATGCTTTTTCCGACAGGGTCACTTTCTCCAAAAAGACCGTTGGCAATATCATATCCCAAAACAATTACCGGAGTTCCTGAATTGGATTCAGATTCATTGTAAAATCTTCCTTTATCAAAACTTAATCCGTCAATATCGACCATTTCAAATGATGACGGCACCATATTGACATCGGCAACGGTTTTTGAATCATATTTTAAACTTTCACGATTTACGAATAACTGATAACCAACCTGCTCTGTATTGTTAAGTGAATTTTTTAAGATCACATACTCGTCATATTTAACATTCGGGAATTGTTCTCTTTTCCATTGCGGAATTTCTGACGGCCCAAAACAATATTTCATTAAATAAATCGTATTTTTATCTAAACTGCTCAAATCTTTAGAAATTTTTCGATCTAAAGAATCAACAGCAGCAAGAACAGCAATAATTGAAAATATACCTATTGTAACACCTAACAATGATAATAAAGTTCGCAATTTATTATTTCGTAAAGCGTTAATGGCAAAGCTCAGACTTTCTTTTAATAACCGAAGATAAAGTAGCATATGTTTATATTTTTCAATAAAGTAAAATTCAATAAATTAAAATCAAAAACCTAATAAAAATCAACTTACTCATGAGTACATTTTTTTAGTATAATGTTACATTAAATCCTTTAAAATAATATTTAAAAAAACTACTTTTGCAGTCTGAAAATCATAACTACACAATGAGCACAACTAAAACAATACAATCGGCATTAATATCTGTTTTTTCGAAAGATGGACTAGAGCCAATCGTTAGAAAATTACACGAACAAAATGTAACACTTTACTCAACTGGAGGAACAGAAGATTTTATTAAAAACCTTGGTATTCCTGTAGTTCCTGTTGAAGATATTACTTCTTTTCCTGAAATTCTTGGCGGAAGAGTAAAAACATTACACCCGAAAATTTTTGGCGGAATTTTAAATCGTCAGGATAACGAAAGTGATGTTCAGCAAATGAAAGAATTTGATATTCCTCAAATTGATTTAGTGATTGTTGATTTGTATCCGTTTGAAAAAACTGTTGCTTCTGGTGCAAGTGAACAGGAAATTATCGAAAAAATTGATATTGGCGGAATTTCATTGATCCGTGCCGGTGCTAAAAACTTCAAAGACACTGTAATTGTAGCTTCTGTAAACGAATACAGTTTGCTTTTGGATTTGATTACAGAGCAAAACGGAGCAACAACTCTTGAAAACAGAAGATTGTTTGCTACAAAAGCATTTCATGTTTCTTCTCATTATGATGGTGCTATTTTCAACTATTTTAATACTGACGAAACGATCTACAAAGAAAGTATTGCTGGCGGTCAGGTTTTGAGATATGGCGAAAATCCACATCAAAAAGGTTTCTTTTTTGGAGATTTTGATGCAATGTTTAAAAAAGTACACGGAAAAGAGTTATCTTACAATAATTTATTAGATGTTGATGCGGCTGTAAACTTAATTAACGAGTTTAAAACTGACGGACCAACATTTGCTATTTTAAAACATAATAATGCTTGCGGTCTGGCTTCAAGAAAAACAATCAGTGAAGCTTATTTGGCAGCTTTGGCTTGCGATCCAACATCTGCTTTTGGTGGAGTTTTAATTGCAAATACTAAAATTGATTTGGCTACAGCACAAGAAATCAACAAATTATTTTGCGAAGTTGTAATTGCTCCAAGTTATGATGATGATGCAATTGAAGTTTTACAAGAAAAGAAAAACAGAATTATATTAGTTCAAAATGAAGTTGAATTACCTTCAAGACAAGTAAGAACATGTCTTAATGGTTTGTTAATTCAGGACAGAAATAATATTACAGATAATAAAGAGCATTTAAAAACCGTTACTACGACAGAGCCTACAGCTCAGGAAATAGAAGATTTGATATTTGCTTCAAAAATTTGCAAAAACACAAAATCAAATACGATTGTTTTTGCTAAAAACGGAACATTAATTTCGTCAGGAACAGGTCAGACATCAAGAGTTGATGCTTTAGTGCAGGCTGTTGATAAAGCAAAAGCTTTTGGCTTTGATTTAACCGGTGCTTCTATGGCCAGTGATGCATTTTTCCCTTTTCCGGATTGTGTTGAATTAGCCAAAAAAGCAGGAATAACAGCAGTAATTCAGCCGGGAGGTTCAATAAAAGACGAATTAAGTATAAATTATTGCAACGAAAATAATCTTGCAATGGTATTTACAGGAACACGTCATTTTAAACATTAATTTGTTTAACTTTGTTCGATAAATTATTTATAACATTTTAAACCCCTAAAAAACTTATGGGATTTTTTGATTTCATGACCGAGGATATTGCGATAGACCTTGGTACCGCAAACACTTTAATCATTCACAATGATAAAGTTGTTATTGATAGTCCATCAATCGTTGCACGTGATAGAATATCAGGCAAAATCATTGCTGTTGGTAAAGAAGCTAACATGATGCAGGGTAAAACACATGAAAACATCAAGACCATAAGGCCTTTGAAGGATGGTGTAATTGCCGATTTTGATGCTTCAGAAAAAATGATCAATATGTTCATTAAAAGCATACCAGCATTAAAGAAAAGAATGTTTACTCCAGCATTAAGAATGGTAGTATGTATTCCGTCTGGTATTACTGAAGTTGAGATGCGAGCTGTAAAAGAATCTTGTGAAAGAGTAAACGGAAAAGAAGTTTACTTAATTCACGAACCAATGGCAGCAGCAATTGGTATTGGTATCGATATCATGCAGCCAAAAGGAAACATGATTGTTGATATTGGTGGTGGTACTACCGAAATTGCCGTTATCGCTTTAGGCGGAATTGTATGTGACAAATCTGTAAAAATTGCAGGTGATGTTTTTACAAATGATATCGTTTATTACATGCGTACTCAACACAACCTTTTTGTGGGTGAAAGTACTGCAGAGAAAATAAAAATTCAAATTGGAGCCGCTATCGAAGATTTAGACGGACCTCCTGAAGACATGTCAGTTCAGGGTAGAGACTTACTTACTGGTAAACCAAAACAAGTAGATGTTTCTTACCGTGAAATTGCCAAAGCATTAGACAAATCAATTCAGCGTATTGAAGATGCTGTAATGGAAACGTTATCTCAAACACCTCCTGAATTAGCTGCTGATATCTACAATACAGGTATTTATTTAGCTGGTGGTGGATCAATGTTAAGAGGTTTGGATAAACGTATTTCGCAAAAAACAGATTTACCTGTCTACATTGCTGAAGATCCATTAAGAGCAGTAGTTCGTGGAACTGGAATGGCACTTAAAAACATTGCAAAATTTAAAAGTATCTTAATAAAATAAGATTCAAAATAACAAATCAAAATATTTTTATGAGAGTCGAATTGAATCATTCGGCTCTTATAAAATTTGAAGCCCTAAAGCATATCCTGAAACAAAATAACCGAACAAGAAATGCAGCAAATTTTTAATTTCATTATACGAAACAGTAATCGATTGCTGTTTTTGCTGCTTTTAGGTATTTCGTTGGCTCTCACAATTCAATCTCATTCCTATCACAGAAGCAGAGTAATCAGTTCGGCTAATTTTTTAAGCGGAGGTGTTTATGAAAAAATCAATCACATAAATGAATATTTGAATTTAAGAACCGAAAATGACGAATTGGTACTTGAAAACGCAAGATTAAAAAGCCTTTTATTTAATAAAAAAGACACCTCAAAAATACCTTTGGCTGACAGTATAAAAGGAGTAAAACCTGCTGATATCATTGTTTCAAAAGTAATTCATAACTCTTACAGCACTCACGAAAACTATATTACCTTAAATTCCGGAGCAAAAGACGGAGTGAAACAGGATATGGGTGTAATCAACAGTTTAGGAATTATTGGTGTGGTTGATAATACATCAAAAAACTACTCTACTGTGGTTAGTATTTTGAATATGAAATCGCAGATTAATGCAAAAATCAAAAAATCAAATCACTTTGGTTCTTTAACCTGGAATGGTAAAAGTACCGGCTATGTTCAGTTAGAAGATGTACCAAGATTAGCTTCTATAAGAAAAGGTGATACAATTGTTACCGGAGGGCAATCTGTAATTTTCCCTGAAGGAATTAACATTGGTACAGTTGATAAAATTTACATTAAAGACAAAACAAGTTTTTATGTCATAAACGTAAAACTGTTTAACGACATGACCAATCTTGGCCATGTTTATATTATTAAAAGTAAAGACCGAGAAGAACTTATTAATTTAGAAAAAAAGGAGAAAGATGAATAGCGCATTGTTAGTCAATATTTTTCGATTTATTATATTACTGGCAATTCAGGTTGTTATTTTTAATAATATGAATTTCTTAGGATACATAAGTCCTTTTCCGTATATTCTTTATATCATTCTTTATCCGGTAAACAGTAACAAATCGGGTTTAATAATTTCCAGTTTTTTACTTGGTCTTACCATGGATATGTTTTGTAATTCTGGCGGAATTCACGCAACAGCTTGTGTTATTCTGGCGTATTACAGGCCTTATATTTTTAAGTTTTCATTTGGTTTGAGTTACGAATATCAAACCATAAAACTAAACGAATCTCTAACTCCTGAACGGTTTTCATTTATTTTAGTATCCGTTGTATTACATCACATTGTACTATTTATACTTGAAGCTTTCCAGTTTAAATTTATTTGGGATATTTTACTTCGAACCTTGTTCAGTTCAGTATTTACTATAATTATTTCAATCATAATCATATATCTTATTAAGCCTAATAGACGATGAGAAAAGTTCTGCTGCCCTCTTTAATTATTATTGCAGCATCTTTGCTAGTGATCAGGATATTTTATCTCCAGATTGTTGATGATTCTTTCAAACTAAAATCAGAAAATAACGCAATTAAAAAAGCGTACGATTACCCGGAAAGAGGATATATTTATGACCGAAATGGAAAATTATTAGTGGCCAATCAGGCTTCTTATGACATTATGGTTATTCCTCGAGAAATCAAAGAAAACCTTAATGTTGTTGAATTCTGCAATTTACTAAGCATTACTCCCGAAGAATATTATAAAAGAATTGCAAAGGCAAAAGTTTATAGCCCTAGATTACCATCTGTTTTTCTTGCACAGTTAAACAAATCAGAATTTGCTGCTTTTCAGGAAAAGATCAGAAAATATGAAGGTTTCTATTTTCAGAAGAGATCGCTTCGTGATTACGAAGTAGATTATGGTGCCAATATATTTGGTTTTATAACACAGGTAGACGAAAGATTAGTTGCTAAAAATCCATATTATAATAGTGGAGATTTAATAGGAAAACAAGGAGTTGAGCAAAGTTACGAAGAAATTCTACGCGGAATTAAAGGTGTAAAATACATTCAGAAAGATAAATACAACCGAGAAATTGGTTCTTACAAAGACGGTAAATACGATACCATTGCCGTTGCCGGAGAAGACATCAACTTAACCATTGATGCAGAACTTCAAAAATACGGTGAAGAACTAATGATTAATAAACGAGGAGGAATTGTTGCTATTGAACCTAAATCTGGTGAGATTTTAGCATTAGTAACTGCTCCATCTTACGATCCGGGAATTTTAGTAGGAAGACAAAGATCTAAAAACTACACGCTTTTATATCACGACTCGATTGCAAAACCATTGTATGACAGAGGACTTTTGGCGGAATATCCTCCAGGTTCTCCATTTAAAATTTTGACCGGTTTGGTTGCATTGCAAGAAGGCGTTATCAACGAGCAGACCACTTTTATGTGTCACCACGGATTTAGTTACGGTAGAGGTCGTTTTATGAAATGCCACGGTTTTGGTCCGCATCAATTAAATAACGGGATATACAACTCATGTAATACTTATTTTGCTCAGTCTTACATGTTAACGATCAACAAATATAACAATCCGGGAAAAGCTGTAGATGTTTGGAGCAATCACGTAAAAAGTTTCGGTTTAGGACAATTTATGGGATATGATTTGCCTACCGGTAAAAGAGGAAATATTCCAACTTCTAAAACGTATAAAAAAATATATCCTAATGGTGGCTGGAGAAGTACCACTATCGTATCAAATGCTATTGGTCAGGGAGAGGTTTTAATGACGCCAATACAATTAGCAAACATGATGGCCACTGTAGCAAACGAAGGTTATTATTACACACCTCATATCATTAAAAAGATCGAAGGCAAAAAAATCGACGCTAAGTTCACGACCAAACACGAAACTACAATTGATAAAAAGTATTTTCCGCCGGTTATAGCAGGATTATTTGATGTATATAATAGAGGAACAGCTTATGGGCTTAGGGTTGAAGGTATTGACATTTGCGGAAAAACAGGAACAGCAGAAAACTATGCAAAGATAAACGGTAAAAGAGAAAAACTAAAAGATCACTCGATTTTCGTGGCTTTTGCTCCAAAAGACAATCCGAAAATTGCTATTGCAATTATGATTGAAAATGGAGGTTTTGGCGCAACAGTTGCCGGACCAATTGCCAGTTTGATGATCGAAAAATATCTTAGAAAGAAAATTACCAGAACTGATTTAGAGGTTCGTGTATTAAACAAAAGCTTAGCAAGCGAATATGCCAAATTAGGAGGAATGAACGAAGCAAGTGCTATCGAATCAACTCCAAAAGATTCTGTTTTAAAAGCTAAAATAGTGGTGCCAAAAACACCAACAACAGCAGTAAAGAAAACAGAAATTAAAAAAACAGCCGTAGACACTACTAAAGAGAACTAATAAGGATTATTTCAAATGAGAAATCAAAGTGTAAAAAATAATATTGATTGGATAAGTGTCTTTATCTACATTGCCTTAGTAACTCTGGGATGGCTGAATATATATTCCTCTTCCCTATTGTCTACTGATGGTACATATCAAAAACAATTAATATTTATTGGCTGTACAATTCCGTTAATATTTGTTGTTCTGTTTGTAGATGGTAAGTTTTACGAAAAATATGCCAGTATTATATTTGGTGTTTCCTTGTTATCCTTAGCGGGATTGTTTCTTTTTGGGAAAACAATAGCCGGACAAAGATGCTGGTATGCTATTGGAAGTTTCACCATTCAGCCATCTGAGTTTGCAAAAGCCGCTACATCATTGGCTTTGGCTAAATATTTAAGTGATAGTCAGATTAACTTAAAGGAAACAAACAGACAAATTCAGGCATTGGCCATTGTTTTTTTACCTGTACTTTTAATTTTACCACAACCCGATCCCGGAAGTGCTTTAATCTATAGTATTTTTATTGTTGTTTTGTTTCGAGAAGGATTGCCATCATGGTATGTCTGGACAGGTTTTATAACAATTTTATTATTTGTATTAACGCTGGTCTTAGAACCTTATGTCGTTATACTAATTGCTTTAGGAGTATTAATAATTATACATTTCAAAGGCCGGGCAGTAGATCGAAATCTACTTTTAAGCACGATACTTTTGGCTTTGATTTCAGGTTTTGTTTTGTCTGTCGATTATGTTTTCGACAACGTTTTTAAACAGCACCATAGAGATCGTTTTAATATTTTACTAGGAAAATCAGTTGACATGAAAGGTATCGGATACAATACCAATCAATCTGAAATTGCGATTGGATCTGGCGGCTGGATAGGAAAAGGCTTTTTAGAAGGAACTCAAACTAAAGGAGGTTTTGTACCGGAACAACATACCGATTACATTTTCACTACTGTTGGAGAAGAATGGGGCTTTGCCGGATCACTGGTTGTTATTCTTCTTTTTGCAGGATTGCTTTTAAGGGTAATATATTTAGCCGAAAGACAGAAAACAAAATTTAGCCGGGTATACGGTTATTGCGTTGCCGGAATTCTATTTATTCACTTTTTTGTAAATATAGCAATGGTTGTGGGGATCTTCCCTACTATAGGGGTTCCGTTGCCGTTCTTTTCGTATGGAGGTTCCGGACTTTGGGGATTCACTATTTTATTGTTTATCTTCTTAAAAATGGATGCTAACAAGGTTAATGAATGGTAGACATACATTAAATTTCAATTGATATAAAAAAATCCAGGCTCTATGACTGGATTTTTTTATGCTTATATTTTACTTCCGAATTTAAAAACCATCTATCATCTCTATAGAAAAGGTGTAAACACTAAATGTTGTGGAGAACATGAATTTTGCATTCTGATTTTATCCCTACGCAGACTTTCAAATTGATCTTATGCAATCAATTTTGGCTTATAAAAAAAGGTCCGAAGTTTAAAACTTCAGACCTTTTTTTATATATGATTTCAATTATATTTTTTCAATTGGTCTTTTCTTCAATAATTTAAGAAGAACCGGGAATGTAGAGATTATTACAATTATAATGATGATATATTCAATATGCTCTTTTAAATTTATTCCTTGTTTTAAAAACACTCCATATAAGTAATGGCCGGAAAAAATCAATAAGAAGGACCATAAAAATGAACTCAGAACATTATAAAACATAAATTTCTTTTTATCCATCGAAACTATACCTGCAATAATTGGGGCGAAAGTTCTAAAAATAGGTAAAAACCTAGCGTAGATAATAGCCTTTCCTCCATACTTTTCAAAGAAATCTTTTGACTGTAATAAATATTTCTTTTTGAACCAGAAAGAATCTTCTTTCTTAAATAAATAATATCCGCTTTTAGCACCAAACCAATAACCGGTCATATTTCCCAGAACACCCATTATAGCAACCAAAATTGAAAGTATAAAAACATTTATAAAATCACTTGGAATATAAACTACATTTTGAATTAAATCACGACTGTAAATACCTGCCAAAAACAACAAACTATCTCCCGGAAGAAAAAAACCAGCAAAAAGTCCAGTCTCAGCAAAAACTATAAACAGAACAATATACAAACCAATTTGGAAACCTCCAATGCTTAAAGTAATATAGAATTCAGGGTTAATTAATTGGGTCCAATCAAAATTATTCATAAAATGGTTTGGTTACATTTATAGTTGGTGAAAGTAACAATAATTTACTTTAACCACAATAAAATACGGTATTTTAAAGATAAATTAACTATTAAAGAAGCCCAAGCTATCAAACTTGGGCTTTACATTATTAACCTCTTTCGTACTTACAACAAGAGTGCAAATTGTCGTAATCTTCCTGAGTTGCTTTTACTTCTTTTGTGTCGTGACCTACTTTAGCAATGGCTATATTTAAATCGGCAGGCGAAGATTTCTCTTCATTTAATATTACACTTAATTGATGTGTGTTAATATCCCAATTGGCCATTTTTACTCCGGGAACACTATAAGCCGCTTTTTCGATTCGCTTTTTACATTGCTCACAATTTCCGTTTACCTCTGTTGTATATTTTAAGTTCTTATTTTTTTTAGTTTGGGCTTGCGCCGAAAATCCTAAAAAAGTGATCATGGCAATTAAAATTAAATTTTTCATATATTATTATTTATTGTTATTGAATTTGATATTGAAATTGTTATTGAATTTGATTTTTGATATTGAAATTGTTATTGAATTATTTTATTTTAAATCTTAATCCTGCGTAATACATTTGTCCGTAAATAGGTGCATATGCAATCGAAGCGTCAAAATTTGGACCAAAAGGATCATCTGCTCCTAAAATAGCTTTTTCTTGTTTATAGTTTCCAATATTTTCTCCACCAATATAAACTTCAAAAACAGGAGAAAAAACTCTTGTTACCTGAATATTCATTACAGCATAAGAAGGAGAAAAATCAGGAAATTGATCTGCAGCAGGATTTGTAGCTGTGTATGGCAATTGCTGTTTTCCTGACCAGTTAAAAGTATAGTCAAATTTCCATTGTTTATCATCGTTAAGATTGGTTTCGTATTCCAGATTTCCTAAAAAACGATGTTTGGCCTGCAGCGGACGCTGAAAAGTTCCTCGCAAGTAATCGGTCTGAATGTCATAATATTTATAAGCCGTACGCAAATTCAGATTATGTGCTAACTCATAATTAAACTCAACCTGAAGACTATTCGCAAATGAATTTCCTTTTAAATTATAAAACAAAACTTCCTGCGGACTTTGCATTAAATCGACAATGGCCTGATTCTGAAAATCGGTTCTGTAAAAATCAAAACCCGCATCGGCATTTTTATTAAAAAGTTTGAATTTTTGAGAGAAACTAATCCCGTAATTCCATGCAATTTCAGGATTTAATCCATAGGTCTTTCCGTTATGATCTAAAATTGAAAAAGTTCTTGAACTTGCGAAAAGCTGTTGATTTTCGGCAAAAATATTGGCAGAACGTTTTCCTCTTCCTGCAGAAAAACGAATTACTCCATTCTTCCAGGGATTGTATCGCAGGTGTAAACGTGGCGTAACGAAAAAACCAAGGCGGTTATGATTATCAACCCTTCCTCCTAAAATCAAACTAAAATTATCGGTATTGTCATATGTATATTCAAAAAATGCTCCAACTGAATTATCAATTCGGCTATAGTCATTTACATTCACAAATTCCTGATATTGATCGTAAGTGAAGTTTAAACCCGTTGTAAATTTATGTTTGGTATTATTGATAATCGAATTGAAAATTAAATTCGAATAATAACTATTTTGCTTAATATCATATTGGTTTAAACCAAAATACGAATCTTGATTATGGCTATTAAACGCATTTTGAAAACCGATACTCTGATAAGGCATATCTTTAAAAACATAACCAATTTTGGTAGAAACCTCAAAACGTTCGGTATTAATTTCTGATCCCCAGTAATTCGTTGTCCCGCGATCTCTGTCTTTATCAAAATCGACTTCTCCGGTTTGTTTTTTATCATTCATATATCTGAAATTGATAAAACTCACCAATCCACTTTCGGGATCATAATACTGATATCTGTTTAAAACATTAATTTGTTTCCCTAAAGGATTATCTAAAAATCCGTCATCGTTCATGTCATTTTTTGCTACTCGCGTATTTCCGTGCACCAACAAACTTGTCGCCCATTTATCAGATAATTTTTTATTGAAATGGATATTCAGTTCAAAACGGGAATCGGTAGATCCATAAGCATTCAGAAAAAACGGGATGTCGCTTAAAGGTTTTAAAAGCTCTGTGTTTATTTGTCCCGAAATACTTTCGTAACCGTTAATAACACTTCCTGCTCCTTTGGTAATCTGAACGCTTTCTATCCAGGTTCCGGGCGTAAATGATAATCCGTAAACCTGAGAGGCACCACGAACCGAAGGAATATTTTCTTCGGTAATCATTAAATACGGACTTGTTAAACCCAACATTTTAATTTGTTTGGTTCCTGTTAAGGCATCAGAAAAATTGACATCAATCGACGGATTTGTTTCGAAACTTTCGGCCAGATTACAACACGCCGCTTTCAGTAATTCTTTACTGGTTATTGTGGTTGTATTTGCTGTAAGCGTATAGGATTTTTTAATTCCTTTTTGCTTTTTTGTAATTTTCACTTCTTCTAAATCTTCTTGCGAAAACACAGAAACAGAAAGCAAAATCATCACAAAAAGCATGATATTTTTTTGCATAAAAAATGATTTTAATTATTTAGAAAATGCTGTTTTTGAATTCTCAAGAGAAATAAAAAAACAGTAGATTACAAGCCAAAGTCAGGCTTGATTCTAAACATTAAAATCAGGCGTAAAAAATATATTGTTGATATAATTGATATAAAGGCGGCGCATTCGCATCAGAATAATACGAAGTGATTTGATTGCTTTTGAAAACAGGAATTGATAAAAAAGCAATTGGTTTAAATTCCTGAATTATTGCAGGAAAGGCAATCTGAAAAAAGAACATTTTGATAGTCGCATCATCTGATTTTTTTTCAAAATGAACTACTTTGTCTTTACAACAAGAAGATTTTTTTTCGGATGCTCCACAACATTTCTTTTCGGGAGAAACTGAAGCTGTAGTGTTTAATGAAACAGAAGCAATTTTTCCTCCGCAATAATGCACATCAAAAGCAAACCCAATGTTGGAAACCAACAATAGGAAAGCTAAAAATAATCCTGTGCACTTTTTTAAATTCATATTGCAAAACTATTTAAAAAGCTTTGAAAAAGCGATAATAAAATGTTATTTTTTGAGATTTTGCTGCTGATAATAAAAAGCCGGAATAAATAACAGCACAAATATTGGCTGAATAATAAATCGTCTTACATAGAAAAGAATCCAACTTCCATCAGAATAAAATTTCAGGATTGCTAAAAACATACCGAAAAGCAGCAATAAAAAGAAGACGTATAAAATGGAACTGAATTTAATTATTTCACCATCTTCAAACAAAGAATAAATTAACACTAAAGACAATGCCGTATTCAAAAAATACCGAAATAACAACCCTCCAAAAAGCCTTAAAAGATCAACCTCAGGAAAAGGCAAACTTTTAAAATCAGATTCAAAATAAACTAAAAAAGGATCATAAAAAAGCTGATTTTCAAAAGCTCTGATAATTCCGAAACAGGTTACAATTATAAATGCTATTATAATTTTCCACTTATGTTCGAATACTTTATTTAGCATATTTTGAGAATTTATTTACCCAAATGATCCACAAAACAAAAACTACTCCATAAATGACTAACGGAAAAAGAACTCCATGTAAAATATGTTCTTTTTCGGGAAAATGAAATAACAACACCGTTAGCAATGCAATTCGAATTACATTTAACAGATATATGATAAAAATTCCAAAAAGAATAAAAAACAAAGTGGTTTTAAATTTTCCTGAAAATGCAACTACAAAAGATACAAATAATATAATAACGCTTATGGCATTACAGCCTTCTATAATTCTCAATGTATATTTTTTGTTGTACCAAACCTCTAAATATGGATTCGCGATACTTTTGAAAATTTTAATATCACAATTAAACAAATCCATTAACTGGTTAACATTATGACCAACAACACTTGTTATTCCGTCTACATCATTGATTTCAAAACTATTCAAATAGAATTTATAAATTACTGTCAGCAATATATAAACACCAAAAAAAGTGCTAATAAAAATTAGAAATGGTTTGAATTGTAATAAATATTTTCTCAAAAGATTTTTTTTTCAAATTTATATATTTTTTAACTCCCTCTTTAAATACTTTTGTATAAAATTTTTATACCATGACATTTCAGGAATTACAACCAAAAATAAGCGCTATAGTAGCTGAAAACAACATTGTTAGAGACGAAAAGCTTTTAGCAATCTGTCAACTATTAAATGCAAATGTAGAATATTATAACTGGGTTGGTTTTTATTTTGCCAATCACGAAAACAAAACCTTGCATTTGGGTCCCTACGTTGGTGCAGAAACGGACCATACTGTAATTCCGTTTGGAAAAGGAATTTGCGGCCAGGTTGCAGAAAGTAATGCCAATTTTGTAGTACCAGATGTTGCTGCCCAGGACAATTATATTGCATGCAGCTTTACAGTAAAATCTGAAATCGTTGTTCCTTTATTTGTAAACGGTGTAAATATTGGCCAGATTGATATTGACAGCCATGTTATAGATCCTTTTACAGAGTCTGATGAACGATTTTTAGAATTTGTAAATCAAGAAGTTGCTAAACTATTCTAAAAGGGCTATTTTTAATAAAAAATAGAACTGAATGAAGAGAAACATATTACTCCTTTTGCTTCTGATAATTTCAGCTAATGTGTTTTCACAAATTAATGTAATGTCTAAGAAAATTTTTCTTGACTCATTAAATCGTGAAACGACGCCCGAAAACTACAGTTACACTAGAGTAATTACAAATTATTCTCAAAAAAGTGCAAGATATGTTGTTACCGATTTCTACAAAAACGGAAGAAGGAAAATGACAGGTGCTACTTTGGACAGGGATATTCTAAAAAAAGATGGAGAGTTTATCTGTTATTATAAAAATGGGGCAAAAGAATCTGTCATAAATTATTTAGAAGATCATAAATCAGGGAAAGAAATTAATTGGTACGAAAACCAAAGTAAGAAATCTGAAAAACAGAATCTCTGGGATTCAAAAACAAAAAAATCCCAAACTTTAATTCTTAATTACTGGGATGAAAATAAAAATCAAACTGTAATTGATGGAAATGGAGAATATGAAGAAACAGATAACTATACAACACAAAAAGGAACTATTAAAAACGGACTAAAACAAGGTACGTGGCAAGGAACTGACATTTTGCGCAAAATTACTTTTATTGACAATTATGATCGGGGCGTTTTAATTTCTGGCGTAAGTATCGATGAAAACAATATAAAATCTTCGTATTCTTCTTTAAATAAGAAACAAGCCGGCAGAAAATAATCCTAATTATTTATACCTTATAAAGTTATAAGAATAATTATAATCCATAATAGTTATAGCATTGTATGGAATCTACTCTAGTAACCAATTAACAATCTAAAAAAAGACCGAATATTGCTCAAAAAACAAAAAACGATATTCTTTTTTTAGATTCTCTTATTTTTGTTTGATTCTTTTGTTTTTTTACCTTATTTTTGCACCCGTCTTACAAAAGATGTATGACATACATAAAAATCATTAAATAATATTGGAATGTATTTAACTAAAGAAAAGAAAGAAGAGATTTTCGCACAACACGGTGGTGCAACTAACACTGGAAGCGCAGAAGGTCAGATTGCATTGTTCACTTACAGAATTTCACACTTAACTGAGCACTTGAAAAAAAATCGTCACGATTACAACACAGAGCGTTCTCTTGTCCTATTAGTAGGTAAAAGAAGATCTTTGTTGGATTACTTGAAAAAGAAAGAGATCAACAGATATCGTGAGATTATCAAAGTATTGAATATCAGAAAATAATCAATATAGAAAAGAGGTGCGAAAGTGCCTCTTTTTGTTTTTACAGATTGTATTTAATTACAAGCATTTATATAAGAAAAAAAGTTTGGTTTTTCATTGGGTTTTAGAAACAACAACTACACACACAACAACTACAACACAACTAAAACCCATTGTATAACCAATAAGGAAAAATTATGATTCCACAATTATTTGTAGAAAAGATCGATTTAGGTGATGGCAGAAGCATCACAATCGAGACGGGTCGTTTAGCAAAACAGGCTGATGGTTCGGTAGTAGTAAGAATGGGCGACACGATGATACTTGCAACAGCAGTATCTGCACGTAGCGCTAACCCAGCGGTTGATTTTTTACCATTAACGGTAGATTACCGCGAAAAATTTGCAGCAGCAGGTCGTTTTCCAGGAGGTTTCTTTAAAAGAGAAGCTCGTCCAAGTGATAGCGAAGTATTAACAATGAGATTAGTAGACCGTGTTTTACGTCCGCTTTTCCCAGATGATTACCATGCTGAAACACAAGTTATGATTCAGTTAATGTCTCATGACGAAGAAGTTATGCCAGACGCTTTAGCTGGTTTAGCTGCATCTGCAGCATTAGCAGTTTCAGATATTCCTTTTTATAACTTAATTTCTGAGGTTCGTGTTGCACGTATCGACGGAAAATTTGTAATCAACCCAAGCAGAACAGAATTAGAAAAATCAGACATCGATATGATGATTGGTGCTTCTTTGGACTCTGTAGCAATGGTTGAAGGAGAGATGAAAGAAATTTCAGAAGCTGAAATGGTTGAAGCAATTAAATTTGCTCACGAAGCTATTAAAGTTCAAATTCAGGCACAATTACGTTTGCAGGCTGCTTTTGGTAAAAAAGAAATTCGTACTTACGAAGGTGAGAAAGAAAACGAAGAAATTTACAAAAAAGTAAAAGCTGCAGCATACGATAAAATTTATAATATCGCTAAAGTTGGATCGGCTAAACATGAAAGAAGCGCTGCATTTGCTGAAGTAAAAGAAGAAGTAAAAGCTTTATTTACAGAAGAAGAATTAGCTGCTGATGGAGATTTAGTTTCTAAATATTTTTACAAAACAAACAAAGAAGCTGTTCGTAATGTAGTATTAGAATTAGGAGTTCGTTTAGATGGTAGAAAAACTACTGATATCAGACCAATCTGGTGTGAAATTGATTATTTACCAAGAGTTCACGGTTCTTCTTTATTTACACGTGGAGAAACTCAGGCTTTGGCTACTGTAACTTTAGGAACTTCCAGAGAAGCTAACCAAATAGATTCTCCATCTGAACAAGGAGAAGAGAAATTCTACTTACACTATAACTTCCCTCCTTTCTCAACTGGTGAAGCAAAACCACTAAGAGGAACTTCAAGAAGAGAAGTTGGTCACGGTAACTTAGCTCAAAGAGCTTTAAAAAATATGATTCCTGCAGATTGTCCGTACACAATTCGTATTGTTTCTGAAGTTTTAGAATCTAACGGTTCTTCTTCTATGGCAACAGTTTGTGCTGGTACAATGGCTTTGATGGATGCTGGAGTTCAAATGGTAAAACCAGTTTCTGGAATTGCTATGGGATTGATTACTGACGGAGAGAAATTTGCTGTATTGTCTGATATTTTAGGTGATGAAGATCACTTAGGAGATATGGACTTTAAAGTAACCGGAACTGCTGATGGTATTACAGCTTGTCAAATGGATATCAAAATTGACGGTTTACGTTATGACATCATGGAACAAGCTTTAGGACAAGCTCGTGAAGGACGTTTACACATTTTAGGTAAATTAACTGAAACTATCGCTGCACCAAGAGCTGATGTTAAAGCTCATGCACCAAAAATCATTACCAGAACTATTCCTGGAAACTTTATTGGAGCATTGATTGGACCTGGTGGAAAAGTAATTCAGGAATTACAAAAAGCTACAGGAACAACTATCGTAATCAATGAAGTTGATGAGCAAGGTGTTATTGAAATCTTAGGTACAGATCCTGCTGGAATTGAAGCAGTATTGGCTAAAATTAAGTCAATCACTTTTAAACCACAAATGGGAGAAGCTTACGAAGTAAAAGTAATTAAAATGTTAGATTTTGGAGCTGTAGTAGAATACACTTCTGCACCAGGAAATGAAGTTTTATTACACGTTTCTGAATTAGCTTGGGAACGCACTGAAAATGTTACTGATGTTGTAAACATGGGTGATGTATTTGAAGTGAAATACTTAGGTGTTGATCCTAAAACTAAAAAAGAAAAAGTGTCAAGAAAAGCACTTTTACAAAGACCTCCACGTGAGGACAAAAAAGAGTAATCAGATCTTAGTTTACTAAAGGTTTATTCATAGAAAACCCCAATTCATTTATTTGACTTGGGGTTTTTCGTTTTATCACTAAATTATTCCGGGCATCACCAAGCTTTAACTATAAATAAGTTTTTAAACCATTATAATGATAAATTTACAAGAGTAATTCATCAATTTGAAAAGATATTAAATACGTAATTTATTCATATAAAATCCCAATTCACTTATTTGAATTGGGATTTTCCTTATAAAAGAATAAACAATAAATGACATTTTAACACTTATCCGTGAAATTTGTAACATTTTTTTGATACTTTTGGAATCGCCAAAACAAAACATTAAAACCACACAATCCTTTGAAAAATTATCAAAAAAAATCTGCATTCCTTATTTTATTTGGATTATTCTTAAACATTTTCACTATTCACAGTCAAACAAGCAACGATGTTGCTATTTACAATTGGTTTGACAAAACAATAGGGAAAGAGAATCTGGACATCATTAACGGCATCCCGCACACCAATCCTTACAGAACAACCGGAGATAGTCATTTGTATTATATTGACCAATACGAATTAGGGACCCTTAATTATGAAGGTCAATTATATTACAACGTAAAACTAAAATATGATATTTATAGAGATATTTTAGTTTTAAATCCTTTTGGAGAATCAGAAAGTGTTGGTATAAATGTTATCACTACAAAAGTTAGTTCTTTTTCTATTAAAGATAAAAACTTTGTAAATATTGACAAAAAAGATCCGGCGGTTCCTGAATTTACAGCAGGTTACTATGAAGAAAACAAAATTTCGCCTGATTTTATATTTTACATTAAACATCATAAAAACCAAATAAAATCGATAAATGAAGGTGTATTACTTTATACTTTTAAAGAAAGCATGTCATATTTTCTTGATTTAAAAGGTAAAATTTATTCTATAAAAAGCAAAAACGATATCATCAAACTGTTTCCAGATCAAAAAAAACAAATCAATGGGTTTTATTTAATGAATAGAGAACTTAGAAAATCTGATGAAAATCAATTTATGAGAAATTTGATGAAATATATTAGTAATTCTCTTTCCATTCAAACCAAATAAGACAAATGAAAAAATTTCTACTCGCCTTAATTATTTTATTCTCATTTCAATTATCTGTTGCCCAAAATTCGAATGAGAAAATATCTATTACTTTTAAAGATGAAACTTTAGAGAGTGCCTTAAAAGCAATTGAAACAAAAACATCTTACAAGATTTATTTCGATCCTACATGGGTTGGCGCCAATAAAGAATTGATAAACGGAACTTATACCGATGTTAAAATTGATGAGATACTGGATAAAATTCTAAATAAAACGGATTTAAATTTTATCATTTTAAAAAACAAAATCATTCTAACACTTAACAGCACAATTCACGATGATTTGCCTGCTAATTATTTTTCTGACGCTCCAATTGAGACTCCGAGCAACGATAATAATACTGACAATCCTGTTTTTTATCAACAATATGATTCTTTAAACAGTTACAGCGTTACAAAAAAAGCTTCAATTGTTTTTATTGGTAAGGAAAATAAGGATGTAACCAAGAAAAATTATACTGTTTCTGGTTCGATAAAAAATGCCGAAACCGGTAAACCCGAAGCTAACATATATGTTAAAGTAAAAAATAAAAACATCAGTACTTCAAGTGATCCTGATGGAAATTATACCTTACAACTTCCAAGAGGAATCAATGTTATCGAAATAAAATCATTAAGCCACAAGGATGTGTCCAAAACTTTAATGGTTTATGATGATGGTACTTTTGATATTAATGTTAACGACAAATCAAATCAGTTAGATGAAGTTGTAATTAATAAAAAAGGAAGAAAACAAACTGAAACTGCTGTTTCGGGCTTGGTTTCCATTGATATTGAAGGAATAAAAAATGTTCCTTTAATTCTTGGTGAAAGAGACATTTTAAAAGTTGCAACTACTTTTCCGGGTATTAAAACTACGGGAGAAGGATCGGCGGGATTCAATGTCAGAGGAGGAAAAGACGATCAAAACTTAATCCTTTTAGACAATGCTGTACTTTATAATCCACAACACTTTCTGGGCTTTTTCTCTGCCATAAACCCATATACTGCAAAAAAAGCCGACATCTATAAAGGAAGTATTCCTGCTGATTTTGGTGGAAGACTTTCATCTGTATTTGATATTAGTACAAAAAACGGAAATCCCGAAAAGTTTTCAGGTGAAGGGGCAATTGGTCCAATTACATCAAACCTTACACTTAGTTTACCAATCGAAAAAAACAAATCAAGTATTATTTTTGGAGGTCGAGCAACTTATTCAGATTGGATTTTAAAATCTTTAGATGATGAAAATCTTAAAAATAGCCAAGCTGGTTTTTATGACGGAATCCTTAAATACAACAATGCCATTAACAGCAATAACAATCTTGAAGCTACTGCTTATTATAGCCATGACCGTTTTAGTTTGGATACAGATTCTATTTATAAATACAGCAACAGACTTGCTTCATTAAAATGGGATCATACTTTCAACAAAAAAAGCAAAGCAGCTTTGATTTTCACAAACAGTGAATACAAGTTTAATATTGACTATGATTCGGATAACGTTGATTCATTTGATTTTGGATATAAAGTAAATGAATCGCAAGTACAATTGAAATTTAATTATCAATTAACTCCAAAACACAATTTATCATACGGTATTGCAAGTAAATTATATAATATTTCTCCAGGATACCAACATCCTAAAAACCCTGAATCTCTTTTACTTTCAACCGACATTGAAAAAGAAAGGGCACTAGAATCTGCCATTTATTTAGCCGACAGCTATAAATTAAGCGATAAATTATTGCTTGATTTAGGTTTGCGATATTCTTATTATGCAGCTTTGGGAGAAGCCAATATAAATTCTTACCAGGACGGATTGCCTTTAAGCAACGAAACTGTAACCGGAACTACGCATTATAAAAAAAATGAAGTCATAAAAACATATGGCGGCCTCGAACCTCGTTTGGCAGCACGTTATTTTATTACCGAAGATTTCTCGATAAAAGCTGGTTATGACATGACCAGACAATATATTCACCTTTTATCAAGTAATGTAACACAATCACCTACAGATACCTGGAAATTATCAGATTCGAATGTTGCGCCACAAACTGCCCAACAAGTTTCTTTAGGTTTGTTTAAAAATCTAAAAGATGAAGAATATGAAATTAGTCTTGAAGGGTACTACAAAAGATCTAAAAACATTCTTGATTACAAAGTTGGAGCACAACTTGTTTTAAACGAAAATGTAGAAACAGAATTATTGCAAGGCGAAGGAAAAGCTTATGGAGTTGAACTTTTATTGAAGAAAACAACCGGAAGATTAAACGGATGGATTGGCTACACGTACTCACGCACGCTTATTAAACTTGACAGCCAGTTTAGTTCAGAAAAAGTAAATAACGGAAATTATTTCCCTGCAAATTTTGACAAGCCTCATGATTTAAGTGCGATTTTAAATTATAAATTTACAAGACGTTATAGTTTATCAACCAATTTCTTATATCAAACCGGAAGACCTATTACTTATCCTATTGGAACTTATCAATACGGAAATGCACAATATACATTGTATAGTGACAGAAATGCCTATAGAATTCCTGACTACATTCGTCTGGATATAGGAATTAATATTGAAGGAAACCATAAAATAAAAAAACTGGCTCATAGCTTCTGGAACATATCAGTTTATAATGTTTTAGGAAGAAATAATCCGTACTCAATTTATTTTGTCACTGACCAAAGTGGAAAAGTAAAAGGTTATAAAACATCTATTTTCTCAATACCTGTACCAAGTATTACTTATAATTTTAAATTTTAAATGAAAAATTATAAACTAAATAATATTCTGGTTTTCACTCTATTAGTTATTTTCTGTAATAGCTGTACAGAAGCATATCCGTTGCTAACTAATAGTTATGAAGAGGCATTAGTCGTAGAAGCTACTATAACTAATGAATTGAAAACACAGGAAATAAAACTCACTAAAACTGCCAAGTTTGAGGATGAAAGTTATCTTCCTGAAAGTGGCGCAGAGGTTTTTATAACAGATGATTCCGGTAATCAGTATAACTTTAAAGAAGATGCTGAAAAATATATTTCTACAGTAGAATTTCAGGCTATACCAGAAAGAAAATATCAACTACATATTAATACCAAAGATGGAAGATCTTTTGAATCATCTCCCGAAACTTTAACTACCATAAACCCGATGCAAGAGGTAACTGCTGCAGTTGAAGCTAAAGATAATGTGAATGGAGTAGGTATTAGAATAAAAAGTTATGATGCTTCACACGCATCAACCTATTACCGATATGAATATGAGGAAACCTATAAGATTGTCACTCCAAAATGGAGACCAACAAAAGCGGTATTAAGCAATACTGGTTCTCTCGTTTTCCTTACAAATTCACCAGATACAAAAGTTTGTTATGGTAGTAAAAAAAACACAGACATTCTTTTAGTTAATACAAATGATTTAAGTGAAGATCGTGTTGATTTTCTCGCACGATTCATTAGTGATCAGGATTATATAATGACAACCAGATATAGTATTCTGGTAAAACAATATATAGAAAATTTAGCTGCCTTTAATTACTATACAACCTTAAAAAAATTATCAGGTCCTGAAAGCATTTTATCTCCTACGCAACCTGGACTTTTACAGGGAAACATAAAATCTGTCAACAATTTAAATAATAAAATAGTGGGATATTTCGATGTTGCTTCAGTATCAACAGAAAGAATATATTTTAATTATAATGATTTATTCCCTGGTAAGGCCGCACCCCCATATGTTGCTGATTGTCAGGAATATTGTTATGGAAGTCCTGAAAATGGAACTGTTCCTGAACCATGTACACACGTCGCTCCTTTTACAGAAGATTTAGGGCGTAATATTATAAGCTATTTTTCAGGTTTAGATGACGGAGGTTCATTTAGCTATTGGGTTAATGCTCCTTGTGGAGATTGTACCACTTTTGCATCGAATATAAAACCAACTTTCTGGACAGATTAACATTTTCGATTCTAATAAAAAAATGAAAAGTTTCTAAATCAAAAAGTGCAAAATTTAAGTAATGAAAATTCATAAAATAAAAAACATAATCCTTTTTAGTTTTCTTGCCATCCTGATTACGGGGTGCACAGAAACGTATCCGCTTTTGACTAATACATATGAAGAAATAATTGTTGTTGAAGCCACTTTAACGAATGAACTTAAGAACCAGGAAATAAAAATTACCAAAACTTCCCGATTTGAAGATGAAGGAGTTCAAACAGAAACTGGTGCAAAAGTTGTCGTTAAAGATGATCAGAACAATGAATATTTGTTTGAAGAAAATGCAGGAACTTACAAATCTCAAACTGTTTTTGCGGCAGCTCCTGACAGACAATACACATTGGATATCACTACAAAAGATGGAAAAATTTACCAATCAACTCCACAAACATTAACGGCTGTAAATCCAATTGAAAGCGTTGTGCCTTCACTTGCAACAAATAAGAATAATGAAACAGGAATTCAGATTAATGTAAATAGTTATGATGAAAACAAGAGTTCAAAATATTATCGTTATGAATATGAAGAAACTTATAAAATTGTTGTGCCAAGATGGAATTCTTTAAAAATTATAACAACTGGACCACAAACAGTTGCGTTGATTAATAATGATCCAAGTACAAGAATTTGTTATTCGACTCAAAAATCGAGCGATATTATTTTAGTCAATACTAACAATCAGACAGAAGACAGAGTAAACTTGCCAATTCGTTTTATACAAGAAGACAATTATATCATTGGTCACAGATACAGTATACTGGTTAAACAATACATTGAAAACTTAGAAGCTTATACTTTCCATAGAATATTAAGAGATATAGCAGGATCATCAAGTATTTTATCTCCAAAACAGCCTGGTTTATTATCAGGGAATATAAAATGTATTAGTGATTCTAACACCAAAGTCATTGGCTTTTTTGATGTTGCTTCTTACTCTGAAACCAGGATATTTTTTAATTATAATGATTTTTTTCCTGCCAAACCAGCACCTTACTTCAATACATGTGAAGACATTCCTTTTTTGTTTTGTTTTGGAGGAGAAGGATGTGAAGGAGAAAGTATGATTTATAACATCAATAGAAACCTCATGACGTACATTGGTAACAGCGCACTAAATTATAGACTAGTAGACGCAGAATGCGGAGATTGCACATCATTTTCATCTAACATAATACCTTCATTTTGGACAGAATAAAACACCTTATAGCATTGTTTGTACTCGTGAGTACACAATTCGTCGGCGCACAGCAAACCATCTCTTTAGATGAGACTGTTTTCATTCATTCAAATGCCACAACATTTGTTTCGGGTGAAACCCTATTGTATAAAATTTACTGTTTAAAATCTACAGATAAAACACCCAGCAATATTAGTAAAGTAGCTTATGTTGAACTTGTAGACAACAATAAAAAATCGGTATTTAAAACCAAAGTTTCGCTGGAAAACTCGGTTGGCCAAGGGGATTATTTTATTGCTACAACTTTAAAAACCGGAAATTACAAACTGATTGGCTACACAAACTGGATGTTAAACAAACCTGTTTCTGAATTATTTCAGCTAGAGATCAATATCGTTAATCCATACAAAATAACTGAAAAAGGAACTTCTGAAAATGCTTTAACTTCAAGCGCCGTTAGTTCTTCAAACAGTTCAGAAACCGCATCAAATCAAAGCAGTATCACAAACGAAAATGTTAAACTTAATTTGAATAAAAAAACATTTTCAAATCGTGAATTAGTTGATTTGAAAATTGAATCTTCAAATGCAGTTTTTGCAGATGGAAATTATTCTTTATCCGTTAGAAAGCTAGACAATATACCTACTAAAAGTCAAATCTCTGCCACAGATTTTGCGACAAAGTCATCATATCCGGCATTGCTTGATTTACAAAATAAAGATCAGAAAATAATTCTGCCTGAATTAAGAGGGGAAACTATTTCTGGAAAAATCAGAGCACAAAATGGCAGCGATAAAATCGCAGATATAAGCGTTGGTTTATCACTTCCGGGAAAATCTTTTGCATTTAAAGTAGTAAAAACAGATGCTGAAGGAAATTTTATTTTCAACATAAATAAAACATATTACACTCCGGATATTATTGTTCAGATAATTGATGAAAAAGCGATTAATTATAACCTAACTATAAATAATGCTCCGGAAATAGATTACTCAAAACTATCTTATGAGCAAAACGCTAATTTATCTTATGTAATTAAAGAAAGCCTTCTGGACAGATCGGTTTCAAGTCAGGTTGAAAATGCTTATTATCATAAAAAAGTTGATAACATTGAAAAAACACCAACACTGGAAACGTTTTATTATCCTCTTGCAAAAGAATATGTTTTGGATGATTTTACCCGATTTAAAACATTAAAAGAAACAATGACCGAGGTAGCTACAGAAGTTTACCATAAACAAGTTGGCGACAAAACTTATTTACACGTAAACGATCCTAGCGTTTTTCCTCAATTACCTGATGCTGCATTAGTTTTGGTTGATGGATTGTATTTAGAAAATCAAAATGATTTGATGATTTACAACATGAAGAACGTTTATAAAATTGATGTAATTATTGGACGATATTATGTAGGTTCAAAATCTTTTAACGGTTTGGTGAGTTTCACCACTTTTGATAAAGATTTTAAAAGCACACAAAAAGGAAGCTTTATCGCAAAACCTACTATACTAAGATCACAGCCGAAGAAATTATACAACAAAATAGAGTATACTAATTCTAGTGATAACGCAAGAATTCCAGATTTCAGAAATCAATTGTTCTGGAATCCTGAAGTGGCTTTAAACAGCAAGAATAATAATTCTTTTTACACATCAGATCTTTCAGGAACTTTTGAAGTAAGACTTGAAGGTTTTGCGAAAAACGGATCACCGGTTTCTTTAAAAGAAATTATCGAGATAAAAGACTCAAAATCAAACTAAAAGACCAAATTATTAAAATAAAAATTCCTGTTTCTACATTTTAGAAACGGGAATTTTTATTTTTTTTCAAAATATTTGTAACTTTTTCATAACTTATTACGTATAACTAATTGTACACTTTAAAAATAAGGAGACAATACAATGAGACAACTTAAAATCACCAAGCAGGTAACCAATCGTGAAACTGCATCGTTAGATAAATATCTACAAGAAATCGGAAAAGTTGACCTAATTACCGCTGATGAAGAGGTAGAATTAGCACAAAGAATAAAGGCTGGTGATCAAAGAGCTTTAGAAAAACTTACAAAAGCCAACCTACGTTTCGTAGTATCGGTTGCTAAACAATATCAAAATCAAGGATTAACACTTCCCGATTTAATTAACGAAGGAAACTTAGGTTTAATTAAAGCAGCTCAACGTTTTGATGAAACTCGTGGTTTCAAATTTATCTCTTATGCAGTTTGGTGGATTCGTCAATCGATCCTTCAGGCTTTGGCAGAACAATCACGTATTGTTCGTTTACCATTAAACAAAATTGGTTCTATCAATAAAATCAACAAAATGTATGCGTTATTAGAGCAATCTAACGAGCGTCCGCCTTCTGCTGAAGAAATTGCAAAAGAACTTGACATGACTGTAAATGACGTAAAAGAGTCTATGAAAAACTCTGGTCGTCACTTATCAATGGATGCACCTCTTGTTGAAGGAGAAGATTCTAACCTTTACGACGTTTTACGTTCTGGAGAATCTCCAAACCCGGACAGAGAATTAATTCATGAATCATTACGTACTGAAATTGAACGTTCATTAGAAACATTAACTCCTAGAGAGGCAGATGTTGTTCGTTTGTATTTTGGTCTTGGAGATCAACACCCAATGACTTTAGAAGAAATTGGAGAAACTTTCGACCTAACTCGTGAGCGTGTTCGTCAGATTAAAGAAAAAGCAATCCGCAGATTAAAACACACTTCTAGAAGTAAAATTCTTAAAACCTATTTAGGATAAATAATATTTTGTTTCAGGTTTCAAGTTTCAGGTTGCTTTGAGTAACCTGAAACTTGAAACTTGAAACCTTTTTAACGTAAACAACAGTTTGATTGACTGTTCGTTTTTTGATTGATGATTGAAACTCCGGCTGATTACCGGAGTTTTTTATTTTTAATTTTTGAACCATTAAGAGATTAAGATTCATTAAGAAAAATCCAATCAATTGAAAAGCAAGCTAATTAAGCATCTAAAACTTAATTTTCTTAACCTCTTAATGGTTCAAAAATGAAATCTAATTTCATTTTAAGCAAACTAAAATCTACCTTTGCAAAAAATAACACACACAACTACACAAAATGAAGAATACACTTATTGCTCCTTCTGTTCTTGCAGCTGATTTTGCCAATTTACAACGTGATATCGAAATGATCAATAACAGCGAGGCTGATTGGTTTCATATTGATATTATGGATGGAGTTTTTGTTCCGAATATTTCTTTTGGAATGCCAGTTTTGGAAGCAATTTCTAAACATGCAAAAAAAACAATCGACGTACATTTGATGATTGTAGACCCTGACAGATACATCAAAACTTTTGCTGATTTAGGTGCCAATATTTTAAGTGTACATTACGAAGCCTGTACACATTTACACAGAACACTTCAGGCCATTAAAGCTGAAGGAATGAAAGCAGGGGTTGCCATTAATCCTCATACTAATATTGATCTATTAGAAGATGTTATTAATGACATTGATTTAGTTTGTATTATGAGCGTTAATCCTGGTTTTGGAGGACAATCTTTCATCGAAAACACTTATGCTAAAGTTACAAAGCTAAAAGATTTAATTACAAGAAAAAGCGCTTCGACAATTATTGAAATTGACGGTGGTGTAACCAATAAAAATGCAAAACAATTAGTAGAGGCCGGAGCTGATGTTTTAGTTGCAGGAAGCTTTGTTTTTAAAGCCGAAAATCCAACGCAAACTATCGCTGACTTAAAAGTCCTTACTACTTTTTAAATTTTTCAAATTCGGAAAGAAATCAATACCGGTCATTTTTTCTACAGTTTCAATAGAAACTACAAAATCATAAAGTGACTTATCGCTATCTTCATTCGGAACTAAAAAAGCAATTGCTTTATGTTCTTTTCCTGATTTAGCCAAAATGATTTTATAAAAATATTTAGGAACAGATACTTTTTCTGTTCCTATTTTTTTATCCGACTCTTTCAGGATTCCTCCTGTAACGACATACACATCATTGTATTTTCCTGCCCAATAACGTGTTTTCTGTTCTAATCTATTCCAGATCCCACTATTAAAATCGTGTTTTTGAGGCGAAATATTAGAGGTATAAAAAGTATCATTATAAGCCTCTTTATTAAACTCCATATCTCCAGCCGGACATAAATGGCCTTTGTCATATCCTGAATTTTTATAATTTCTCCAATCAGCAGAACCTGTTGTTACATTTGGATCTTCAACAAAATAAGGTCTTTTAAAATCATTATTTTTTAAATATTCTTTCTTTAATTCATAGGCAACCCATTCAGCCTGCTCATATTTTTCATTATATGATAGTGTATAATACTTATGCTTTACAATTTGATTTGTTGTAGAGGTTGGCAAATAAGAAGTATTATAAAACGAATCTGTACTACTTTGACTTGAAACAAAAGATGGTGAATTATCTTTTTCAGATTCTTCAACTATAATTTCATTTTTTTCCTTCA
Organism: Flavobacterium sp. MMLR14_040; assembly: GCF_033657265.1. Taxonomy (NCBI): domain Bacteria; kingdom Pseudomonadati; phylum Bacteroidota; class Flavobacteriia; order Flavobacteriales; family Flavobacteriaceae; genus Flavobacterium; species Flavobacterium sp. MMLR14_040. Next base: position 63,875 of record NZ_JAWVWO010000005.1, on the reverse strand, counting down.
CATCACTTTTACAAGAAAACAATGCCAAGCCCATCAAACTAAACACAAGACTTTTTATCATATTATTTTTAATTAAAGTTCATAAAAAAAACGCTCCGTAAATATAAACTTTCGGAGCGTTTTTATAACAAATTAATTTTCTAAGAAATTAAGATTTTACTAATTTATCTTTTTTCATTTTAGATGAAGTACCTTTTACAACATTACCTTTAGTTTGTAAATCATCTAAAACATTTAATGCCTCTTCTACATAAACATCTTTTGATAATGCCTGGTGCCAGGCTTCTCTCTTCTCTTTTAAAGTTACATCATTTTTAATTTCAAGCTCTTCGTAAGGAAGTGATTTAAAAACCAGATTGTTTTTGTATTCTGAAATTGGTTTATATTTTTTACCCTCGTTTTCAACTTGCTCTTGTGTAGCTTTAAAACTATTGATATTTAAGCTATAAGTGTTTTCTTTGTTTTTAATATCAATCCATTTTGCATTATCTTCAATTAATTTAAATTGAGGACTTTGAGCAATTCTGGTTGTACTATTGGCAATTGCCTGATTAAATTTTTGGTTTCCTGTCCATGTATTATAATCAGCCTGATCAATTTTATCCCAAGGCATTGCATTATCAATATCGCGTTCTCCCATTTTTAAATATGCATAACGATCTGGCATAACAACATCACTATGAACACCTTCTAATTGGGTTGAACCTCCATTAATTCTGTAGAATTTTTGGCCTGTAATTTTCAGCGCGCCTAAATCTCCATAACTTGCATTACGAACAAATTGATTCAAATCAAGAACGTTTTGTACTGTCCCTTTTCCGTAAGTTTGCTTACTTCCAATGATAATACCACGTTTATAATCCTGAATTGCAGCAGCCAAAATTTCTGAAGCCGAAGCTGAGAAACTGTTCACCATAATTACTAATGGTCCGTCCCACTCTATCTTTTTATCTTTATCGTATAAAACTTCTTTCTTTTTTCCTGCAGATTTTACCTGAACAATTGGTCCTTCTTCAATAAATAAACCTGCAATATCAACAACTGTAGACAAAGATCCACCACCATCATCACGAACATCAAGTACGATTCCGTTAATATCTTCTTTCTTTAATCTCTCTACTTCAAGAGCGATATCTTTTCCTGCATCGCGACCATCTTTATTTTCAAAATCGATATAAAATTTAGGCAAATAAATTACTCCGTATTTCAATCCATTCTTTTCTACGATACTTGATTTTGCGTATGTTTCTTCGATTTCAACAACATCTCTTATAATAGAAATAACTTTGATGCTCCCGTCAACTTTTTTAACGGTAAGTTTTACTTCCGTTCCTTTGTGTCCTTTAATTTTTTTCACAACATCATCCAAACGCATTCCCACAACATCTACAGGCTCTTCGTTTCCTTGTGCTACTTTCAAAATTAAATCTCCCGCTTCAAGTTGTTTTCCTTTCCATGCCGGACCTCCTGAAATTAATTCATCAATTTGAGTAAAATCATTTTTCTTGGTTAATCTTGCTCCAATACCTTCTAATTTTCCACTGATATTCACATCAAAACGATCTTTTTCTTCTGGTGCAAAATAACTTGTATGCGGGTCAAAACGTGTCATAATAGAATTTACGTACACAGAAAACCAATCTTCTTTATTTAAATCTTTAATAAGACTAAAGTTATCATCTAAAGATTTTAGTGAACTTTCACGAGTTTCTTTCTCTAAAGTTTCAAACGATTTTACTTTATAAGCAGGATCTGTTTTTTTCTTATCTTCTTCTAGCTTTTGTTTTGTAACAAGAGATGAAAGCGTAGATAATTTAATTTGCTTTCTCCATCTTTCATTAATTTCTGTTAGATTTTTTGCATAAGGCAACGTCTCATAATCCGCATTAAAAGTCTCATCAACATTATAATTAAAAGGTTGAGCTAAAATAGTTTTATAGCGTTTTTTGCTTTCCTCCATACGTTTCATCAATCTTGTATAAGTAAGATTGAAGAAAGTAAGATCCTTATTTAAAAACTGATCGTCAAGCATCAATTCATATTGCTTGAATTCATCAATATCAGACTGCAGAAAGAATCTTTTTGAAGGGTCAAGCGCATCAATATAATCCTTGAAAATTCCTTTAGAAAACTCATCATTTATTTCAGCAGGACTATAATGTCCTTTTTCAATAACAAAAGCAAGCAATTCTAAAAGCGTTTTATCTCTGTTTGGATCCGGATCATCTTGCTTATCTGCATTAATTTTAAAAGCAAACAAGGTTAAGGACAAGCATAATACGGCTATAAGTATTTTATAATTTCTTTTCATAAACTTAATAATAGCATTCATCAAATTTTTTAATCTAAGTTACGGTAAAAACTGTGCCAACAAAGCCAAGCTCACTATAATTTTTTGTTAAAGATATAAAAATGTTTGAAGTACCAAAGCCATGTTTACTTTAGTTGACAAATTTTATTTTATTTGTTACTATTCTACAAAATCTGTCATTACATTTGTTATAAAATACAGCTTCTGTAGCCGTATAACAAAACTTATTCTAAATTATGAAACAAGAAAAGCCCCTTATATTAGTTACCAATGATGACGGAATTCTGGCTCCGGGAATCAGAGCTTTAATAAGTGTTATGGAAACTATTGGCGAGGTAATAGTTGTAGCTCCAGACAAGCCACAAAGTGCCATGGGTCACGCCATTACCATCAACAATACTCTTTATCTTGATAAAATTTCAAAAGAAGGCGACGAAATTGCCGAATATAGCTGCTCTGGAACTCCGGTTGATTGCGTCAAACTGGCAGTAAATGAAATCATGAAAAGAAAACCTGATTTGTGTGTTTCAGGAATCAACCACGGATCAAACTCTTCTATAAATGTTATTTATTCCGGAACTATGAGTGCCGCGGTTGAAGCAGGAATTGAGGGAATTCCGGCAATTGGTTTCTCTTTATTAGATTTTGACTGGAATGCCGATTTTGAACCTGTAAAATCTTTTGTCAAAAGAATTACTCTGGAAACAATTGCAAACGGACTACCAAAAGGCGTAGTTTTGAATGTCAATTTTCCTAAATTAAAAGAAAATGAAATTAAGGGTGTAAAAATTTGTCGTCAGGCGAAAGCTTATTATGCCCAGAAATTCGATAAACGTCAAACTCCTTTTGGCAAGGATTATTACTGGCTTACAGGTAAGTTTACAAACGAAGACCAGGGAGAAGATACTGACGAATGGGCTCTGGAAAACGGTTATATTTCTGTAGTTCCCGTGCAATTTGATTTAACGGCACATCACACTATGCAACAACTTAATACGTGGAATTTAAATGAATAAAAAGGATATTATTATTGGTTTTCTTATCGGAATTTTTGTCGCTTTACTTGGAAGTTTTTTATTTATAAAAATCTTTACTGATTTTGAAATTTCAACCGGAATTAAAACGATAAAACAATATGGCTATTTGGGAAAAGTGATTGCCTTAGGAGCCACTTTAAATTTAGTTGTTTTTACAATTCTTTTAAAAATCAATAAAGAATTTATGGCAAGAGGAGTGATTTTTGCTGTAATTGTTTTGGCGATTTCTACTTTGTTTATTTAAATTCTATCTTTGCATTGCAAAATTTTGTTGTGTTTTTAAAATAAAACACATCTCAAAAATACTTTTATGAAATACTACATAATAGCTGGCGAAGCCTCTGGAGATTTACACGGTTCAAATTTAATGAAGGCATTATATGAGGAAGATCCTCAGGCAGAAATTAGATTTTGGGGAGGTGATTTAATGCAAAAAGCCAGAGGAACTCTGGTAAAACATTATCGTGAACTGGCCTTTATGGGGTTTGTTGAAGTTATTTTTAACTTAAAAACCATTTTCAGCAATATTGCTTTTTGCAAAAAAGACATTACGTATTTCCAGCCAGATGTCATTATTTTCATAGATTATCCTGGTTTTAATATGCGTATTGCAAAATGGGCCAAAGCATTAAATTACAAAACATACTATTATATTTCTCCTCAAATTTGGGCCTGGAAAGAAAACAGAATCAAAGCCATCAAACAAGATGTTGACAAGATGTTTGTGATTTTACCTTTCGAAAAAAGTTTTTATGAAGACAAGCACAATTTCCCGGTAGATTTTGTTGGCCATCCTTTAATTGATGCTATTCAAAATCAGCCGCCTTTTGATGAAGTTGTTTTTAGAAAAGAAAATCAATTGAGTGAAAAACCTATTATTGCTGTATTACCCGGAAGCCGCAAGCAGGAAATCACCAAAATGCTAAGTTTGATGTTAAGTGTTGTTGATGATTTTCAGGATTATCAGTTTGTAATTGCCGGCGCACCAAGTCAGGATTATGAATTTTACCAGCAATTTATCACCAATAAAAACATCAAATTTATTTCTAATAAAACCTATGATCTGCTGCGTTCTTCAACAGCTGCATTGGTAACATCCGGAACAGCAACTTTAGAAACTGCACTTTTTAAAGTACCCGAAGTGGTTTGTTATAAAGGAAGCTGGGCTTCTTACCAAATTGCGAAACGCATTATTACCTTAAAATACATTTCGCTTGTCAATTTAATTATGGATCAGGAAGTTGTAACAGAATTGATTCAGAACGAATGCAATCCAAAACGTATTAAAGAAGAATTACAAAAATTACTAAACCCAAATTATCGTCAAAATCTGCTAAAAAATTATGATATTCTGGAACAAAAACTAGGCGGAATTGGCGCGAGTAAAAAAACTGCAAAACTTATTGTTGCCGATTTAAAATCTTAACCTTTTTATTTTGAAAAAAATACTCGTTTTATCTTTGTTGTCTTTGCTGTTTATTTCGTGTAAATCGACATCATCTGCAGTAAACAAAACTGAATCAAAACGAGAAAACAAATATATTGTAAGCAATTTAATAGAAACTGCCACAGATAATATTGGCGTGCGATACAAAGCCGGAGGAACAACCAAAAATGGTTTTGATTGCTCTGGCTTGGTTTTCACCACTTTTGATTCTCAGAACATTAAACTGCCAAGAAGCTCGTATGAACAATCTAAAATTGGTAAAATAATTAGATTGAATGATGCACAAAAAGGCGATTTAATCTTTTTTAAAACCAATAAAAGCAACCAAATAAATCATGTTGGTTTAATTACCGAAGTCCGTTCTGACGAAATAAAATTTGTACATTCTTCAACTTCAAAAGGTGTAATAATTTCATCAACCAAAGAAGCTTATTATCAAAAATCTTTTACACAGATTAATCGAATTATCGATTAATATTACCCATTAAAAATATTATTTTTCTTACAAATTTTTAATACTTTTAGCTCATGAAAGTATTAGATTTTCCTTTGGTTAAAATTACCATCAGCTTTATTCTAGGAATTTTGGTTTGCTATTTTTGGCAGCCTTCAATTCTATTAGCCACAACATCTCTTGGTCTTGGCATATTCTTAATTTCAATCTTATATTTTCTTTCAAAAAAGAGCAAAAAAGCAAATACTCTTTTTGGAATAAGCATTACTTACCTTTCATTTTGTGTCGGAATTACGACTCTCCTGATCAATACCGATTCTCTTCAGCAATCTAATTATACACATTACGAAAAAGCTTTTAAAAGTGCTCAATATATAACGCTGACACTCCGCGAAAAAATCAAAAGTAATGACTTTAATGATCGATACATTGCCATTGTAAACAGCATTAATCAAAAAAAATATTCGGGCAGAGTTATCATAAACGTACAAAAAGACAGTTTGCCCAATCTTCTTATAATTGGAAACAAAATAAAGGTAAAAACAATTTTACGCCACAATACTCCATCCAAAAATCCAAATCAGTTTGATTACAGTAAGTATTTGGCAAACAAGCAAATTTATGCACAAATCTATACATCAAAAGCAGCAATTAACATTAACAGAAAAATCAAAAAAGATATTTGGTTTTATGCTTCACGATTAAACACAAGAATAATTCACAATCTTGAAAAAGCAAATTTCAATAAAGTCGAAATGGATGTTGCAATGGCATTAATTTTAGGACAGCAACAAGAAATTTCAGCTGATATTATTAAGGATTATCAATATTCAGGAGCTACGCATGTTTTATCAGTTTCCGGGCTGCATGTCGGATTTATAATGATATTCATACTTTTTATTTTAAAACCAATTCCAAACACAAAAAAAGGTTCATTTACAAAACTAATTGTCATTATAATTTCGCTCGCACTTTTTGGCATTGTATCAGGGCTTTCACCCCCCGTTTTACGTTCTGTTGTTATGTTTTCTTTTATTGCAATTGGCAATCATTTACATAGAAGTACTAATACTTATCATACTTTACTTGTTTCCGTTTTATTGATTTTGCTTTTTGAACCTTTTTTCTTATTTGATGTTGGGTTTCAGTTAAGTTACATTGCATTATTTTCTATTGTATGGATTCAGCCTTTATTGAAAAATATATGGACTCCTAAAAATAAAATTGCCCATTATATTTGGGAAGCTTTAACCGTTTCATTCGCAGCACAAATAGGTACTTTCCCCATTTGTTTGTATTATTTTCATCAGTTTCCGGGACTTTTCTTTGTGACCAACATTCTCATTTTACCTGTTTTATCCTTTATAATGATAGCAGGAATTATTGTTATGGTGATTTCTGTATTTCAAAGTTGCCCATTATTTATTGTTCAAATTTTCGAAAAAAGTATCTATTTCTTAAATCTTATCATTCATTATGTTGCGTCTTTTGATTCTTTTGTAATTAGAAATATCGCTTTCAATTCTTATTATCTGTTCACCTTCTCTTTAGTAATTATTACAGCGATAATATGGCTCAAAAAACCAACTTTCGATAAATTAATTGCGTTTCTTTTTACGCTGATTTCGCTTCAAATTTCATTTATTTACACTAAAAAAGAAACCGAAAATCAAAGAGAACTAATCGTTTTTAATGCATCCAAAAAAACAATTATTACAAAAAGAACCGGAAAAAATGTTTCCATTTTTACAAATGACAGCCTTCTAAAAAAAGAAGCAAAAAATAACATTACTGACGCCTATTTAGTTGGAAATTTTGCCGCTTTAAAAGAAATAAAAACCGTTAGGAATCTTTTGTTTTTTAATGGCAAAAAGATCCTTTTAATAGATAGTACCGGTATTTATGAAGATAAAATTCAACCGGATATTATTATTCTAACGCAATCACCCAAAATAAATTTAGATCGTATTTTACGGGAATTCAAACCAAAAATCGTAGTGGCAGATGCAACAAATTCAAATTCTATACAAAAATACTGGAGGACAAGTTGCCTGATAAAAAACATCCCTTTTCACGCAACACGCGAAAAGGGATACTATACTTTGAATTAGAATTTCAGTTATTCCTCCGGATTCAAAATCAAATTAGATTCAGCAATCCATGCTTTTACACCACTTGAATTGTAACCAATTTTTCCTAAGGAATTAAAGTTGGTTTTTCCTGTTCTCATAGCTGCGGTTGCAAAACAAGCTTGGGGTAACTCGTCTATACCGAAGGCATTTTTTAAGGAAACGTTTTGCTCTCTTACACTCTGAGATGCTGAAGTATCAGACAAATCAAGTTTTACTAAAACAACATTTTTATTAGACCAATTTAGAAAATCGGGCGTGTTAAAAATTTCAGTTTGAATTTTTTCCGGTGCATTTGAGGCAGTAAAAAAAATTAACAATGGCTTTCTTTGTTCGTTACTTATTGCAATCGCGTCTGTCAGATTTGTACTCCAGACAAGGCCTTGCGATCGCACAAAAAACGAACCTAAAAAAAACAGTAGGATAAGTAATTTTTGGGTCATAAAAAATAAGGTTTGGTTATAATAATTGAACCAATTTAACATAAATACACTAAAAAACAATCCTGCTAGAGTTAAAAAGTTAAGAAAGTCTTAACAAAAAGGAAATCATCAATAAATTGATAAAAAAATATCAATTTGAAAAAAAATAGTGCATTAAATCGCAAATGTTATGGCAATGAATCGCTGGAACAAAGCAAAAAAGAATCCCTTTTCACCTGTGATGAAAAGGGATTACTACAAATTAAATTTAGAAAGTAATTAAAAAGTTTTCTTATTCGCTTTCGCTGGGATGCAAAATCGAATTTGACTCAGAAATCCAGGATTTTGCACCGCCGGGTTTGTAGGCAAGTTTTCCTAACGCACTAAAAGTCGTTTTGTTTTTTCTAACAGAAGCACTTGCAAAACAAACTTCGGGTAATTCAACAACACCAAAAGCATTTTTAAGTCTTATATTTTGTTCTTTATCACTATCAGAAGCATTAATATCAGATAAATCCAATTTAACAAGAATGACATTGTCACGAGACCAAACCGCAAAATCCGGCGTTTTGAAGATTTCGTTTTGAAGATTTTCCGGTACACCCGAGGCAGTAAACAAAATCAACATTGGTTTATTTTGCTCATTGCTTATTGCGATAGCATCAGTCATGTTTGTTCTCCAGACTAAATTTTGAGAATGTAACATAAATGATCCAAAAAAAACGAGTAGGATAAGTAATTTTTTAGTCATAGTAATAGGTTTGGTTAGATTAGCATGACGAAATTAACATAATATTTTAATTTTACAAGTTTTATTAATATAAAAAATACACTATATGTTTTTTTAATACCAATAAAATATTAAAATAATAATTTACAAAAATGCAAATCAAAACTTTTCCTACTAAACAAAAAAACTCCCTACATTACTGTAGGGAGTTTATTAACTATTTTTTGAATAAATTTTTCGCTTAAGATTTTTTCGGATGTACAATTCCTTCTGCAACTGCTAACCAGGCAGATGGTCCACCTGCAACATATCCTGTCTGACCAAGTCCTTTAAAATTTACTTTACCATCCTTAGCTTCTGCGCTGGTAAAATAAATAGTTGGAAACCCTTGTATACCAAAAGCTTGCTGCAACTCATTGTTCTGATTTTTTATTTCAGGAGTTTGCGCAGTTCTTCTTGGATAATCTAATTCTACTAAAACAACATTATCTTTTGCCCATTTCTGAAATTCAGTTGTTTTCAAAACCTCATTTTGCAAACGGATACACCATCCGCACCAATCGCTTCCTGTAAAAAACATTAGCATTGGTTTGTTCTCTTTATTGCTTACAGTAATAGCTTCTTTTACATCTGTATACCATTTTAACTCCTGCGCTTGAGAAGTAAATGCTCCTAATACAAACAAGGCAACTAAAAATATTTTTTTCATGGTGGTCGTTTTAATTTTTTACAAATTTAAACAAAAAAAGAATCGATAAATGTCGTCTATTTTACTTCTTGCATTAATTTTTTAATTAAAGGAGTTGTTACAATTAAAACAACACCTGCAACAAGTGCATATATGGCCAATTGATAATACCCATCTGTATAAGCAATAAGTTTAGACATTAAAGTCGTTCCTGTATTAGCATCAGACATTTCCGAACCTAGTTTTCCTGCTGCAAATTGCCCAAATGCGCTTGATAAAAACCAAAGCCCCATCATCATACCAAACAATCTTTTTGGAGATAATTTGGTAATTACAGACATTCCGATTGGTCCGATACAAAGTTCTCCAAGTGTATAAACTAAATATCCTAGTGCAAATAAATCTAAAGAACTTAGGCCATTTGCATCAATAAAAAATCTGGCACTATAAAATATAAAGAAACCAACAGCTAATAATATAAACGATAATCCGAATTTAATAACTGTATTTGGCTCAATTTTTCTTTTGTACAAAAAGATCCATAGCATTCCTACCAATGGACTGAAAATAATAACATACAATGAATTGACACTGTTATTAACTACGTTTGGATCAATATTAAACCACAATAGTTTACTTGATAAATTATCTTTAGCAAAAAGCGAAAGTGACCCTCCTGACTGTTCAGAAATAGCCATAAACATAAAATATCCGAATATAAAAATGAAAGCGGCCAATAATTTGTATTGTTGTTTTCTGTCTTTTATTTGAAACAATTCATATAAGAAATATAATAATGCTGCAATTCCAATCGTATACATAAAATACTCTGTAAAATCAGAATTTATCACCATTATGTAAACTAACGGAATCACTACAATAGAGCCCACATAAACTGCGATTTCATAAAGATTACGTTTTTTTGCAGGCTGGTTTTCAAGAGGTGAATTTCCAATTGGCGCCAAATGTTTTTTCGTTAAAAGAAAAGTAATTACTCCAATAATCATTACAATTGCCGCAGATAAGAAACATAAACTCCATGAATAGTTTTTTCCTAAATAAATAGGAATCGCACCACCCAGCATACCACCGATATTAATACCGGCATAGAACATTCCATAACCCGCATCTCTTCTTCCGTCGCTTTCATGATACAACTCACCAACCATTGAAGATACATTTGGTTTAAAAAAACCGGTACCAATAATAGACAAAGTAATTCCGTAGTAAAAGAAATCATGTGGAGAAGCTGCTATTAGCAAATTCCCTAAAATCATCACGATTCCACCAAAAAGCAATGATTTTTTAAAACCTAAAATTTTATCAGCAAAAATACCACCGATAAAAGTAAAAGCATAAACAAAAGCCTGAATAGCTCCGTATTGAAGATTTGCTTTTCCTTCAAGCAAACCTAATTGGTCTACCATAAAATAGGCCAAAACGCCTCTCATTCCGTAGAAGCAAAAACGCTCCCACATTTCAACCAAAAACAAATACCATAATTGTTTTGGGTATCTGCCTTTAAAATCTTGTATTTGTTCTAATGTAATTGTATTGTTTTCCATCTTATCTAACTCCATGCATCATTTTTTTCAAGAAAGGAGTCAAAGCAAACAAAATTATTGCTGCAAGTCCTGTAAGAACAACAAACACCATGAAAAACTCGTATAAATTATGAATTTCAAATCCTGCAAAAAAGTGATTATGAGCACTAATTTGGTGTTTATCCAACAAGGCTAATTGTTCTGCAGTTGGTGTAATTTTATTATCCAATACCGCCTGAAGATCAATTCCTAATTCTTTTGCTTTTGCAAATTTATCTCCGGTTGCTGGTAAGATAGAACCCAAAGTTCCTCCTAACGCATATCCAGATGCATTCGATAAAAAGAATACTCCGTATAATAATGACGCAAAACGTTTTGGAGATAATTTACCTACCAAGGATAAACCAATTGGCGATAAACATAATTCAGCACATGTATTTAAGAAATATAATAAAATAAGCCATTTTACCAATAACAATCCAGAAGTTCCAATATATGAAACCTGAGTGGCAATCATAAAGAAACTAATACAGATTATAACTAGTCCCGCAGCTAATTTTACAGGAGAAATTGGTTCTTTTTGATTTGCTCTTAAAGTATCCCATAAAATACTGAAAGGAACAGCCATTACAACCACAAATAATCCGTTAAAAATCTGAACCATTGATGGAGGCATTAGATAGCCAAAGAAATGCCTGTCTGTTTGATTGTCTGCGATAAAAGTTAAAGATGAACCGGCTTGTTCAAATGCGGCCCAGAAGAAAATAATAAAAAACGAGACAATGTAAATTACAATAATTCTATCTCTTTCAATTTTTGTTAAAGAAGTATCCGAAATAATTAATCCCGCCAGAGCCAAACCGCTTGAATAAATCAAAGTATAAATTAAATTCTGACCTACAACATAATGAAAAAAGAAACCTAAAGCGATAAATGCAATTCCCGCAATGGTTAATGCTTTATTCGAAAAATTTGCTTTTTGTGATTCTCCTTCTTCAAAATCTTCTGCAACATTTTTAGATGGTAAACCTCCTAATGGTCTTCCTTCAGGAGAAACCACATATTTATTTTTTAAGAAGTAAAAAAGAACAGTTCCGATAAGCATCGCAGCAGAAGCTGCCATGAAACCCCATCTAAAAGCGTGAATATCTCTAATTCCTCCAGAATCCTTAACATCTCCTAACAAAGGACAAATAGACTGCCCCAAGAACGCACCGATGTTAATACCCATATAGAAAATCGTAAAAGCAGTATCCAGTTTTGTTTTTTCCTGTTTTGGATACAAACTTCCCACCATACTTGAAATGTTTGGTTTGAAAAATCCGTTACCAAAAACAATAACACCCAAAGCAGAATACATAATAATTTTAGCCAAAGGCAGATTTGCCTCAAAAATACTTCCGCTGGTAAATAATAACATCTGGCCAATTGCCATCAATAATCCACCTAAAAGAATACAATTTCTGTTACCTAAAAAACGATCGGCAACAAATCCTCCTAACATCGGCGTCAGGTAACAAAGCCCAAGAAAACCTCCATAAATCAGCGAGGCTTCTTCTTCTTTCATTAATAATGAGTTTACAAGAAATAAAGTCAATAAAGCCCGCATTCCATAAAAATTGAACCGCTCCCACATCTCCGTCCCGAACAAAACCCACAGTCCCTTTGGATGCGCCGTTTTCACTTGAGTTTCTTCCATATTATTCACTATTTATTTAAGGTTGATAAAGTTGTACTATAAATTTTCTTTGATAAAATTAGTCATTTTGTTGTAAAGCTGAATTCTCGTTTTACCACCGTAAATACCGTGGTTTTTATCTGGATATATCTGAGAATCAAATTGTTTATTCGCCTGAATTAACGCTTCCATCATTTGCATAGAATTTTGCACATGTACGTTATCATCACCAGAACCGTGAATCAATAAAAATTTACCTTTTAATTTATCAACGTGATTGATTGGGGAATTTTGGTCGTATCCGCTTGCATTTTCCTGTGGAGTCTGCATGTATCTTTCTGTATAAACACTGTCATAAAATCTCCAGTTTGTTACCGGAGCAACAGCGATCGCCATTTTAAACACATCATTTCCTTGAAAAATACAGTTTGAAGCCATAAAACCTCCATAACTCCATCCGAAGATTCCAATTCTTGAAGCATCAACATAAGGATAAGCTCCAATTACTTTTGCAGCATCAATTTGATCTTCTACTTCGTATTTTCCTAATTCTTTTTGTGTTACTTTTTTAAAGTCAGCACCTTTAAAACCAGTTCCTCTACCGTCAACGCAAGCTACAATATATCCTTGTTGAGTAAGCGAAAGGAACCAATAATCATCTGTATTGTTCCAGTCGTTGTTTACTTGTTGAGATCCCGGACCAGAATATTGGTACATGAAAACTGGATATTTTTTTGAAGGATCAAAATCTTTTGGTTTTAAAATCCATGCATTAAGTTCGTTTCCTTTTGCTGTTTTTAAAACAAAAAATTCTTTAGCAGGAAGATTATATCCTTTCAATTTATCAGCAAGAGCCTGGTTGTTTTCGATAACCTGAATTTCTTTTCCAGTTTTAGACTCGTTTAAAGTATAAGTCGTTGGTACTAAATTGCTGGAGAAAGTTGTAATGAAGTATTGGAAATTCGGGCTAAAAGTCGCCGCACTTGTTCCTACTTTTGAAGTTAAACGTACTTTGTTTTTTCCGTCTAAACCAATTCTGTAAATATCTCTGTTGATTGAACCATTTTCTGTAGATTGATAGAAAATAGTTTTATTTTTTTCGTCGAAACCGTAGTAAGACACCACTTCCCAGTTTCCTTTTGTAACCTGATTTTTAAGTTTTCCGGTTTTGTCGTAAACATAAATATGATTAAAACCATCTTTTTCACTTGTCCAGATAAAGCTGTTGTCTTTTAAGAAAGTTAAGTTGTCTGTAACATCAACATAAGCCTTATCTTTTTCATTTAAAACTACTTTTGCTGCAGCCGTTGTACCATCTACAAATAACAAATCAAGATTGTCCTGATGACGGTTTAAAACCTGAGCAGACAATGTATTGTTATCATTTGTCCATTTTAATCTTGCTATATAAAAATCATTATAATTTCCTAAATCAACTTTTTTAGTTGCATTTGCAGCCGCATCATATATATGTAATGAAACTATAGAATTTTTTTCTCCCGCTTTAGGATATTTAAATGTTTCAACTGTTGGATACAAGTCTTTTTTGAAGATTGACATTGAAAATTCCGGAACAGCACTTTCGTCAAAACGAATATAAGCTAATTTTTTACTGTCTTTACTCCAGTCAAATGCACGTACAAAAGCAAATTCTTCTTCATAAACCCAATCAGTAATACCATTGATCACTGCATTTTTCTTTCCATCTGTAGTAACCGCTGTTGATTTTTTTGAAGCTACATCATAAACATAAAGATTGTTTTCTTTCGCATAAGCGATTTTAGTTCCGTCAGGAGAAAAAGTTGGTTCCTGAACCTGAAAATCAAAAAGCTTCGTTAATGATTTGGTAGCAATATCATATAAAAAATAATCTGCCGTAAAAGAGTGACGGAAAATTTGATTGGTGTTACAAGCAATTAAAATCTTTTTTTCTGAAGCATCAAAAGTATAGCTGTCAATTCCGTCTGCTAATTCCTTATGATTTTTGGTATCAATTAAATTAGATACTTTTTTCAGCGTTGCAAAATCGTATAAATCTATTTGCATACTTCTGCTAGCCTGGTCAACATTCAATACAGTATATTGGTCTGTATTTTTCAAAGATTGCAATTCATCCATTCCTTTGGCACGAAATGCTCCACCATAAATATTCTCAACAGTAATTTTTTGTTGCCCAAAAACGGTAGCAACTAAAAACAAAAGTATAACAGTAATTTTACTTGTATTCATTTGAATTAATTTAAATATAAAAAAGAGCCCAATTTTAGTGAAAAAAATAAACATAATACACATTTTAAGTGTTAAATGTTAAAAAAAATAACGATTGCGTATTTTTCAATTTTAAATAGATTATAAACAAAACTCTTAAATTGGTATCTTTGCCGCAACATTATTATTTAAAATACTGAAAATGAACAATGCTGTTGCTGGATTTTCGAAATTATCCAAAAAAGAAAAAATAAACTGGATCGCCAATGAATACTTTTCTACTCCCGAAGAAGCGCTTAATATAATAAGAAATTACTGGAATTCAGATGAAAAGCTTCAACAGCTACATGATGAATTCATAGAAAACACGATTACTAATTTTTATATTCCGCTTGGCGTTGCACCCAATTTTTTAATCAACGGAAAATACAAAACCATTCCAATGGCAATTGAAGAAAGTTCAGTTGTGGCCGCTGCTTCAAAATCAGCAAAATATTGGGCAACTCGCGGCGGTTTTAAAGCAACGGTTATTAATACCGAAAAAATTGGTCAGGTTCATTTTACCTTTAATGGAGATGCAGAAAAACTACAATCTTTCTTTGACCAAATAAAACCCAAATTCTTTTCAGAAACGCAAAGCATTACCAAAAACATGCAACAGCGTGGCGGGGGAATTTTAGATATTAAATTAAAAGACAAAAGAAGTTTACTTGAAAACTATTTTCAGCTTCATGCCACTTTTGAGACCAAAGACAGTATGGGAGCAAATTTCATCAACTCCTGTTTAGAACAATTTGCAACGACTTTAAAAGAGGAGTTTCAAAATTCTGATTTGTTTTCAGAAGAAGAAGCGATCAACGTAATTATGAGCATTTTATCTAATTATGTTCCGAATTGTCTTGTTCGTGCCGAAGTTTCCTGCCCAATTGAAGATTTAACCGAAAAACACATTACAAATCCTCAGGATTTTGCAGAACGTTTTGTTCAGGCAGTTCAAATTGCCGAAGTGGAGCCTTTTAGAGCCGTAACACACAACAAAGGAATCATGAATGGTGTTGATGCCGTCATTTTGGCAACAGGAAACGATTTTAGAGCCGTAGAAGCCGGTGTACATGCCTATGCATCACGTAATGGCCAATATGCAAGTTTGTCTCATGCTAAAATCGAAAACGGAATATTTACCTTCTGGTTAGAGATTCCACTTGCTTTAGGAACCGTTGGCGGATTAACTTCTTTACATCCTTTAGTGAAATTATGTCTTGAAATGCTCGAAAAACCTTCTGCAGAAGAATTAATGCAAATTGTTGCCGTTGCTGGATTGGCACAAAACTTTGCGGCTTTACGTTCTTTAACTACAACCGGAATTCAGGAAGGGCATATGAAAATGCACCTGAATAATATTATTAATCAATTTGAAGCCAGCGAAGAAGAACGCCATTTAATTAAAACTCATTTCAAAAAGAATACCGTTTCGCACAGTGCGGTAGTTGAATTTATTGAGAATTTAAGAAAATAACCTGATTGAAAAATTCCAAATATTAAAAATTTAAATAAATTCCAAATTCCAACTCTCTACATAATTGGAATTTGGATTCGAGCGACAGCGAACAGGCGAAGCAATTTTAAAAGATTGGAATTTCCTTGAAAAAATTATAGAATGAAAACAACCTTTTACAGTAACGGAAAACTTTTAATTTCAGGAGAATATCTTGTTCTAGACGGCGCTAATGCTTTTGCATTGCCTACAAAATTTGGCCAGGATTTAATTATCGAAGAAGGAACTAACCAGACAATAGAATGGAAGAGTTATGACTATGACAATCATCTTTGGTTTGAAGATGTTATTTCGTTTTCTGAAATTATAAATAAGACCATTCCGGAATCAGAAACTGTAAAAACAACTTTAATTAATATTTTGCACGAAGCTTACGTATTAAATCCTGATTTTATTAATAACTCTAATGGATTTAAAGTTAGCACACATCTTACATTTCCAAGAAAATGGGGATTAGGGACTTCCTCTACCTTAATAAACAATATTGCGCAGTGGGTTAAAATAAACGCTTATACATTACTTAACAACAGTTTTGGCGGAAGCGGATATGACATTGCATGCGCCCAAAATGACACTCCTATTTTATATCAGGTTGAAAATAATGCTGTGGAACCGGTAATTTTTAATCCGGATTTTAAAGAAAACATTTACTTCGTTTATTTGAATAAAAAACAAAATAGCAAAGCGGCAATAAAAGCATACTATAACAACAGAAACGAGCATTTAGCAGACAATGTTGCTAAAAACAATAAAATCACCAATGCTATTCTAAATTCTAAGAGCTTAAAAGAATTTGCGTTGGCAGTAGAAAAACATGAAATTCATTTAAGTAATATACTGGAAACGAGAACAATCAAAGAAATTGCCTTTTCTGATTTTAATCGCGTAATAAAAAGTCTTGGGGCGTGGGGCGGCGATTTTGTAATGGTAATTTCGAAAGAAGATCCAACAGCATATTTTGCTTCGAAAGGCTATGAAACTATTTTGACTTACGATGAAATGATTTTACAAGCATAAAATCATCTCTCTGCAGTTTTATTAATTTACTTTCTTGTTCCTAACTTGTTTAGAGGTTTCAAGTCGGCGTACTTTTTGGTTTTCTTGTTCGTTAGATTCTATAAGCGTATTATGCAGGCGTTCTGCCATTTTTTCTATACTATTTGTAATAGAATCATAAACCAGCTCCATTCTACGATGTTTCTCTTCCTTTACGGCCTTTAAAACATCTTCGACAAAAAACTTATCATATTTTTCAGCAACAGAATCACGAGTATTAGTAAGTCTGATAACATAATCGTTACTCAATATCGTAACCTTGAAATGTTGTTCTTCATTACTTAAATAGTACTTTCCTCCCAACTCATCAACATTGATGTCAGTACTGCTTACTTTCAAAAGTTCAGTAATTATCCCAAAAATGTGATTCTCAATTTTGGTGTATACTTTCGCTTTTCTTCTAAACAAAAACTTAAACATAACAAAAATTAAATGCCTGATTATTAAAGTACTTACTCATTCTTGTTTTGGAATTTTAATTGGTATTTTGCGTTGAAAATTTCGACAAATAAACTGCAATATTTTGAATATCACAAATTTTTTAAATTATATTTCGATTATTCCTATAGAACTATCAAAAATAGACATGTATTTATTACAAAATTATTCTGAATTTGTCTAAATTAATACAAACAAAAAATATCTAATTCCTCATTAAGCAATTTGTAAATAACAGTTCTTGTTCACAATCATATACGAGAAATTGCCAGTTTTAGTTTTAAAATTTGGCTAAAAATTACCTTAAAAATTAAAATGCATAAAAAAACCCGAAACATTCAAATGAACGTTTCGGGTTTTATATTTTTTTTTATTTACTTACTATAAACTAGTAGTTAAATTGCAATCTGTTATCTTCAATTTTAGCATTGTTTTTCAACGCTGGTAAAATTCTGCTTGCATCAGATGCACTTTGAGTTTTTAATTTTGCAACATATTCTGCATGGTTAGCAATTGCAGGAGCTTTTACTGTACTAATGTTTTTTACAACATAAACTCCAGTATTTCCTTCAATTGGAGCAGAAACTTTATTTGCAGCTAAAGCAAATGCGTTTCCAACAACTTTAGGCTCTTGCCCAACTCCACCAGGTAAAACAGGATTATCCAAAGTTACATCAGTAGCTTGTTGAACAGCAACTCCGGCACTTTTAGCAATAGCTTCCAGGCTTGAACCTGTCATTTTTGCTTTCAACATTTCTGCTTTTTTCTTGTTTTTCAAGATTGGCTCAACATAAGGTCTTGCAACAGTAACAGATACTAAACCTGATTTGTTTTCACCTTTATATTGTGCTATTACGTGTCCAACATTAGCAATTTCAAAACGTTTTACATCTCCTTTATTTGTTTCTTTATCAAATGCCCATCTTACAATGTTACGTTGGTTTCCTAAAGGACCAAACGCTTCATCCATAGCTTTTGCAGTTACGGGAGCAGCAACTTTTAAGCCTAAAGCTTTTGCAGTTGTGTTAAAATCTTTATCAGCAGCATCCATTTCGAATTTAGTTGCTAATGTAAATACTTTATCAGAAGTAGCTTCAGATGGCTCAATTTTTTGAGCAATTGTAGCTAAACGAATTCCGTCTTGTTTATCAGTAATTTTGATAATGTGAAATCCAAATTGAGTTTCAACTAAACCAACTTTTCCAATTCCATTATTGAATACAAAATCATTGAATGGTTTTACCATTTGGTTTGGACCAAAATATCCTAAATCACCACCTTGTTGTGCAGATGAATCATCAGAACTTGTAAAAGCCAACATCATGAAACTATCAGGATTTGCCTGAACCTGAGCCAGGATTCCTTCAGCTTTAGCTTTAGCTTCTTCTTTTGTTCTTTTTTCTTTTGCGTTAGGAGTTTGAGATCCTTCATAGCCAATTAAAATATGACTTGCTTTTGCATTAACACCAGATTTAAATCCTAAAGATTTAGAAATAGCGTAATATCTTCCGTAAACATAAGGACCATAAATAGCTCCTGCAGGCAAGCTGAATAATTTATCAGCATCAACAGCCGGTAAAGCATTTTTAGCTACATAAGTAGAATCGTAAGGAACATCCGAATTTGCATTTACAAATTCTGCAATGTTTGTTGCGTTTCTGAAACCTGGCAAAGTATCGTTTTTACCTGTTTTTGCATTATATTCTACTCTTCCGTTTAATAAAGCCGTGATTTTAGCTTTAATTTCAGCCTCATCTTCTTTTGAAGCTTTGTCTTCAACTAAAACATATTGAATTTCACGAGTTTCATCCGCTTTGAATTTTTTCTCGTTTTTCTTCATATAATCAACAATTTCATCATCAGAAATTTTTACATCGCTATCTTTAATAGAAGAATATAATCCGGCAGCATACGCAAAGTTTACTTTATTAGCTTCCATTTCATATTTCAATTTCCCTTCACTAGCAGTTGTGTAAAGACCTGATTTTACTAATGTATTGTAGATTTGGAATTTTGCGTTTAATTCAGCATCTTTTTCTTTTGCAGAAATATATTGTGCTGCTTCAGGATTTGTTTTAAAGTACTCTTTGAATTTAGCTACGTCAAAAGCACCTGCTGCGTTTAAAAACATTGGGTTTTTACCAATATTTGGGTCAGTTTTTAAAACTTCCAAAAGGTGTTTTTCTCCAACTCTCAATCCTAATTTGTCAAACTGAGATGACAATAAAGCGATTGAAACCTCTTGATCCCAAACTCTGTTTGCAGCTTCAGTGGAAGTAATTCCTTGCCCACTTTTTTCAACATTACTAACTTTAACTCTAAAGTCTTCAAATGAAATATCTTTTCCATCGATGCTTCCTACATCTTTTGAACTCTGACCGAAGCTTCCTCTTGTGAAAAGATCTTGTATTATAAATGCAAATAATGCAAGTGCAATAACTCCTATCAATAAAGCGGAACGCTGTCTAATTTTTGCTAAAACTGCCATTTTTATTATCGTTAATTTTATATTCAGTTTGCGAAAATACAATTATCTAGTTAATAACAATACAACTAGTGTTTTATTTTCGACATTTTTTTTTAATTAATGAAAAAATCACTCTTTTATCGTCATTTTTACCAATTCAATTTTCTTGTTTGATGCTTCTTCAACTACAAAATGAAAGCGATCAATCACGATTTTTTCCCCTTTTTGAGGTATTTCTTTCGTAGAATTTACAATAAAACCACCTAATGTTCCGTAAGAATCCTCTTCAGGAATATCCAATTTATATGTTTCGTTTAAATATTCAACATCTAAACGTGTCGAAAACAAATATTGACCATCACCAAGCTCCTGCTCTATTAACTCTTCATCTAAATCGTGTTCATCTTCAATTTCACCAAAAAGCTCTTCTACAATATCTTCTATTGTTATAATTCCCGAAGTTCCACCATGTTCGTCTAAAACAACGGCAACATTTTTTCGTTTTTTGATTAGTAAATTTAAAGCGTCTTTTATCGAAATTGTTTCAGGAACAAACTCAACCGTCATTAAAACCGATTTAATTGTTTTAGGCTTTTTAAACAAATCAAAAGAATGCACGTAACCTACAATATCATCAAGTGAGTTTTGGCTTACTACAATTTTAGAATAACCGGTTTCAATAAATAATTCTTTCAGCTCTGAAATACTTGCAAATATATCAATATCAACAATTTCTGTACGAGGCGTCATAATATCTCGTGCTTTAACACCCGAAAATTCTAAAGCATTCTGAAAGATCTGGATCTCTGAATCTACTTCATCATTTTCTTCTACAGAACTCATTTGTTCTGTTATATAATTTCCTAATTCTATTTTGCTAAAATACAACTGAACCTGGTCGCCTTCTGTTTTAAAAAACTTTCTTAAAATAAAATCTGAAATCCAGATAAAAAAAGTCGAAATATAATAAAACAACCTGTAAAATAAATAGGCCGGAATAGCAAAAATCTTAATCAGGGAATTGGCATAAATCTGAAAAAAAACTTTAGGAAAAAACTCAGCCGTTACCAAAACTACAAAAGTAGAAATCACGGTCTGAACCAATAAGCTGGTAATATTTGAAAACTGATATCCTAAATGCGCAATACATTTCAGGACTACATCACCCATAAAAAAACCATAAACGACAAGAGCTATATTGTTGCCAATAAGCATAGCAGCAATAAATTTTGACGGGTTCTGGGTAAGTTTGGTTAAAATTTGGGAAAGAAAATTATCTTGCTTTTTTTCTATTTCAAGATAAATTTTATTAGAGGAAATAAAAGCTATTTCCATTCCTGAAAAAAAGGCTGATAGTATTAAACTTAGTATTATAATACTACTTTCCATCTTTTATTGTTTTTTGTTACGATCGTCAAATTTTCTTGCAAACTTTCTTCTAAAGAAAAACATAAAAACTGCCAATCCTGCAATGATAAAACTTAAAGTCGAATTGTCGTTTCCTTCATTTAACTTCATGATACCGTCGTAAATAAAAAAAACGGCAAATAATATGTAAACGTATTGTGTGTATTTTAAATAATTCATGATTCTGTCTTTATTCTTCGGCTTCTAATTCGCCGGTTACTCTTTGTGAGTTTATTACTTTAAAATCTTTGCTGAAGTCAATTCCCTGACCGTAGGAAACTCCTTTTGCATCTGTTAACTTAAACTTTCTCTCGGTATAAAACCATTCGTTTTTCTGATCAAAATACAACTGTTCTGTTTCTAACATCTGACCGGTTTCTGAAGTAATTTTTACTTTTCCCTGCAAATCAATAATTCCGGTTTGTTTATACGAAACAGCATAATTCGATCTTATAAAAGTACGTTTTTGATTTTTATCATACAAAGTGACGTCAATTCCTTCAGGAAATTCCGTAAACGGAAAATCAAGATTCGAATAATCCAGCATTTTTCGGCTTTTTAGAACTCCGGTTATGCGTCCTGAATCTGTATATTTTATATCGACAGTATCAGCATCACTTCCCGGAACAAACTCTGAAAAGTTAATTTTCTGAACTTCTTTAAAATTACTTTCGCATCCAAAAAACAGTGTCACAGCAAAAACTGTGACAGCGTTTATTATATATCTCTTTGGTAAATTCATTTGCCAAATGTAGTAAATTGTAGTGAGCTTAAAAAAACATAAAACTTTATGCTTAGTTGAATTTACTTTTCACGAACCATTTATCGTTAAAAGAGAAACTTAAGCTAAAATTTAAATAGTTTTCCTGAACTAAACCTGCAGATGTTGTTCCTTTTTTACCAAACTCGATTCCGAAGTTTACGTTTGAAAAAGTTCCGGTAATTGGAAAACCTGCACCTAAAGACATTCCAACATCATTAATTGATTCGTTATTTACTATTAATCCTGTTTTTTCAAATTTAAGACCTGCTCTATAAGTGATTCTGCTAAAATAACTTGAAAAAGAGCTGTAATTTGGCACATAATATCCTCCAACTGCATATTTAGAATACTTTTCGTAACGAACATTATCACTTGAATTGTAATAATTATTAAGTCTCCCGTCTCCCTGAAAAGCTATTGTTGTACCTACCAACCATTTTCTGGCTTCTCCAACACCGGCACCAAATGTTATTTTGTTTGGCAGTTTCAAAGTATTTTCAACAGGATCTCCGGTTACATCATCCGGATCACCGTCAACTTCAATAACTCTTGAGCTATTTGATGTTAATGTACTTGCAAAAGTGTAGTTTAAACTAGTGTATAGGTTTAATTTTTTATCAATTTTAGTTTGATACATGGTACCAATATTAAAATTCACACCTGATAATTCAGAAGCATTGGTTTCTCTTGTAGCACTTTGAACTCCGGTAACGGCTTCTATAGTAGTTGTTGAAATTTTACCAAAGTTATATTGTACATCTGCTCCAATATTCCATTTTGGAGTAATTTTATAACCTAAACCAAGGAAAACTTTGTTTACGCCGCCTTTTCCTTCAAGCTGACTGTTTACTCCTCCTTGTGTCGGGTTTAGATCTGAGATTTTATACCCTACAGAAGACAAAGGCACTAAACCAAAACCTGCTCCAAATTTACCCATTGGAATTCCTAATGCTAAATAATCAAAAGTTGATCTTTGCGCTTTTGAAGATTCAGTACTGCTTTTTATATTATTTGTTCCAAAAGTTCCTCCAACTGTAAAAGTCGTTTGTCCAAGACTGGCATAACTTGCCGGATTTTCAATATTCAAGTGAATACTATCCTGTTCTACCGCAACCCCGGCCATTGATCTGTTTTCAAGGGTTCCTTTAAATCTTGATTCCCCAATTCCGTAAAAAGAATAGGGTGACGAAGTACCTTGCTGAGCAAATGAAACGAACGAGATAAGTAAACAAGCACTTATTATAATTTTTTTAATCATTGTCGATTTTATATTGAAATGTTTGGTTCAAACTTTCCAGAAGGAAATTTGAATTGGCAAATATGGTATTTTTTAATCGTTTAGCCAAAAATTCTGCATCGCCACCCGTTAAAATTATTATAAAATTTGAAAAGTTTGTGCGATATTCATCGATAAAACCGTCAATCTCATAGACGAAACCATTAACAACTCCAGAATGAATGGCTTGTTGGGTTGAGTTTCCGATGTAGGAATCAGGTAACTCTAAAGCCAGCAAAGGCAGCTTGGCCGTGTAATTATGTAAAGCTTCATAACGTAAGCGCAGGCCCGGAGAAATAGCTCCGCCCAAATAATTGTCGTTTTCGTCGATAAAATCGTAGGTAATGCAAGTTCCTGCATCGATTACTAATCTGTTTTGTTTTGGAAATTGTAAAGTTGCTCCCGCAGCCAAAACCATTCTGTCGATTCCTAAAGTTTTTGGTGTTGCATATTTATTTATAAAGGGAAAAACATCCTCATGTGTTAAAAAATGAATATTGAGTTCTTTTTCGAAAGCCAAAAAAGATTGTTTTTCGATGTTTCCAACCGATGCAACAACCAAATCAGAACAATTTGGAAACTTTTTTAAAATTTCTTCAATTTTTTTTTCGAGCTCATTTTTCTCAAAAACGAAATTTTCAAGAACTTTACTTCCCTCAAAGACAGCCGCTTTAATTCGAGTATTTCCAATATCAACAGTTAAAACCATATTTTTTTATTTACCAATGCGAAGGTACGAATTGATTTTTTTAAAAAAATGTTTTGGATAAACGAAAAATGATTCTATCTTTGCACCCGCATTAACCGCACAACGGTACCTTAGCTCAGATGGTAGAGCAATGGACTGAAAATCCATGTGTCCCTGGTTCGATCCCTGGAGGTACCACCAAAACCCACTCACCTGAGTGGGTTTTTTGTTTTTAATATCTTTTGGAAAATTTAAATTCCAATTTTTTAAATTTTAAATTCCAATAAAATTTTACCACAAAGAAACGCTAAGATTTACGCGAAGGCTCGCAAAGCTAATTATCAGAGCTTTGCGAACTTTGCGTTTTTTCCTTGTGCCTTTGCGGTAAAAAACACTCCAATTTGTAAACTTTCAATTACCAAAAAGTGTAAATCAAACAATTATATGATTTTGTTAAAAAAGTATCAATTAAATAAAAAAATATCTTTTATATTCGTAAAATAATACTTTATACTTTTATTTGTTAATAAGAATACAAGAGCTATTTTATGGGTAAAACTTCTACAAAAGGCATTTGGAAAGTAATTTCTGCCTCATCAATGGGTACAATGATTGAATGGTATGACTTCTACATTTTTGGAAGTTTAGCTGTTGTAATTTCAACAAAATTCTTTCCAGGCGATAATCCAACAGCAGCTTTTCTATCTACATTGGCCACTTTTGCGGCAGGATTTGTAGTTCGACCGTTTGGAGCATTGTTCTTCGGAAGACTTGGCGATATTATTGGTAGAAAATATACTTTTATGGCTACCTTATTATTGATGGGTGGTTCTACTTTTTTAATAGGCTGTATTCCAAGCTACGAAACGATTGGTTTTCTAGCCCCTTTACTAGTTTTAATTCTTCGTTTATTACAAGGTCTCGCACTTGGAGGAGAATACGGTGGTGCGGCGACTTATGTTGCAGAACACGCTCCTGCCGGGCAAAAAGGATATTGGACATCATGGATTCAAACCACGGCTACAGTTGGTTTATTCATTTCATTAATGGTAATTCTGGCAACAAAAAATGTGCTTTCAGCCGAAGATTTTGATTCTTGGGGATGGCGTGTACCTTTTTGGGTTTCTATTGTGATGGTTGGAGTTTCGTATTTGATTCGAAAAAACATGGACGAATCTCCCGTATTTGCAAAAGCAAAAAAAGAAGGTACAACCAGTACAAATCCTCTAAAAGAAAGTTTTGGAAACCGATATAATTTAAAATTTGTTTTACTGGCTTTATTTGGTGCCACAATGGGACAAGGTGTGGTTTGGTATACCGGACAGTTTTATGCGATGAGTTTTATGAAAACGGTAATGAATGTTGACTCTTCTCAGGTTGATGAATTACTTGGAATCGCTTTATTATTAGGAACTCCGTTTTTTATTGTTTTTGGATGGCTTAGTGATAAAATAGGAAGAAAATATATTATGATGGGCGGAATGCTGCTCGCCATTTTATTATACAGGCCTATTTATAAAACGATGTACGAAACAACTGATTTAAAAAATAAAACTGAAATTGTACAGGAAACGAAAAAAGTTGTTGAAACCAGTAAAATCAATGATTCTATAGTTACAACTCAAAAAAAATATACTGACGGCACAACCTTAACAGAGAAAAAAACGTATACTAAAAACAAAAAAGAAGCACAGGTTAATACTTCGATTAGTATCAATACAAATGACGAATGGACTTTGATTTTTTTAATTTTCGTTCAGGTTATATTTGTTACGATGGTGTATGGACCAATTGCAGCATTTTTAGTAGAAATGTTTCCAACGAAAATCAGATACACTTCGATGTCTCTTCCTTATCATGTAGGAAATGGAATTTTTGGAGGTTTGCTTCCGGCAATTTCAACCTATTTTGTAACACATTCTAAAGAGGCAGGAAAACCGGAATTTTATCTTGACGGACTTTGGTACCCTATTATAATCGCTTCGATATGCTTTGTAATTGGAATGGTATATATAGATAATAAAAACAAAACGAATCACCTTTAATATTAAATAATATGAATGCAATCAAACAAATTTTAGGTGTTTTATGGGTTATTCTAGCTGTGGCTGCAGCTTATTTTTGTGTCTTTGAATTTGGCTTACCCAAACTATTATCAGACAAACAAGACGATTTAGTCTTTGGAATCATCATTTTATTTATCCTGACACCTTTAATTGTTTTAGGCCTGGGAACTTTTGGTTATTTTGCCGTAATTGGCGAATACAATGAGAAGAAATAAAAGAAAAATAAAAGGGTTGCCTGTTTCCAGACAACCCTTTCGCATTACTAACAAAAACAAAATCTTAAGTTCGTACAATTTATTTTAACACATAGAAACATAGATTTACATCCTCAAAAAAAGACGTTTCACTTGTTTAAATACACAAAGTTAGCTATGTGAAGAAATGTGTTTCTTTTTAGTATACTTTTTTACACATAAATCTATGTTTCTATGTGTTTAATTTTTTTACCAATTACACTATATTTTATTCGTTATTTTTTAACGAACTTCATTACCTGAATTTTATCATTCTGATCAAAAGCTTTTACTACATATAATCCCGCTTTTAAATCGCTTACGCTAAATTGAAAATCAACATTTCCATTAGGCATAAAATTTTTTACCAATTGCCCGGATATTGCATAAACCTGAACTTTTACTGCAGCAATGTTTAAGGTAAAATAATTAGAAACCGGATTTGGATACAAACTCACTGTATTTCCTTTTTCAAAGTCTTCTATCGCTAAGTTAGCTTGTTTGTTACCATAAATTCTATATTCACCAGCAGGTAAATTTAGGGTTGCGTTTACATCTGTAACTTCTATAGCCGTGTTATCCATTAAATTGTACCAAGTTCCTGTATATTGAAAACCTGTATTTACATTTTGAGCTGTAACATCAAAATTGGCTAAAATCAATACATCTTTTAATTGTGTGGAAGGTAAATTATCATTGGTGATTTTTATATTTACAGATAACGAATTTACGCTTGCTATTGTTGGCGTGCCTAAAAATACCGGCTCGGTCGTTTTAAGGGTTATCATTTTTGCCCAATCGTTGTAAATTTTATTTCGATTTGAATCTCCTAACCAGTTATTTGTCCATTGTAGTTGTGGTTTTGTATCTAATTTACAATCTCCGGAAATGGTATCGAAATCATTATTTACAGAATTATCGTTGCAGGTAAAAATGGAGTTTTCCCAGCCTAATTCTCCAAAATGCCAGATCATCTTTGGCCCGGGAACTAGTAAAGAAACAGCACCAATGGCAGACATTCTTGACAAAGCTGTGTTTAAATCTTTTACATTATAAGTTCCGTTTGAAGCTCCGTATTGTACATTTTTATACATCAAACGTTCTTCATCATGACTTTCGGCATAACCCATTAATCGGTTTGCCACAAAACCGTGACTTGAACTCGCCATTCTCGAAATATCACTTTCAGATGCATATCCCATAGACAATTGATTATAAGGTCCGGTCATTTTTCCCCACATCATAACACCTTTACTTGGCGTTTCATCAATTTTATAATTGGCCCATTCTTTCTCTTCTGTATCACTTCCTAAATGTTCGAAAATTGTATAATGAGTCGGATCTAAACTCCATGAATAATCAGCGTATTTCTTTAGAACATCTACTCTGTCTTGTTGATAACCGTTTGTGCAAATTTCATCAGATGCAGTACATGCCTGAGTAAATCCTTTAGTTAAATCCCAACGGAAACCATCAATTTTGTATTCTTCAATCCATTGTTTTACAACTCTTTCAACATAATATTGTGTTTTTAATGACTGATGATTAAAATCTTCACCTACACTATAGGTGTGTTTTGCAACGGTATTAAAATAGGGATTCTCCTCTGTTGGTGAACCAAAACCATCTCCATCAGGATCGTTCATCCACATTCTTACCATCGGATTTCTTCCAAACGTATGATTTAAGGCAACATCAAGAATAACCGCAATTCCGTTTTGATGATATAAATCAATGAGCTCTTTTAATTTATCCGAAGTTCCGTAAAATTTATCCAAAGCCATATGAAATGAAGTATTATAACCCCAGCTTTCATTGCCTTCAAATTCCATTACCGGCATTAATTCGATTGCATTTATTTTTAGACTTTTAAAATAATCGATTCGATCAATTAGACTCTGATAATTTCTGGCCGCATCAAAATCACGAACTAAAACTTCATAAACTACTAATTTTTCTTTTTCGGGTTTTGTAAAATTCGTAACCTGCCAATTGTATGGAGTTTGCCCTGTTTTTAAAACAGAAACTTCAAAATTTTGTCCTGCCGGATAAACTGGCATATTAGGATACGAAGTTGCAGGAATCCATGGATCATCATAAGGCGACAAAACCAAAGTTGAATAAGGATCTGCTGTTTTTATCAATGAAGGCGAATTGACAAGCGGTGTCGCATCAACCACCCAATATTGATAGGTATTGTTTTCTCCCGAAATTAATCCCGTTAATTCTAACCAAAATTTACCTGAAGCAGGATCTTTTTTCATGGCATACGCCAATGAAGGCTGCCAGTTATTAAAACTTCCTGCAACGTAAACAAAATCTTTTAAAGGCGCATCAAGGACCAAGGTCGCTTTTGTTACATCACTCAAATTGTAATTAATTCCATCAACTAAACCAGTTGGCATTGCCTGAGAAATTGTATTGGGATTTACAACAACCGTAAACTTTTTCACTATTGTTGTCGCTCCCTGAACGATGCTCAGCTCATAACTTTGATTATTTGATATATTGGTATGATTAAACGAATAAGAAGATGTGCTCGCATTTGTATCGATTGTAGTTCCATTTGCTTTAAGCGTATAGCTTGCTGCCCCGTTTGTGTTGGTTGCAGTAATATTAAAATTTGTACCTGAAGTTATAATTGTTGTACTATTTTCAGATGGTGCAGTTAAAGTTGCCTGCAAAGAGCCAACTTTAATAAAAAAGTCGGAACAAGATGGTGCTTGTTTTAATGTCTGAGAGCCATTTGCATTTCTAAAAACCAGACCCATTTTTGTGGCATCAGTTTGTTGCGTTGCAGTAAGTCCAAAATAGATACTTGGCGTAATGGTAATACTCCACGTGCCATTTCCATTGTCGTTCATTAAGCCAATTCCGTCATCATTTCCCCAATTTCCTTTTGCGGTTGCCCAGGGATTAGCTTCTGTTCCAATTCCTGAATGCATATATACTTTTGAAGGATTGGCACCCATTTCATTACAAGTTGGTGATGCAAACGAAGCTGTAATTGTTATGGGTTCATTTACCTGAAATATAGCAGGCGATACTGTTATTTGTTGAGCATTGGCAGTGACAAAAATCAGATATAAACATACTAGTATAATTTTTTTCATAATGTGGTTTTGGTTTAGTTAGTATTATAAAAAAAGGCTATCATAGAGATAGCCTTTTCAGTATGTACATTAAAAATTAATCTAATGTTATTGTTTTTGCAACGTTGTCAATTTTAAAAACTCTAAGTCCGGTTGCTCCGGTATATTTGAAGTTTTTATCTCCATCATTGGCATTTTCTAATTCTGGATCGATAGTATAACCTGCGTTAGCATAATATTCGAAGTTATGACTATTATCTGAGCCCCAGTTACCTCCACTTGTAAAGTCATTAGATAAAAACTCTCTAAAAGCTTCTCCGTTTTTAAGAACAAGACTAACCTCATAGATTTTTGTTTGTCCGGCAACTAATGGAAATTCAGTTTCAGCATCTCCATCCCATGACCATCCTCCAGGAGTAGCACCTCCTACTAACCAGTGAGAACTGGCTAGTGGCGCATGATAAGGAGTCGCTTTAAAAGTAACTGAGTTAGAATACTGCGGAAGCCCATCTGCACCTATCACAGCTTTAATACGAAGATCAACATTGTTTACTTCTTTCTCGATAAAACCGCCGTTAACTAAAGCAGAATTTAATTCCTCTACAGTTAGTTCCTGAGAAACTGCAGTAGTATTTGTTACCGTCACTGGACTCTTAAAATTAGTTCCTGCTTTTGCAATTTGAATCGTATAGTTTACAACTACAGGATTTCCTGCATAAGTTGCTTTGTTCCACGTAACAGTTGTAGCAATTTCTTTCTCAGTTTCCTTTGAAAGGACAATACTAAAATCAGATTGTGGTGTTAACAATACCGGAGCAGTTCCCACCCCGATAACAGGTCTGTTTTCTACATCATCAGCATTACACGAGACCGCTAATACACCAATAAATGCAATTAAAATTTTATATATATTTTTCATTTTAATGTTTTATAAAATTAGTATCCAGTGTTTTGCTCTAATGTTGGGTTTGCCTGAATGTTTCTTGCAGGAATTGGCATTAAGTCTCTGTACGACTCTGTAGCATTACCATTGATAGAACCACCTTTCCATTGCCAGATTTTAGATCCGCCTGTGAATTTTCCAAAACGAATTAAATCAGTTCTTCTTTTACATTCCCAAAATAATTCTCTTCCTCTTTCATCTAAAATAAAATCAAGAGTTAATTGAGGAACTGTAACTGCCTGAGCATTTGCTCTGGCTCTTATTTGATTGATATAACCTAAAGCAGTATTAATGTTTCCGGTAGTAGCACCTCTAAGAGTTGCTTCTGCATACATCAAATAAGCATCAGTTAACCTAAACATTGGAAAATCGATATCCGGAATATCATTTCTTTGAGCTGCAGAACCATCTGAATTTATATTAATGTATTTTGTTACAGCATAACCGTCTGTAAAAGTTCCTACATTATTAATGTTTTTTGATTGACCATCTGTGTAAAATGTTCCTCTATTATCTGCTGTTGCAGTTTCGTCTGGAAAAAGATCTACAAACTCTCTACGAGTTCTGATCCCCTGCCATCCACCATCCATACCTCTTGATGCAGCATTCATGCTACCACCAATAGAAGCGTGCATAATAAAACTCATACCTCCACCGGTAGCTCTAATAGCATTCCCATCTCCAACAATTGGAAAAATAAACTCGCTTTGAGCACCATTTCTATTATTATCTGCAGAGAACAAATAACGGTAAGGAACATTTGCAAAAGTATATCCTGAATTAATCACTTCAGTACACATTGTAGCTGCTTCGTTATTTCTTTCTACTCCTGTATATACTTTAGAATTTAAATAAATTTGTGCCAATAAAAATTTAGCAGCCGTTTTATCTACTCTACCATATTCATTTGCTTTTGAAGCCATTAAACTATTGTCTAAGTCTTTCAATTCTGACTCAACAAAAGCGAAAACTTCTGCTCTTGATTTTTGTACCGGATAGAAAAATCCAACAGGATCATTTTCTGTCGTGATTGGCACATTTCCGAACAAGTCCATTAAGTTATAGTATGAAAAAGCTCTTAAAAAACGTGCTTCAGCTCTAAATGTAGCGATTTCAGCTTTTAAATTTGCATCGACACCTCTTGCTGTTAATTTCTCATCAGTAGTTTGTCTTAAAAACTCATTTGCAACACTAATGTGGTAAAACGCTCTTGAAAATGTTCCTTCTAAAAATTCATTAGCAGGAGCCCATGTTTGAGCATTTATTGTTGGTAAAGTACCATCTGCCCAAGCAATAATAGCTTCATCTGTAGAAAATTCCTGAGTTACAAAAAGTAATCTTAAGTAACTGCTAAAATCTCCTCCTAGTCCGGCAATATCCGGGTTTCTTCCAGGTATTGTAGCATCACCATCTCCATCATTACCTCCAACATACAAACCTGCGTATAATTTTGCTAATACTTGTTTGTACGATGCCGGATCCTGAAAAAAGGTTTCTGACAAAAATTCATCATCGTCTTTTGGGGTCACGTTTAAATCGTCCGTACACGAAGTAAGCGTCATACTTATTCCTAAAACGAATAGGAAAAAATAAGATATATATTTAAATGATATTTTCATTTTGTTTATTTTTAAATTTTTGATTTCAGTCTACTATTAGAAATTGGCATTAACTCCAAACAAGAAAGTTCTTGCTCTTGGGTAAACATTATTATCAATTCCGTTGAATTTCTCAGGATCTAATCCATCATATTTTGTAAGAATGAAAACATTTTGAACACCAGCTGTAAATCTTAAAGAAGCAGCTTTGATAATCGTTTTATCAAAAGTGTACCCAAGTGTAACGTTATCTAACTTAATAAAAGAAGCATCTTTCACAAAATAATCAGACAAATAACGTTGTGTTCCGTTATCTTCATAAGTAAAACCAGTATTAAAATAATCTGAACTTACGTTAGACAAATCTGTTTGTCTTCTTAAACCTGCATCAGAATATCCTAAGTTTGAACTTACGTTGTCAAAAATCTTATTTCCAACACTTGCTCTCCAGTTCATTGTAAAATCAAACTTTTTGTAGTTTAATGTAGAGAACAAACCGAAAGTGTAATCCGGAGCAGTTTTACCAGCTCTGTAACGATCGCCTGCATCAATTTTTCCATCTGCATTTCTATCTACATAAGCTCCTGCAATTGGTCTTTTGTTTGCATCATATAATTGTTCGTATACAAAAAATGAATTTGGCGCATACCCTACTGAGTTAATCTGGATTTTATTTCCGTTACCACCAGCAATATTATCACCAGTTAAATAACCTTGAAAACCTGGAACTGTAGTTCCTAGTTCTGATATCTCCTGATCAATGTAAGTAGTATTGAAAGCTACATTCCAAGTCAAATTGTCATTTTTAACAATATCAGAAGCAATGCTAAACTCAACCCCTTTTGTTCTTACACTACCAATATTAAAGAAACCTTGATTTCTAATATTTGCACCATCCGGAACCGCAATATCTGCTAATAAATCTGTTGATTTTTTATCAAAATAGTTGATTGTTCCTGTAATTCTGTCGCCGAAAAATCCATAATCAATACCAACGTTAGTCTCAGCTAATTCTTCCCATTTAATATCAGGATTATAACCTTCTGGTCTCGCTGTTGAATAAACAGTATTACCAAAAACATATTGAGAATTGATTGTTCCAATAGTTACCCTACGTAAATAATCGTATTGAGCAGAGATATCCTGTTGACCAGTAGTACCGTAACCAACTCTTAATTTTAAAGTCGAAAAAGTAGCGTTATCTTTTAAGAAAGCTTCTTCAGATAAATTCCATGCAAAAGCAGCTCCACCAAAATTACCCCATCTGTTATCTTCAGAAAAACGAGAAGTTCCGTCTCTTCTATAATTTAAAGTCAATAAATATCTACTGTCATATCCTAAATTCAAACGTCCAAAAAACGATTGTAAATTAACATCCGGCTCAGTAGTAACATCTTCATTAGGATTTGGCTGTCTGGTTTCTCCAGATTGATATTTTTCTCTTTGAAACAATTGGTAGTTATAACCAGCCGTTGCATCAATTTTAATTTTTCCTAAATCTTTAGTATAATTAAAATAAGCATTTAAGTTTTTATTTTGAAGTGCATCCGTATAACTAGAGTAGTTTCCTAAGTTTACATAACCTGCTTCAGTAAAAGGTTTTGGCTGATATCCTAAAGCACTTTGAGTACTTACTTCAGTATATCCACTGCTGTCAAATCTATCAATACCTGCTTCTACAACAGCTCTTAAATCTTCAAAGAAATGAAGTTTATAGTCTAATCTAACATTACCCCATTTTCTTGTTGAAGTAGCTCTTCTGTTATCCTGGTTTAATCTTGCTACAGGATTTCTTGCAGGCAATAATGGTAAATTTCCACTAGGTTCAAGCCATTCGTAATATCCTCCGTAACGAGAACCACTTTCGTAAACAGATTGTGTAGGGTCAAATCCGATAGCACTTCCAATTACAGCACCTTCGTCCTGAAATTGGTTTTTACCGAAAGATAAATTTCCGCTAATATCAATTTTTAAATGATTATCAAATAAAACCGGATTTAACGATAACGATGTCGTAGTTCTTTCAAAAGAAGTGTTTCTTAAGATTCCAGGATTATCAACATTACCAACAGATAAACGTACAGGCAATTTGTTAAACAAAGAACCGCTTACAGAGATATTATTGTTAGTTGTTAAAGCAGTATGAAAAATTTCATCTTGCCAGTTTGTATTTGCAGTACCTAATAAAGCTTGTTGAGCAGCAGAACCTTTTGTATTTACCAATTCACGAAATTGGTCTGCATTCATTACATCAACAGTATTCGCAACAGTATTGATACCAACCTGAGAACTAAAGTTAACTTTTACACCACCTTTTGCACCTTTTTTAGTTGTAATAACAATTACACCATTTGCAGCTCTCGATCCGTAGATTGCAGCAGCAGAAGCATCTTTAAGAACTGTAAAAGACTCAATATCATTAGGATCAATTGTAGATAAAATACTTGTAGAACCTTCTGGCTTAGTATTACTTAAAGGAAGACCGTCTAATACAATTAATGGTTCGTTTGAAGCATTTAACGAAGATCCTCCACGAATTCTAATATCAGCTTTTGCCCCTGGCGCTCCTCCACCAGTTACATTAACACCCGAAATACGACCGCTAATTAAACTCTCCGGAGTTACGTTAATTCCTTTATTAAATTCTTTAGCAGAAATTTGAGATACAGATCCTGTTGCATCTTTTTTCTTAACAGTACCGTAACCTACCTGTACAACAACTTCCTTAAGTTGGTTAGTATCTTCTTCTAAAGAAACGTTTAGCGTTTTTTGTCCAGTGAAATCAATCGTTTGCGTTTTGTATCCAATAAAAGATACCACAATTTTGTTTCCGCTTTTAACATTTGACAATTGGTAATTACCATCAAATCCAGTTGATGCGCCACTTGGAGCACCTTGTACATTTACATTTACTCCCGGTATTGGCTGTCCTGTAGTTTTATCTACAACAGTTCCGCTTAAAGTACTTTGAGCTAGTACAGTAAATGGCAACAAGAGGAATAAAAATAACAACTTTTTGTAAATTGTTTTCATACTTTTTGTTTAAATTAGTTTGAGTTTGTGATTGTTAGTTAAGTTTTTAATTTTACTTCGAATTTCAAAATTAGGAATTTATTAACATGAACAACCAGAACCAATTTTTATTGAGTTACGAAAACGTGGTAGTGTTGAAAACTTTCTATATTTTGTAATCTTTTCAGTCAAAAAATGATAAATCAGAAAATAAAAGATACCTTTATTAATAATTAGATTTTTTTCAATATTACGATGAAACGCAAAATCACCCTAAAACAGATTGCAAAGGAACTCGACGTATCTATTTCAACTGTCTCAAAATCATTACGAAACAGCTTAGAAATTGGCGAAGAAACACGCTTAAAAGTGCAGGCTTTTGCAAAGTTTTACAATTACAAACCAAACAATATTGCCCTTAGTTTAAAAAACCGAAAAACCAAAAGTATTGGTATTATTATTCCCGAAATTGTACACTATTTTTTCTCTACAGTAATCAACGGAATTGAGCAGGTTGCCAACGAAAATGGTTATAGCGTTGTGATCTGTTTATCTGATGATTCTTTCGATAAAGAGGTCCTGAATATGGAGATGCTGGCCAACGGAAGCATTGACGGTTTTATTATGTCCCTTTCTAAAGAAACACAATATAAAGGTGATTTTCACCATATTACAGAAGTTATAAATCAAGGAATGCCGGTTGTAATGTTCGATCGCGTCACCAACGATATTTTATGCGACAAGGTTATTATTGATGATAAAGCGGCAGCTTATGAAGCCGTTCAGAGTTTGATTGATAATGGCCGAAAAAAGATCGCTCTTGTTACCACTGTTGACTACGTAAGTGTCGGAAAATTAAGAACCGACGGTTACGAAAAAGCCTTATTAGACAATGGATTACCTTTCAACGAAGATTTAATTATTAAAATTGAAGACGTAGATACTTGCGAAATAACCATATCTGAGCTTTTGCATGCAAGAGCTTTTGATGCTGTTTTTGCAGTAAATGAGCTTTTTGCAGTAACAATTATCAAAACTGCATCAAAAATGGGATTAAAAGTTCCGGAAGATTTAGCTGTAATTGCATTTACAGACGGAATCATCTCAAAATATTCAACGCCAAGTATTACAACCGTAAGCCAAAGTGGCGAAAAAATGGGGAATAAAGCAGCTAAAATGCTGATCGAAAGACTCGAAGCAGAACACAACGATGATGAAGAAGAAAACGAAAATTATACTACCGAAGTCATAGAAACACATCTTATAAAAAGAGAATCTACTGACTAAATTTCTTAAAATCAACACATTCCAAAGCCATAATTAATTTTTATGGCTTTTTTGTTAGCATATATCTAAAAATAATTTATACTTTTACGGCCGTCAAGGCTTTTACTTTTACTTCGAAAAAAACAGTAAGTTTTGATAAGCAAAGCGCTTATCGTCTAATTAATTTTTTAATTACGATAATGGAAAAGCGTAAATTAAGTTTCTGGGAAATTTGGAACATGAGTTTCGGTTTCTTGGGAATACAAATGGGGTTTGCACTTCAGAATGCAAATGCCAGCAGAATTCTTCAAATTTTTGGTGCCGACGTACATGAACTTTCATGGTTCTGGATTATTGCTCCCCTTATGGGATTAATAGTGCAGCCCGTTATTGGTCATTACAGTGATAAAACCTGGAGCAAATTCGGAAGACGAAAACCGTTTTTTCTCGTTGGTGCAATCCTGGCTTCGGTTGGATTAATTTTAATGCCGCAGGCTAATATTTTCATTTCTGTATTGCCTGCTTTATGGGTTGGAGCAGGAATGTTAATGATCATGGATGCTTCTTTCAACATTGCCATGGAGCCGTTTCGCGCTTTGGTTGGTGACAATTTAAGAACAGATCAGCGTACAGCGGGTTTCAGTATTCAAACTTCATTAATTGGTTTTGGAGCGGTAATTGGTTCGGCTTTGCCTTATGTTTTAACCAACTATTTTGACATTTCAAACAATGCCGTTCCCGGAAATATTCCTTTAAATCTGAAATTATCTTTTATCATTGGTGCAGCGGTTTTAATTGGTTCGATCTTAGTGACATTATTTACAACAAAAGAATACACTCCTGAAGAATTAGCCAATTTTGAAGATCCGCAAAGTGAAGTGGATATTCCTTCTGAAGAAAAGTCAAAACTTACAGACATTTTTACTGACTTTGCAAAAATGCCAACAACAATGCGTCAGCTAAGCTGGGTACAGTTTTTCTCCTGGTTTGGATTATTCGGTATGTGGGTTTTTACAACTCCTGCCATTGCGCATCACATTTACGGATTGCCTTTAAGCGACACTTCAAGTCAGCAATATCAGGACGCCGGAGACTGGGTCGGAATTTTATTTGGAGTTTACAACTTAGTTTCTGCTATCATTGCATTGTTTTTTCTGCCCTACATCGCAAAAAAAATCGGACGAAAATCAACTCATGCACTTTCATTAATCATTGGAGGAATCGGATTAATTTCCATTTACTTCATGCCAAATGAAGACTGGGTTGTATTGCCAATGATTTTAATTGGAGTTGCCTGGGCGAGTATTCTGGCAATGCCTTACGCGATTCTTGCAGGATCTATTGCTCCTAAAAAAATGGGAGTTTACATGGGAATCTTCAACTTCTTTGTTGTAATTCCTCAAATTGTAAACGCATTAATTGGTGGCCCAATTGTAAAATATCTTTACAATGGCGATGCTATTTATGCCTTAATTACAAGTGGAGTTAGTTTTTTAATCGCTGCTCTTTTAGTTTACAAAGTAAAAGATGTAGACGATACTATTCAAAAATAATAAAGAAGAATTTTTCATATAATGAACAAAAAAGCATTCATATTCGACCTTGATGGCGTAATTGTCGATACCGCTAAATACCACTTTTTGGCATGGCAGAAAATCGCTCAGTCATTAAATATAAATTTCACACATGAAAACAATGAACTTTTAAAAGGCGTGAGCCGTGTTCGTTCGTTGGATATAATTCTTGAATTAGGAAACGTTCAGGCTTCGCAGGAAGACAAAGACAAATGGCTGATTCAAAAAAACGAAGATTACTTATCTTATTTAGTTGACATGGACGAAAGCGAGATTCTTCCCGGAGTTTTTAAAATTCTTCAGCTATTAAAAGAAAAAAATCAGGGAATTGCGTTGGGTTCTGCGAGTAAAAATGCCCGACCAATTCTGGAGAAAACAGGAATTCTTTCATATTTCGATGTTATTGTTGACGGAAACGATGTTACCAATGCAAAACCGGATCCGGAAGTTTTCTTAAAAGCGGCTCAATTATTAAACATTGACCCAAAAAATGCAATTGTATTTGAAGATTCAGTTGCCGGAATACAGGCGGCAAACATAGGAGAAATGGTAAGTGTAGGAATTGGTGAGGAAACAATTTTACATGAAGCTGATTATATTTTTAAAGATTTTACCGAAATCGATTCACAGTTTATCGAGAAATTAATCGGTTAGTTAAGAATGTGGCAATGTGTCAATTTGATAATTAGATAATTTAAAAATGACTCATTATCACATTTAACAAATCAATCGGATAATTTAAAAATACAAATCATCTAATTAAAAAGTAAAATAGTAAACAAAGAGCAATTAATCAGATTAATAATCACTCACAGAAAATAATTATCTCATTTTCTAATTGACACATTATCTAATTATCAAATTGCCACATTATCTAATTAAGAAATAATGAATCAAGATTATATAAAACCAGACAATTGGTCTATCATAGAAGAAGGATTTGATGTAGAAAGAGTCAAATCGTCTGAAAGTCTTTTTAGTATCGGGAACGGTGCGATGGGACAACGCGCTAATTTTGAAGAAACATACTCTGGCGAAACTTTTCAGGGAAGTTATATTGCCGGAATTTATTATCCGGATAAAACGAAAGTGGGTTGGTGGAAAAACGGATATCCTAAATATTTTGCGAAAGTATTAAACGCGCCAAACTGGATTGGGATCGATGTTCAAATCAACGAAGAAAATCTTGATTTAAACACTTGTACCGAGGTTAGAAATTTCCGCAGAGAATTGAATATGAAAGAAGGCTGGTACAATCGTTCTTTTGAAGCAACATTAAAAAACGGAACTGAAATCGCCGTAAATGTTCGTCGTTTTCTTTCTTTGGATTTGGATGAAGCCGGAATTATCAAATTTGAAATTACGCCTTTAAACAAAGACGCCAAAATTGTTTACAAACCTTATATTGATGCCGGAGTTACGAATGAAGACGCCAACTGGGAAGAAAAATTCTGGGAACCTCTTGAAGTAAAAAAAGGAACAAACGAAGCTTTTGTAACCGCTCAGACTTTCAAAACGCATTTTAAAGTTACGACTTTCATGCACAATACGATTTTTGCAAACGGAGAAAACGTAAACATTTCACCTTCAACAATCGACTCAACTTCAGATAAAGTTCAGTTTACTTACGGAACAATTATCGCAAAAGGACAAACCTCAGCAATTCAGAAAATTGGTGGATATACAGTTTCTTTAAACCACGAAAATACTTTGGCTGCAGCCGAAAAAACAATAAAAGCTGCCGTTACTTTAGGATATGATACTTTACTTCAAAATCAAATTGATGCCTGGGCAAAAATCTGGGAAATGTCAGATATTACAATCGATGGCGACGTAAAAGCACAACAGGGAATCCGTTTCAATATCTTTCAATTAAACCAAACTTATTTAGGAAAAGATTCTCGTTTGAATATCGGACCAAAAGGTTTTACGGGAGAAAAATACGGCGGATCTACTTATTGGGACACTGAGGCTTATTGTATTCCGTTTTACATGGCAACTAAAGATCAGCAGGTTGCGAGAAACTTATTGACTTACCGTTTCAATCAATTGGATAAAGCGATTGAAAATGCCAAAGACAATTTAGGTTTCAAAAACGGCGCGGCACTTTATCCAATGGTGACCATGAATGGAGAAGAATGCCACAACGAATGGGAAATCACGCACGAAGAAATTCACAGAAACGGAGCGATTGCTTTTGCGATTTACAACTACTATCGTTTTACCGGGGATTACTCTTATATTCCTGAAAAAGGTCTGGAAGTTTTAATCGGTATTGCGCGTTTTTGGCACCAAAGAGCTTCTTTCTCTAAAGAAAAAAATCAATACGTAATTCTTGGCGTTACAGGTCCAAACGAATACGAAAACAATATCAACAATAATTTCTACACCAATTATATTGCAAAATGGTGTATTGATTATGCCGCTGAACAAATTACGAAAGTCGCTGTTGAATATCCTGCAGATCACAAACGCATTTTAGAGAAAGTAAATCTTTCCGGCGATGAAATTCAGGAATGGAAAAAAGTAGCAGATAATATGTATTTCCCAACTTCTAAGGAATTAGGAGTTTATCTGCAGCAAGATGGTTTCTTAGACAAAGATTTAGTTCCCGTAAAAGATTTAGATCGTTCGCAAAGACCAATCAATCAAAAATGGTCTTGGGATCGTGTATTACGCTCGCCTTACATCAAACAAGCTGACGTTTTGCAATGTTTTTACTTTTTTGAAGATCATTTTTCTAAAGAAGAATTAAAACGCAATTTCGAATTCTACGAATCATTTACAGTTCATGAAAGTTCGCTTTCGCCTTGCGTTCACTCGATTCAGGCAGCCGTTTTAGACAAAATGGATATGGCATATACTTTCTATTTAAGAACTTCTCGTCTTGATCTTGACGATTATAACAAAGAAGTAGAAGAAGGCTGTCACATCACGTCAATGGCCGGAACATGGATGAGTATTGTGGAAGGTTTTGGCGGAATGCGTGTTAAAAATGACCAGCTTCATTTTTCACCAAAAATTCCAAAAGAATGGAAAGGTTACTCTTTTAAAATTAATTTCAGAAATCAAATTTTGAAAGTAGCTGTAAATCATGACGAAACAACTTTTACGGTTGATGGCGATCAAGATTTAACAATTATAGTGAATGGAAATCCTGTAATTGCAAGTAAATTTGTACAAATTGATTAATATCTTAAAAATAAAAAACATGAAAAACTTATTTTTCGCAAGTTTAATCTTGTTTGCATTTAGCTCGATCGCAAATGCACAGCAATTAAAATCACCCGAAGGAAAGTTCGTAATGGAATTTTCGCTGGAAAACGACGGAACTCCAACTTATAATTTAAAATACAAAAATAAAGAAGTTGTAAAAACCAGTAAATTAGGTCTTGAACTTAAAGATGATAAAAAATCTTTATTGAATGACTTTACTGTTGTTGATACAAAAACATCCACTTTTGACGAAACCTGGAAACCGGTTTGGGGAGAAGTTGATAACATTAGAAATCATTATAATGAACTGGCTGTAACTTTAAACCAAAAAGGAACTGACAGACAAATCATAATTCGTTTCCGTTTATTTGATGACGGACTTGGATTTAGATATGAATTCCCTGCTCAAAAAAACCTGACTTATTTCGTAATCAAAGAAGAAAGATCTCAATTTGCGATGACCGACGATCATACTGCTTTCTGGATTCCGGGAGATTATGATACTCAGGAATACGATTATACAAAATCGAAATTATCTGAAATCAGAGGTTTATCTCAAAAAGCATATACAGCAAATGTTTCGCAAAAAAACTTTTCACCAACAGGAGTTCAGACTTCTTTGATGTTAAAAACAAATGACGGAATCTACATCAACTTACATGAAGCTGCTTTGATCAACTATTCTTGTATGCACTTGAATTTAGATGATAAAAACATGACTTTCACTTCTTGGTTAACGCCAGATGCAAAAGGAGACAAAGGTTATATGCAGGCACCAAGTCACTCACCTTGGAGAACCATTATGGTAAGCGATGACGCGAGAGAAATCTTAGCTTCAAAAATGACATATAACTTAAACGATCCGTCAAAAATTGATAATACTTCCTGGATTAAACCGGTAAAATACATTGGTGTTTGGTGGGAAATGATTACAGGAAAAAGCTCTTGGTCGTACACAAACGATTTTCCAACGGTACAATTGGGAGTTTCTGATTTCTCAAAAGCAAAACCAAGCGGAACACACGGTGCAAACAATGCTAACGTAAAAAAATACATTGATTTTGCTGCTGCAAATGGTTTCGATGCTGTTTTGGTCGAAGGATGGAACGAAGGTTGGGAAGACTGGTTTGGACACTCAAAAGATTATGTTTTTGATTTCGTAACACCTTATCCTGATTTTGATGTAAAAGGTTTGCATGCATACGCAAAATCTAAAGGTGTAAAAATTATCATGCACCATGAAACTTCAGGTTCTGTTCGTAACTACGAGCGCCACATGGATGCTGCTTATAAATTCATGAATGACAACGGATATGATGCTGTAAAAAGCGGTTATGTTGGAGATATTTTACCTCGCGGTGAAAACCATTACGATCAATGGATTGTAAACCATTACCAATACGCAATCGAAAAAGCAGCTGATTACAAAATTATGGTAAACGCTCACGAAGCCGTTCGCCCAACAGGAATCGCAAGAACATATCCAAATTTAATTGGAAACGAAGCAGCAAGAGGAACAGAATACCAGGCTTTTGGAGGTTCTAAACCAAATCACGTTACGGTTTTACCATTTACACGTTTAATTGGTGGACCAATGGATTATACTCCGGGAATTTTCGAAATGGATATCAGCAAAATGAATCCTGAAAACACATCTCATGTAAACAGTACAATTGCAAATCAATTGGCTTTATATGTTACCATGTACAGTCCGTTGCAAATGGCTGCTGATACTCCAGAGAACTACAACCGTTTTCCGGATGCATTTCAATTCATTAAAGATGTAGCTGTAGATTGGTCAGAAAGCAAATATATCGAAGCTGAACCAGGCGATTTTATTACCGTTGCCCGTAAAGCAAAAGGAACAAATAACTGGTTTGTTGGGAACGTAAACGGAGAAACTCCTCGTACATCAAGCATCGATTTCAGTTTCCTTGAAAAAGGTAAAAAATACACAGCAACTATTTATGCTGATGCAAAAGATGCGCATTACAAAACTAATCCGCAGGCTTACACCATCAAGAAAATTGCTGTAACAAACAAATCAAAATTATCGCAGCTTTCTGCTCCAGGCGGAGGTTATGCGATTAGTATTATCGAAACCAAATAATTTTCTAAAAGGCAGGCAATTTTCCCCGAGATTGCTTGTCTTTTTTTTAAAAGATTATCAAACTATATTAAATTTGGGATGAAGTAAATTCACAAGATTTTTATAACATCAAACCCAAATTAATAAGATGAACTACAAGTTGAAATTTTTGATTCTTTTGATCGCGCTTTCTGGAATTACTATTTATTCTCAAACAAAGATTGCTGCGAAATATGATTATCTGTTGTATTTACCAAAAGAGTATTCAAAAGAAACAAAAAAATATCCACTTGTAATTTATCTTCATGGAGGAGGACAAAAAGGCAACGATTTAAACAAGCTAAAATCTTACGGTTTACCTTATCTGGTCGAAAAAGGAGAAAATTTTGATTTTATAATTGCTTCTCCCCAATGTCCTGACAATAAATATTGGTCGACAGAAAATTGGTTTGAAACTTTATATGCCGAGTTATCTGCAAAATACAGAATAGATACGAGTCGAATTTACATTACAGGAATTAGCATGGGCGGTTATGGCACCTATATTACAGCTTTGGATTTTCCTGAAGTTTTTGCTGCAATTGTACCTCTCTGTGGAGGAATTAACGACAGCGATTTATCAAGAATCTGTAATCTGAGTAAAATTCCTATTTGGACTTTTCACGGAACGGCTGATGATAAAATTTCAATTACCGAAACAGAAAGAATTGCCAAAGGTCTTGAATCATGTGAAACCAAAAGTAATTTCAAGTTTACTCGTTTAGAAAATGAAGGTCACGGAATTGAAT
Source organism: Flavobacterium sp. MMLR14_040 (assembly GCF_033657265.1). NCBI lineage: Bacteria > Pseudomonadati > Bacteroidota > Flavobacteriia > Flavobacteriales > Flavobacteriaceae > Flavobacterium > Flavobacterium sp. MMLR14_040. The sequence goes on along the minus strand of NZ_JAWVWO010000005.1, from coordinate 19,700 downwards.
ATTTATATGAGAAAAAACCTGAAATATATAAATGGATGTTGAAGCAGACAAAATAACATGTAAAGAATTTATATCAAAACATGCCTTTCCTAACCAATTCATATAAAATGAAAAACATTACAACTCTCTTTTTAAGTCTTTTATTGATTTCCTGTCATCAGAAAAACGAAACGATTCCTAAAACAGCTGTTCAGCACACAGAATCAGATTCTTTAGATAAAATTGATATTGATAAAACGCTTCATTGTGTTTACGCTTTATCGAAAACAACAACTGCAATTGTAGTCAATCTACATGAAAAGAACACGTATAACGGCGCTAAATTTGACGAAGTTTTCAATCAAATAGAGAAAAAAGATTCTTTATATAATGTTTTATACCAAGACACCACCAGAGTTCAAAATTTTGAATATTATGACACTTTAGGGATTTATAAACTCATAAGAAACAAAACATTAGAAAACGAGATTAAAAAAATCACCGACAAAAACTATTACGTTTATGGCACAAAAGGATTCTCGAAAGTAACCATAAACAAAGTTGTTTGCGGACTCGATGAATGCCGCACCAATATAATTGCTTTTCCAATCGAAAATTTTGATACAACAAAAAATGGCAAACCTCTTCTTTGCTCAAAACAATTATTAAAAATAAACTATCAAAAAAGTTATTTCGACATTGAAAAAAAAATACAGGAATTTGATGAAAAGGAAAGCAAAAATTATGATTATAAAGACGACATCAAAACGAAGGTTTTTGCCAACATTGGAGATGCTTATTTTGCCTATAATGATGATTTTATGTGGGGAAGAAATCCTGACAAAAGCAAATGTAAATTTCCCGGAAGAACAATCTATATCGTAAAAAAGGATAAACCCATAAAAAAATTCTGGGTTGATGGCTTAGATTTATTTGGAATTCCTTGTGATTAAATAATCTTACGTTCTCAATTGCAAACTAAGTAATTAAATCTAAAATCATGAAAACCTTACCAATAGCCATTTTCTTAAGTTTATCTCTTTTGAGTTGCAATGAGAAAAATAAAGCCTTCGATTCATTTGACTATAGTTTTTCAGGAACATTCAGCGAATTATATTCAATTAAATTTACAGAATCAGATACCGTATTTGTAAGACAATATTGGATTCGAAGAAGATTCAACGATAGCATTTCTAAACCGCAAAATAACACAAACTATTACGCGCTTATCAATCAAAAAGAAAAATTAAAACTATTTGATTACATCGCGAAAATTAATCTATTTAAATATAAATCTGAATATTACAAAGATTATTGCGACGGAAGTGAGTACGCTATAAATATTGAAAAAGATTTTAAAAGTAAGATCATATTTGTTCACAGCTATGAAGCTCCAAAAAAATTAGATTCGCTTTCTCTATGGATAAATAATATAAAACAAAGTCTTTTGTTAAAAGAAACTAAAAAAGAACTCTTTTTTGGAAGTGCTGAAGTAACAATGCCACCAATACCTCCACCTCCTCCGCCATTACCGCATAATGAATAATAATTGTACATAACAATTTAAAAACACCAACTATGAATACAAAAAAAACAATATTCAATCATTCATTTTATAAAATAATCCTATTAGTTCTATTATTTTCCGCTTCCGCGAAAGCGCAAATCCAAAAAGTAGAACCGCCATTTTGGTACGCAGGAATGAAAAATCCTGAGTTGCAAATTATGTTCTACGGAAAAAACATTGCACAATACGAAGCTTCAGTTTCAAACAATGTTGTGATTAAAAACGTAGAAAAAACAGAAAATCCAAACTATCTTTTTGTTACAATTGATACGCAAAACCTAAAAGCTTCTGAATTAGTTTTCTCTTTCAAAATCAAAAATAAAGTTGCTTTTACGCAAAAATATTCGCTTAAAGAAAGAAGAGCAAATTCGGCAGACAGAAAAAGTTACGATGCTTCGGATATGATTTACCTAATCATGCCGGATCGTTTTGCTAACGGAAATCCTAAAAATGACAGCGACGCATCTTTAACAGAAAAGGGAAATCGCCAGGAACCAGGCGGACGTCACGGAGGAGATATCGAAGGAATTATCAAAAACTTAGATTACATTTCGTCTCTTGGAGCAACAACAATCTGGAGCACGCCTTTATGCGAAGACAATGACAAACAGCATTCGTATCATACTTACGGGCAATCTGATGTTTACAAAATAGATCCTCGCTACGGAACAAATGACGATTACGCTCGTTTATCTGCCGAAATGCACAAAAAGAACATGAAACTAGTTATGGATTATGTAACCAATCACTGGGGAATTACACACTGGATGATGAAAGATATTCCGACTAAAACATGGTTCAATCAGTTCGAAAACTTTACCCAAACACACCATAGACGCGAAGTTATTACAGATATTCACGCTTCAAAAATAGATCAGGAAGTTTGTGTTGACGGCTGGTTTGTGCCTTCGATGCCAGATTTAAATTTGAGGAATCCTTTGGTAGCAAAATACCTAACTCAAAACGCAATCTGGTGGATCGAATTTGTCAATCTTGACGGATTTAGAGTAGATACTTATAATTATTCTGATGCAACGGCGATGGCAAATTGGGCAAAATCAATTACAACAGAATATCCAAATTTTAATATTGTGGGTGAAATCTGGATGCACAATCAGGCGAATTTGGCGTATTGGCAAAAAGACAGTAAAATTGGTGCGATCGAAAACTACAATTCGAATTTGCCAAGTGTAATGGACTTCACACTTCAAAGTCAGATGGTTTCTGCATTTAATGAAAGCGAAGGAACCTGGGACAACGGAATGATTAAATTCTACAACAATTTTGCAATGGATTATCTTTATCCTAATACCAATAACATTTTAGTTTTTGCCGAAAATCACGATACCGATCGTATGAATGATAAGTTTAAATACGATTTCCCAAAATACAAACTGGCTATGACTTTATTGGCTACAGTTCGCGGAATTCCACAATTGTATTATGGTTCAGAAATTGGAATGGGCGGTGATAAAAGCAAAGGTGATGCAGACATTCGTCAGGACTTTCCGGGCGGATGGGCAGGCGATAAAAACAATGCCTTAACTGCAGCAGGAAGAACTCCTGAACAGGCTAAATATTTCGATTTTACCTCTAAATTATTCAATTGGAGAAAAACAAACGAAGCAGTTCACTTCGGAAAAATGACACATTATATTCCGGAAAATAATAATTACGTTTATTTCAGATATACAGATACTAAAACGGTGATGGTGGTTTTTAATAATAATGCTACAGCCCAAACTATTAAAACCAATCGTTTTAAAGAAAACATCAAAAACTTTAAGTCAGGAAAAGATGTTTTAACCGGAAAAACATTTGATTTAGCTACTGAAATTACTTTAGAGCCAAAATCGGCTGTCGTTTTAGAATTGGAATAAAACATCAAAGTTTTTTTTCACACAACGCATATCGTAGAGACGCACAGCAGTGCGTCTTTTTTATGTTCAAAGAGACCTGACAGCTTTTTAAAACCTGTCAGGTCTAACAACGGTAAAATCTAACACACTATATTTCCGCCACGAATTCACGAATTATTGTTTATAAAATTCGTGAATTCGTGGCGGTTTTTGTTTTTGATTAAAATTGTGTAGTCCCTACGGGACATTAGAGAACTTACAAATTATATTTCTACCAATATTTAACTCCTACGGAGTATATCTCGTAGAGATTATATATTGGTAAAAACAACAGACACTACAGAAAATGTCCCGTTGGGACTACACTGATTACGGCAGATTCATTATATTATATCTGATAATAAATTCATGAATTCGTGGCGGTTTTTTACATTATATGGTTTCCTTTCTTTATCTTTAATATTCTGGCTCAAAATCAGTTTCAATGAATAAAGACAATACTTCAAAAACACCTTTCGTTTGGGAAGGAGCAAATGTTTACTTTTTACTTACCGATCGATTTTACAATGGAAATCCATCGAACGATTTAAACTTCAACCGAACCAAAACTCCGGGAAAATTACGCGGATTTGAAGGCGGCGATATCATCGGAATTATAAAAAAAATCGACGAAGGTTATTTTGATGAATTGGGAATAAATGCCATTTGGCTTACGCCGATTGTCGAACAAATTCACGATGGCGTTGACGAAGGAACCGGGCTTAGTTATGGTTTTCATGGTTATTGGGCAAGAGACTGGACGGCATTAGATCCTAACTTCGGAACAAAAGAAGATTTAGCTAATCTGGTTAAAAAAGCACACAAAAAAGGCATTAGAATTATGCTCGACGGCGTTATCAATCACACCGGACCTGTCACGGAAGAAGACCCGATGTGGCCGGAAGACTGGGTTAGAACCGGAATTGTCTGCGATTATAAATCATTCGAAAATACAACGATGTGTACTTTGGTCGATAATCTTCCGGATGTAAGGACCGAAAGTAATCAGGAAGTTGAATTGCCATCTTTTTTAATCGAAAAATGGAAAAAGGAAGGCCGTTATGACAAAGAAATAAATTCGTTAAATGAATTCTTCAAAAGAACAAATTATCCCAGAACACCTAAATATTACATCATAAAGTGGTTAACCGATTATATTCTGGAATTCGGAATTGACGGTTACAGAGCTGATACCGTAAAACATACTGAAGAAAATGTTTGGGTCGACTTTAGAAAAGAATGCGATTATGCATTTGAAACCTGGAAAAAGCATCATCCGCTTGAAGTTTTAGATCAGAATCCGTTTTATACCATTGCCGAAGTTTATGGTTATGAAATAAGCAGCGGACTGGATTATGATTTTGGAGATCGAAAAGTAAACTATTTCGAGAATGGTTTTAACTGCATGATTAATTTTGAATTTAAACTCGATGCTCAAAACGATTATGAACTTATCTTTTCGAAATATTCAGCAAAACTTCAAAATGAACTGAAAAGTTTTAGCGTTCTAAATTACGTATCATCACACGACGATCCCACTCCTTTTGATGGAAATCGAAACAGAACTTTCGAAGCCGGAACAAAACTCCTGCTTTCTCCCGGAATTTCTCAGGTTTATTATGGCGACGAAACGGGTCGTTCTTTAGAAATTGAAGGCACAGAAGGCGACGCCACTTTACGATCATTCATGAATTGGGAAGATGTTCAGAGTAATCCTGAAACGCAAAGAATACTTTGGCATTGGCAAAAACTAGGGCAATTCCGCAGAGATCATCCTGCAGTTGGAGCGGGAATACACAATATGATTTCAGATAAGCCGTATATTTTTTCACGAAGTTTTACTAAAGTTAATTATAAAGATGAAGTTGTAATTGGCCTGGATTTAGGAACTGGTCGAAAAGAACTTCCGGTTGATTCTATTTTTGAAGATGGAACCAAATTAAAAGACGCTTTTTCAGAACAAGAAACAGAAGTCCAAAATGGAAAAGCTATTATCGATTCTGAATACGGACTTGTATTATTGGAACTTGCTTAACCGAAAATTTTTCGCCACGACCCGAGCGCTAGCGAACAGGCGAAGCAATTACACAAATTATCACGAATTTAATTGGTGTAAATTTGTGAAATTCGTGGCAACTTTTTTTACCTAACCTTGCGCACTTTGCGTAAATCTTTGCGACCTTTGCGGTTAAACTTACTCACAAAAAAAATGCTAAAAATAGCACATCGCGGCGCAAAAGGATACGAACCCGAGAATACTTTAAAATCTTTTCAAAAAGCATTAGAATTAAATGCTGACGGAATTGAACTCGACGTACACTTAAGCGCTGACGGACATATAATCGTAATTCACGACGAAACCATCGACAGAACAACCAATGGAAAAGGTTTTGTAAATACTTTATCTTTGACCGAATTAAAATCGTTTTTGATTGACGACCAATACGAAATTCCGACTTTAAAGGAAGTTTTTGATTTAATAGACAAAAAATGCCTAATCAATATTGAATTGAAAGGCACCGGAACTTCAAATAAGGTTGTGTCTTTAATTGAAGAATACATTTCGGATGAAAATTGGAATTATGAGCATTTCATTATTTCAAGTTTTGACTGGAATATGTTGGAGGAAGTTCGAAATCTAAATCCCAATATTGCCATTGGTGTTTTAACAGAAGAAAATCTCGATACAGCTTTGGCTTTCGCCGAAAAAATAAAAGCGCATGCCATTCATCCGGATTATCAATTATTAAATCAGGAAAACACCAAAGAAATTCAGGAAAAAGGATTTCTGGTTTTACCGTGGACAGTAGATTCTGATGAAGACATTCAAAAAATAAAAAGCTATAAAGTAGACGGAATTATTAGTGATTTTCCAGATAGATTATAATTAAAGAATAGCCACAGATTTCACAGATTAACCCAGATTTTTTAATCTGTCAAATCTGTGGCAAATAAAAAATTAGTGCCAATTCGTGTAATTCGTGGCAAACCAAATAATATGATTCAAAATTTCGACATACTAATTGTTGGCGGAGGCGCTGCAGGATTTTTTACAGCGATTAATATTGCAGAGAAAAATCCGAAACTAAAAATTGCCATTTTAGAAAGAGGAAAAGAAGTGCTTTCTAAAGTCCGCGTTTCCGGTGGTGGAAGATGCAATATAACACACGCTTGTTTTGAACCGAATGAATTGGTCAAATTTTATCCGCGTGGCGAAAAAGAACTTCGAGGGCCTTTTCATCAATTTTGTTCCGGAGATACGATTGAATGGTTCGAAAAACGTGGCGTAGAATTAAAAATAGAAGATGACGGAAGGATGTTTCCGGTTTCAAATTCTTCTCAAACCATCATAGATTGTTTCTTAAAAGCAACCGAAAAACTAGGCATAAAAGTCTTAACGGGACAAAGCGTACAATCAATCTACAAAGCAGAAAATCATTGGAAAATTGATACGCAAAATGATAAATTTATTGCAGAAAAATTAGTCATGGCAACCGGTAGCAACCCTAAAATCTGGGAAATGCTTCAAGAAAAAGGACATGCGATTATTAGCCCTGTTCCTTCCCTATTTACTTTCAATATTAAAGATTCACGCATAAAAGAATTACCGGGCGTTGCGGCACAGGTTACCGTTAACGTAAAAGACACCAAACTCGAATCGACCGGGCCTTTATTAATCACCCATTGGGGAATGAGCGGACCTGCGATTTTAAAACTTTCAGCTTGGGGAGCGCGTATTTTATTCGATAAAAATTATCAGTTTACGATTTTCGTCAATTGGTTAAATGATGTTGAAACTGAAGATGCAGAGAAAATCCTAAAAGATTTAAAACAGGAACACGCCAAAAAAGCAGTTTCTAAAAAATCACCATTTGATTTCCCTAATCGTTTGTGGGAAAGTTTGGTTTTAGCTTCGGGAATTGAAGCGGAAACAAAATGGGCCGACTTATCTAAAATTCAATTGCAAGATTTAGCTTCTCAATTGACAAAAGCCAAGTTTCAGGTAAACGGAAAAAGTACTTTTAAAGAAGAATTCGTTACTGCCGGCGGAATAGATTTAAAAGAAATCAATTTTAAAACCATGGAAAGTAAAATTCACCAAAACCTTTATTTTGCAGGGGAAATTGTCAATATTGATGCTATTACCGGAGGTTTCAACTTTCAAAATGCCTGGACAAGCGGATTTATTTTGGCCAATAATATTTAATAGAATGAAATTTAAAGGAATTATTTTTGATTTAGACGGAACGTTAGTTAACTCATTAGAAGATATTTCGGATGCAATGAATACTGTACTTACAGGTTTAAATTATCCCACTCACACTTATGATACTTATCAATATTTCATAGGAAGCGGTTTGCGAAATTTGGTAAGCAAAGCATTGCCGGCATCAAACAATTCTGACGAACAAATTGAAATTTGTTTTGATTGTATGATCAACGAATATCGCGAAGTTTGTACTATAAAAACAAAACCATACGAAGGAATTATTGCATTATTAGACGACTTGGTCTCACGTGATATTAAATTAGCCGTTTTTTCAAACAAAGCCGATGAACTTACCAAAAAAATAGCTCTAGAAATATTTCCGGGACATTTTAATGCAGCCATTGGTTTAAGTACTGAAGAGCTTAAAAAACCAAATCCGTTTGAAGCTTTAGAAATAAGCAAAAAATGGAATTTAAAACCCGAAGAAATTCTGTTTGTTGGAGATTCTGATATTGATATGCAAACAGCAGTAAATGCAAATATGTTTCCCGTTGGAGTTTCGTGGGGTTATAGAACTGAAGAGGAATTAATTGCCAGCGGTGCGAAAGTAGTAATAAATAATCCCTCAGAATTAATTGAAATTCTATAGTTATTTTACAAAAGACTTGTCTATATTTGCGTTTTAAAACAGGATAAAACTTACATAAAAATGCGTAAAATATTACTGGGTGCTATACTTTTGTTTACAATATACAGCTGTGAAAATGACTCTAATGATTCTGAAAAAATCAAAGAAGAAAAAATAATATTACAAACAAATGTTATAGATGCTGAATATTCAAAACAAACTGATCAGTTAGTATATGTCTCATCAAATCCCGCTCAAGTAAACATTTTTGATTCTAATACAGAGTCATTAAAAAAAATTACCCTAGCTTATCCCCCTACATGTATTTCTATTTCACAAAATGGCAATACCGCTGTAGTAGGTCATGATGGTCATATCACACATGTTAATTTAAAAAACCCATCAATAATCCAAACTTATAGTATTTCTTGTTCTGCACTTGATATTGTTCTTGGAAATGATAAATGGGCATATGTTTTTCCAGAAAAAGATCAATGGACGTATATAAAAAGCGTTAATATGAATTTGGAATATAATTACGAAATGCCTATAAGTATATACAATCAAGTTTATGCGGGAACTAAAGGAAGACTGCATTCGTCAGGCAAGTATATTTATTCACAAAATCCGTCATCAAGAGGTCATATTCAACGACTTACAATTAAAAATGGAGATATTGATGATCGATACGAATCTAACTTCGAAGAAGAAAACTACTCTATTCCCGGCATATGGTTTTCAGAAGACGGCAATAGGCTTTTTACTGGAGAAAGAAGTGTTTTAAAGACCTCTGAACTTAATAATTTAGATGGTATCTATAATGGTAAAATTCCTTCTGAAAATAATTATAAAGTTAATTGGCTAGATCATTCTTCTTCAAAAGGAAAATTATATGTAATCTTTTCAAATGGCGATCAATGGAATCCAGTAAAATTGAATAATATTTATGTTTTTAACGATGCTGATCTTAGTTATGTAAATAAATTTGATTTGGAAAAATATTTCAATCAAACGAAAAAAAACAGCGTAAAAACTTATGATGCTGTGCCTTATTTTATTTTTAGCAACTCAACTGGGAATCGTTTATTTGTAGTAACAAAAGCACTTGATTCTGATTTAGTTAATGAATGGGCAATTCAAAAGATCAATATCAACTAATATTTTTAAATTAAAATCACTTAATATTCACATTTCCTTTTTAATCTAAATATGAAAAAAATTATACTAGCCTTAATCACATTGTTAACGATTACTGGTTGCTCTAGTCCTACTAATGATTCAAATGAACAAACAAAAGAGACAAATTATTCGATACCTGACACATTAAATTTTACTATTTTCAATAACAAACTTGTTCTTAATATTGAAAATCAAGGCGAAACACCTTTAAATTATACTATAACAAGTTCAAAAAACTATGTCGAGCTTTCTAAAAAAGAGGGAGCTATTACTTCCTTAAATCATGATGAAATTGGGGTTACGGCTGATAAACAAAACTTACCAAATGGCAAATCTTATTCAAAATTATATCTAAATATCAATAATAAAAAAGATTCAATAGTAGTAAGCATAACCAATTTTGTAGAGCAAAAAGTAACACTAAATTCTGATGTTGTCGATGCAGAATTTTCTAAAATTACTAATCAGCTTATATATGTCTCAGCAAGTCCTGCTGCAGTAAATATTCTATCGACAAATACTGGCTTAACTGAAAGCATACCGTTATTATATACGCCTACATGCATTTCATTATCCCCTGATGGAAAAACAGCAGTTGCCGGACATGATGGACATATTTCTTATATCAATCTAACTAACAAAACTATTACAAAAACTTATCCTGTATCTTGTTACGCAAATGATATTGTACTTGGAAACAATAAATGGGCATATGTTTTTCCTGCGAAAGGTGCATGGACTGTTATAAGATCCATAAATTTAAGCTTAACAAATGATAATGAATATGAGCATATTGGTGAAAAAATTTACGAAGGCAATAAAGCACGATTACATCCCTCAGGCAAATATATATACGGAGCAGAAAATGGTTTATCTCCAATGGATATAGAGAAATATGATATTCAAAATGGAAATGCAGAATACAGCTACGATTCCCCTTATCATGGAGATTATATTATGAACGGAAATCTATGGTTTTCTGAAGATGGAAATAGAATATTTACCAGAGGAAAAACTGTATTTAAAACCTCCGAACTTAGAAGTCAGGATATGATATATAACGGTACAATTAATACTGAAACGAACGAATACTCCCCTATTGAATGGTTAGATCATTCATCAGTAAAAAACAATCTTTATTTACTACTAGTAGCTGATAATAATTGGATTCAGAAGAAACTTCCCTACATTTATGTGTATAATGACTCAAATCTTAGTTTTAAAAACAAGATACCTTTAGAGCAATTTCTTGTATCAAAAAGTGAATCAAATAAAGTGTTTTACGATGCCGAGCCATTTTTTGTATTTAGCAATTCTGCTGGAAATAATTTATTTGTAATAGTAAAAGCAACCGGAGCAGGTCTAGCCAAAGAATGGGCAATAGAAAAAATAAGTATAGAATAAATCTATTATTGATCTGATTTAAAAATAATAACATTTATTACAAAAACAAATCACAGCGATTATCCCTTTTCTAAAAATGAAATAGAGACAATCGCTGTGTGTTTTGAATATGAAAAAATTGGTGCAAAAACAGATCTTCTACTATCTGAAAATCAGCAACAAAATCTTTTTATTATTAAAGAACTAGTCCTCGAAAACTTTGTAAGTAAACTATAATTAACAAGAATTTACAGGTTTGCTAAGTTTTCCTTAAGACGATTCTAATAATTTTACTTCAACTAAAAACTATTAGATGAAAGTAAAATTACTCACTACAATTTCTTTTTTCACTTATCAAGTTAGTATTTCTCAAACTGAAAAATTACTTCATGGAAAAGTCATTTATCAAGAACTGGTACTTAAAAATGTTGAAGTCATAAACAAAACTGCCAAAACAAGTACAAGAACAAATGAATTGGGTGAGTTTGCTATTTCGGTAAAAGAGCAGGACAGCTTGTTGTTTTATTCAAAGGATTACTTATTTACAAGATTGAAAGTAACCTTGAAAGATTTAGAAAAAAACAATCTGGTTGTTGAAATGACTCCGAAAGCCGAAGAATTGGATAATGTCGTAGTTTCTAGATCTGTTTTTAATAAAACTGAAATTAAAAATATCGCTAATAATAAGGAAGAAATAAATAAAATTATAATTCGAAAGAAATTTGATGAAGTAACTTCAAAAGTGACTGTTTATGACGGTAAGATTAAAAATGGATTAGATTTCAGTTACCCCATTTTTGATAAACCCAAGAAAAAAATTGAGCCGCGTGACGACCGTTTTAAGAAACTTGTCAACGCTTCTTGTCCTCTAGATTTTTTCATCAAAAATTTAAAACTAAAACAAGAAGAAAAAGAAATTTTCATAAACTTTTGTAATACCGATCCAAAATCTAAAATACTATTAGAACACCCGAATGTTTTGTCTCTAATGGATTTTTTAATCGCTAAAAATCAAGAGTTTTTGAAAATGAAAATGGATTCTAAAAACTAAGACGATATAAATTTATACAAATGAAAGTAAAATTACTTACTATAATTTCTTTTTTGATTTACCAACTTTCCATTTCTCAAACAGAAAAATTATTACACGGAAGAGTCTTTTCCAACAACTATCCGCTTGATAAGGTAGAAGTTATAAATAAAACAGCCAAAACAAGTACAAGAACAAATAAAATGGGAGAATTTTCGATTGCTGTTCAGGCAAAAGATAGTTTATTGTTTTTCGCTAAAGATTACTTTTTTACACGACTAAAAATAGCACAGGAAAATATTGACCAAAACAATATTACCGTCAATATGAATATAAAAGCCGAGGAATTAAATGAAGTTGTTGTAACCAATATAAAATTTGATAAAATAAGTTCTTCTCAACAAGACATTGACGATATAAAATTTGCTAAAGACAATAGATCTTTGCAAAAATATACCGGTGTTTACGACGGAACTATTGCAAATGGAATGGACTTTACCAGAATGGGAACCGGACTTATAAATTTATTTAAAAAAGATAAAGAAGAAGTCAAAAAGAAAACTGAGGAAACTGTTTTCAAAAAACTTATAGCAGCATCAATTCCTCGTGATTTTTTCACCAAAGATCTAAAATTAAAACCCGAAGAAGTTGATTTATTTATTGAGTTCTGTGACGCCGACCCAAGATCAGCAAAACTTATAGAAAATAATAATATCCTGACTACAATGGATTTTTTGTATGCTAAAAATGAAATGTTTAAGAAATTAAAAACAGAATTTAAAAACTAATTTTTACCTATTCAACCACCAAATACTAGCATTCAAAATCCCAGCAAAAGCAACCCAGGCCAAATACGGAATCAATAAATAACCGGCAGTTTTATTTATTTTGATGAATTTTAAATACGTTTCATAAATCATCAACCATAAAAGCGCAATTTCAATTAAAGCCAACATCGGGTTTTTAAGGCCGAAGAATAAATAGGACCAAATAGCATTCAAGGTCAATTGAATTAAAAAGAAAGCTAAAGCTTTTTTAACTTTTTCGTTTTGTTCTTTTATTTTATCCCAAACCAGTCCCGCAGCAACCGCCATTAAAATATAAAGCAATGTCCACATTGGCATAAAAATCCAATTTGGCGGATTAAAAATTGGTTTTATTAAGGTTGGATACCAACTTTCAACACTTGGTCTTGTAACCACACTTGCAGAATATCCTACCAATAAACAAACGATTAGAGCTATAGCGATTTTGACTGTTTTATTCATTCTAATTTATTTTTCATCAAAAATAGTTAAAAGATATTTGAAACCATATAGTTCATTTTAGTTTGAACCTTACTTACATTTTCTTATATAACTTATATGGTGAAATAGTATAAAAACTATCTTTGCCAAAATTTTATAATTAATGTTTACAGCAACTGATTTTATTCCTAAAAAATATACTTCGACAATCGAAAACGGAAACTTTGAATGGAGCGCTCCCAGCAATATTGCATTAGTAAAATATTGGGGGAAAAAAGACAATCAAATTCCGGCAAATCCTTCGGTAAGTTTCACTTTGAATAATTGTAAAACGATTACGAAATTGGGTTTTGAAAAGAGAGATACTTCGACTTCGCTCAGCATGACAAGTGCTTTTTCTTTTGATTTATTATTTGAAGGAAAACCAAAAGAAGATTTTAAACCAAAAATTCAGAAGTTTTTAGAAAGAATAGAAGTTTATCTGCCTTTTTTGAAAGACTATCATTTTACGATTGATACTCAAAACACTTTTCCTCATAGTTCCGGAATTGCTTCTTCGGCATCTGGAATGGCGGCTTTGGCAATGAATTTCATGAGTTTGGAGAAAGAATTAAATCCTGAAATGACAGAGGAATATTTTTACCAAAAAGCATCATTTTTAGCCCGTTTAGGTTCTGGAAGTGCCTGCCGAAGCGTAAAAGGAAATGTTGTGGTTTGGGGAAATCAGACGAACATTCAAGGAAGTACTGATTTGTATGGAGTTGAATTTCCGTATGCAATTCATAACAATTTCAAGAATTATCAGGATACTATTTTACTGGTAGATAAAGGCGAAAAACAAGTATCCAGTACCGTTGGGCACGACTTAATGCACAATCACCCGTATGCCGAAAGACGTTTTGCACAGGCGCATGAAAATCTGGATCAGTTAATTTCCATTTTTGAAAGTGGAAATCTAGACGAATTCATTAAAATTGTAGAAAGCGAAGCTTTGACTTTGCACGCCATGATGATGACGTCTATGCCGTATTTTATTTTGATGAAGCCAAACACTTTGCAGATCATAAATGCGATCTGGAAATTCAGGAATGAAACCAAAATTCCGGTTTGTTTTACATTGGATGCGGGCGCGAATGTTCATGTTTTATATCCCGAAAACGTTAGCGAAAAAGCACTTCAATTTATTCAGGACGAATTAGTTGTATTTTGTCAGAATGGTCAGTACATTTGCGACGAAATTGGAGAAGGTTCAATGAAGCAATAATTTTTGTATCTTTAATTAAAATTTTAGGTTATGGACATTCAATTAGAGAAACTCAGGGCACTGGATATGTTGAAGCAAACTAATGATCCGTCACTTATTATGGCTGTTGCAAGATTGCTAAGACAGGAGAAAAAAGATTGGTGGGATGATTTGACAGAAGCCCAGAAAGAAGATGTCGCTCAAAGTGAATTAGAATTTGAAAGAGGCGAATTTAAAAGCTTTGAAGATGTGATGAAAAAATATAAGTAGTGAACCTTAAAATAAATATTTCAAAAACAGCTGAAGAGAATTTAGATGCTGTTTTAAATTTTATTGAAGCAAGATGGTCTAAAAAATCGAAAGAAATATTTCTGGTGAAATTTCAAAAAGCTATTTCAATAATTAGCATGAATCCTGAAATTTTTCCAAAATCATCAATAAATAAAAAATATCGAAAATGTGTCGTAACAAAACAATCAAGTCTCTTGTATAGTTTTGGTTCAAATGAAATTAGAATCCACGCCATTTTCGACACACGACAAGACCCAAATAAAATTAAGAAAGACATAAAATAAACATGAAAGGACCATTATTTTACTCAAAAATATTACTCTTTGGAGAATACGGAATTATTCGCGACTCTAAAGGACTTTCTATTCCTTATAATTTTTACAATGGTGCTTTGAAGAAAATCGAAGATCCTTCGACAGAAGCAATCGCATCAAACGCAAGTTTAAAACGTTATGTAACTTATCTTGAAACGTTACAGACAGAACAGCCCGAATTGGTTTCTTTTGATTTGGCAACGTTGAAAAATGATGTTGAAACGGGAATGTATTTCGACTCAAGTATCCCACAAGGTTACGGAGTGGGCAGCAGCGGTGCTTTGGTTGCTGCTATTTACGACAAATATGCGACACACAAAATAACAGTTTTAGAGAATTTAACTCGTGAAAAACTGTTGCAATTAAAAAATATATTTTCTCAAATGGAGAGCTTTTTTCATGGAAAAAGTTCTGGTTTAGATCCTTTAAACAGCTATTTGAGTATTCCAATTTTAATAAATTCTAAAGATAATATTGAAGCAACCGGAATTCCCACTCAAAGTTTTGACGGAAAAGGTGCTGTATTTTTATTAGACTCCGGAATTGTTGGCGAAACAGCACCAATGGTAAACATTTTTATGGAAAACCTAAAAGACAAAGGTTTCCGTACGATGCTTAAAAACCAATTTGTAAAATATACCGATGCCTGCGTAGAAAACTTTTTGCATGGCGACATGAAATCATTGTTTACCAATACTAAAAAGCTTTCTAAAGTGGTTTTAAATAATTTCAAACCAATGATTCCCGAGCAATTTCACGGAATCTGGCAAAATGGAATTGACACAAACGATTATTACCTGAAACTTTGTGGTTCTGGCGGTGGTGGTTATATTCTGGGTTTTACAGAAGATTTAGAACGTGCTAAAGCATCTTTGAAAGATTACAAATTAGAAGTTGTTTACCAATTCTAAAAAAATAAGCCGCTTTAAAAATGACGCTTATTTGAATATCCTTTTCTAAATTACACTCTAAAAGTTATTTAATATGAAAAGCATTTTAAAAATTATTAAAGCAACTTTTTTAGGAGGAATTCTATTTTTAGCGCCATTAATTTTATTGCTTATTCTTTTAGAAAAGGGATTTGGTATTATTCAAAAAATTACAAATCCAATTGTAAATCAATTTCCAAAAGTAAAAGTTTTAGGATTGGCAATAGAAGAAATTGTCGCGATTTTAATTATTGTGATTATTTGTTTTGCTGCTGGTCTAATCGCTAAAACTACCTACGCACAAAAATTGATTCACAGATTAGAAAATGGAATTTTAAGCTTTGTTCCCGGTTATTCGTTCATGAAAAAAATGAATGAGAACATAATGGGATTTGAATCCAACGAGGATTTAAAAGTCATTTTAGTTCCTACAGATGCGGGCTTGCAATTTGCATTTTTGATTGAGCAAATAGACGAAAACAAATCTGCCGTGTTTATTCCCGATGCTCCAAATCCGTGGAGTGGTTCTGTGGTTTTTGTAGAAAAAAAAGATATCAAAGAAGTTGAAATCTCGCAAAAACAAGCTTTGGCCTGTATTAGAAAATTAGGCTACGGTTCTAAAGAATTATTAAAAAATAAACTTTGATCTCCTGTTTCCTACAGTAAAAAATCTTAAATTAGACCTCAATTCCAAAATTTAAATCAAAAAATGTTAAGCAGACAGCACAAACTTTTAGTAATGAAAATTGTTGGTCTGTTCTCTGTAGTAAGAGGTTACAACATTCCTATTATTGTTTTGGCGCAATATTTATCGGCCATTTTTATATTGGCTCCGGAAAAAAGAGCCCTTGATATTTTACTGGATTTCAACTTGTTTTTAATTGTTTTTGCTTCTGCGGTTACAATTGCTTCCGGCTATATTATAAATAATTTTTACGACAGTCAGAAAGATCTAATCAACAGGCCAAACAAATCTATGCTCGATAGATTGGTGAGCCAGAAAACAAAACTATCGGTTTATTTTAGTTTGAATTTCCTGGCTGTATTAATGGCCCTAATTGTTTCATGGCGTGCTTTTTTGTTCTTTTCAGCTTATATTTTCCTGATTTGGTTTTACTCTCATAAAATAAAAAAATACGCTATTATTGGCAATTTAACTTCGGCTTTGCTGGCTGTTGTACCTTTTTTTGCGATTTTATTGTACTTCTATAACAAGATTTTATTTGAAGAAATCGAAAATCACATGAGTCATTTTGCTGTAATTTCGGCACATGCCATGTTTTTGTTTTTGCTCTTACTGATTCGGGAAATGATCAAAGATCTGGAAAATCTGAAAGGTGATTTGGCAAACGATTATCAAACGATTCCGATATTGTATAACGAAACGGTTTCAAAACAAATTATTACGGTTTTGACTTTTATGACCGTGATTCCGGTTTATGTTTTGGTTAATATTTATGATGTGGGTTATATGGACATTTACTTTTATATCTGTTTTATTGCCATGTTGTTTTTTCTGATTTATTTATGGAAATCAAACTCTAAGGAACAATATTTACTGCTTCATAATGTTTTAAAATTCCTGATTGTTTCGGGTGTTTTTTGCATTGTTTTAATTAATCCTAGTGTTTTGTGGCATGGGAAGAATTTGATTTCCCGGTTTTAGGGTTTTAAATGGCACGCGGATGATGCGGATTTAGGCAGATTTACTCGGATTTTTTTTTGCTCTTTGTGAATCTCCGTGGAATACTTTGTGGATCTTTGTGAAATAGCTTTTTCAAAATATCTAAAAAGAAGCCTAATGTTTGAAACTAGCCCCGATTGAAACGGAAATCCTTTTATTTTTTCCTTTAAAAAATAAAAGATTGAAGTGAAAAGCGGGAAACCATGTTTAAAAAAAGCCTTTTGTGATGCTCCAGAAGCACTTAAAATGGTAGCTATTAATCTAAGAACAATGAACTTAGGATTATTTAGCAAGAATAAACTATCTTTGCACAAATTACAGAATTTATGAACAATAAGGAAGGCAATAATAAAAGAGGCGGATCGAGACCAAATAGCTCAAGATCAAACTCTAGCAAGCCAAAACCTCCTATGGCGAAACGTGCGCAAGGGCCGAAAAAAGTGAAACCTGCTGTTAAGGCTGCTGAAGAAGAAAAGGCAGAAAAAATCAAAAAACAGAATCAGGCTCCGAAAAGACAAAAAGCATCTGACGAAATTCGTTTGAACAAATACATCTCAAATTCAGGTGTTTGTTCTCGTCGTGATGCCGATATATATATTCAGTCTGGAAATGTTAAAGTAAATGGCGTTCCGGTTACTGAAATGGGTTATTTAGTAAAATTAAACGATGTTGTAAATTTTGACGGCGTTACTTTGACTCCTGAAAAGAAAGAATACATCTTGTTAAACAAACCTAAAAACTTTACAACTGCTCTTGATGAAGGTCAGGAATATCGTAACGTTCTGGAACTTGTACGTGGTTCAACTACGGCAAAAATTGCTCCGATTGGAAGAATGGACAAGAATACAACCGGTTTATTATTATTTACGAACGATACTGATATGATTCGTAAATTTACTTTACCGAGCCAGAAATCGTCTAAAATTTACCAGGTTTCTTTAGACAAAAATTTAAAATTTGAAGATTTAGAAAAAATCAGCAAAGGTTTAGTTCTTGACGGACATCGTGTGTTTGTTGAAGAGGTTAGTTATATTGATAATGAACCTAAAAGCGAAATTGGCTTAAAACTGCGTTCATCAAATGTAAAAGTGGTTCGTGCTATTTTCGAAAACTTTGACTATGATGTTTTACGTATCGATCGTGTATCATTTGCTGGCTTAACCAAAAAGAATTTACCAAGAGGTAACTGGCGTTTTTTGACCGAGCAAGAAATTATCAATTTGAAGAACGTCTAAGAAACGCTTCAAATTAAGCAATATAAATCCTGTTTTACTTTGGTAAAATGGGATTTTTTTTATTTAAGTATAGGATGTGTATACGGAAATCTAGAAAAAATTATGTCCAAAAAGTGTGAAAACAGATCTTCCCATTGCCTGGTTTTTTTCTTCAACAGTTTCGTGGCAAGAGAATCCAAGTATAATTTTTATTCCCGGCTGAATACTGTTTAAAATATCACGTTTTTGATCTTCTAACAATAATTTCAGATTTTTAATTAACTGTGAATTGTTTTTAAGATAAGAAACAACTAGTAGTGCAGAAAAATTAAGGATTTCACGTGCTGTTTCACTTTTAATTCCAACTTCATTTGAGATCATTTCAGAAATTCTTCCTTTTTTATTGCTGAAAATTTCTTTAAGTAACTCGTTTCCTTCGATTCTGTAACAATCATCTACTGATAAAATTCTTCCTGAAGTAAAGTCAACTTCACCGTAAAATGTTGAATTATCTTCTATTAGTGTGACTATGTTTTTATAAAAACCCGACTCCTCGGCTTTATTGTATAATCCCATTAGAACGGTTCCGATTGAAACATCAATTCCCTTTATTAACAGGGCATCATTTTCGAAATAAAACTTATTTAATTTAGAAACAACATTAGAAGAAATAAAACGTCTAAGTTCGATTTGTAGGTTAGGAGTCATATGTTTAGTTTTAAAATTATTTAAATCCATTCAAAATAATCGACTAAGTGGGGCTTTTCATCGTTTATCGTGATAAAAATATAAAATATTTTAACATTTCCAAAAATTAAGTTAAAAACAAGAAATGTTTTTTTAACGCTTTTTTTGTCTGAATTCTAAAAGTCTCAATGAACATAACCCCTGTCTCTTATACACA